>NZ_CP079865.1:6309091-6609524 GCF_025263565.1 Mycobacterium sp. SMC-8
ACGCGTTCTCCGCACTGGACGTGCACACCGACGCGCGGGTCCGCGACCACCTGCGCGGGGTCTCCGCCTCGGCCACCGTCATCATCGTGTCGCAACGGATTTCGACCGTCTCCGCGGCCGACCTGATCGTCGTCGTCGATGACGGTCGGGTGGTGGGCGCCGGCACCCACGAGCACCTGCTCGGCACCTGCCAGCCCTACCGGGAGTTCGCGGACTCGCAAGCGGTGCCGGCAGGTGAGCGGTGAGCGGCCCGCTGGCACGCCCGATGCGGATGAACGAGCCCCCGCAGACCCGGTCCCGGGACTTCAAGGGGTCGGCGCTGCGGCTGTTGCGACGACTGACACCACACCGCCGACTGACCGTCGCGGTGATGCTGCTCGGAATCGGCGGCATCGCCGTCGGGGTGATCGGCCCGCGCATCCTCGGGCACGCGACCGACCTGCTGTTCAACGGCGTCATCGGCCGGCAGCTGCCGACCGGCCAGACCAAGGAGCAGGCCGTCGAGGCCGCCAGGGCTCGCGGTGACGGCACGTTCGCCGACCTGCTCTCGGGTATGGACGTCGTGCCCGGGCAGGGGGTGGATTTCGGGGCTGTGGCGCGCACGCTGGCGTTGGCGCTGGGCTTGTATCTGGTTGCCGCCCTGATGGTCTGGGTGCAGGCCAGGCTGCTCAACGTGGTGGTTCAACGCACCATGGTGATGTTGCGCTCCGATGTCGAGGACAAGCTGCACCGGCTGCCGCTGCGGTACTTCGACTCGCGGCAGCGCGGCGAGGTGCTCAGCCGGGTCACCAACGACGTCGACAACCTGCAGCAGTCCCTGACGATGTCGATCACCCAGCTGCTGACCTCGGTGCTGACGGTGATCGGTGTGCTGGTGATGATGCTGACGATCTCGCCGATGCTGACGCTGCTCACGGTGGTCACGGTGCCGCTGTCGCTGTGGGTGACTCGTTCGATCGCCCGGCGGTCCCGCACGCTGTTCGTCGCGCAGTGGACCAATACGGGCCGGCTGAATGCGCACATCGAGGAGACCTACAGCGGGTTCACCGTCGTCAAGACCTTCGGCCACCGCACCCGGGCCGAGGAGCAGTTCACCGAACTCAACGACGACGTCTATCGCGCCAGCTTCGGGGCCCAGTTCTTGTCGGGGCTGGTGTCGCCGGCCACGATCTTCATCGGCAACCTGAGCTATGTCGCGGTCGCGGTGCTCGGCGGGGTCCAGGTGGCCACCGGGCAGATCACGCTCGGCGGTATCCAGGCGTTCATCCAGTACGTCCGCCAGTTCAACCAGCCGCTCACCCAGATCGCCGGGATGTACAACACGCTGCAGTCCGGGATCGCCAGCGCCGAACGGGTTTTCGACCTCCTCGACGCCGAGGAGGAGCCCCCGGATGCGCCGGTCACGTTGCCGGCCGGCGACGATGGACGCACCGGGCGGGTGGAGTTCGACCGGGTGCGGTTCGGCTACCGGGCCGACGTCCCGGTGATCGAAGATCTCTGCCTTGTCGTCGACCCCGGCACCACCGTCGCGATCGTCGGGCCGACCGGCGCAGGCAAGACCACACTGGTGAACCTGCTGATGAGGTTCTACGACGTCGACGCCGGCCGCATCCTGCTCGACGGCGTGGACATCACCTCGGTGAGCCGCGAGTCGCTGCGGTCACGCATCGGCATGGTGCTGCAGGACACCTGGCTGTTCGCCGGCACGATCTACGAGAACATCGCCTACGGCCGTCCCGGGGCCGGCCACGACGAGGTGCTCGAAGCGGCCCGGACCGCCTACGTCGATCGTTTCGTGCAGACCCTGCCCGACGGCTACGGCACGCGGATCAACGACGGCGGCACCAACATCAGCGCCGGGGAGAAGCAGCTCATCACGATCGCCCGCGCGGTGCTGGCGCAACCGCGGCTGCTGATCCTCGACGAGGCGACCAGCTCGGTGGACACCCGCACCGAGGTGCTGATCCAGCGGGCGATGAGCCGGCTGCGGCGGGACCGGACGAGCTTCATCATCGCGCACCGGCTCTCCACCATCCGGGATGCGGACACGATCCTGGTCATGGAGGCGGGCAGGATCGTCGAACGCGGCACCCACGACGAGTTGATGGCCCGGCACGGCGAGTACTGGATGATGGCCGGCCGCTGACGAGTGAGCGTTGTGCTGAACTCCACGTACGTGGCGGTCACCCCCGGCTGGCGGGGCGCCTAGAGTTGCGGCCCCTCGGCCCGCAGGTCGTCGACCTCGCGCATGGCGGCACGGAGTTTGCCCAGCCACTCGTCGGCGTGCTCGCCGACCAGCCGCACCGACCACGCAAGGGCATCGGAGCGGGACCGGGCGACGCCCGCGTCGACGAGCGTGTCGAGCACCCGGCGCTCAGGCTGCCGCAGCCGCGTCATCACCGGAACCGCGAGGTGGGTGAACAGGATTCGCTCCGGTTGACCGTCACCGGGAATCTCGACGCCCCACGACACCTTGCGCCCGTACCGGGCCTCGGCTTCGTCGGCGATCTGCATGCGTTCGGCGCGGGTCTGCTCGCGGAAGCGGGCGGCACGGCCGGAGGCGCGGGCTTCGCTCTCGGGGTTGTCGGATTCGGGGAGACGACCGATGACGGTGATTTCCTCGCGGTCGACGACGACCTCGGGGTCACCGGCGAACCAGTCGTCGGGCAGGCGTCCGGCGAACCATTCGCCGGCGTCCGCCGCATCGGGTTGATCGGCCTGCTGCCAGCCGCCGGAGCGGCCGGCGCGTCGGCCATGAGGATGATGTCGCATGATTACATGCTTACACCGTTAAAGGCGCGGCGGTTCCGGGTTCGCCGAGAGCTGAATCAGCAGGTCAGCGCTTACCGAGCACGAGGACACCCCCGCCGACAGCCAGAACGACGAACAGCGCAATCGCCCATCCCGCCCCCAGCAACCACCACACCAGCCCGAGTGCCGCCAGCGCCGGTGACAGCGCGAACAACACCATCGCCGGATGCTCCTTGATGACAGCCAGGGCGCCCTGGGCGCGCCGGCGGTCGATTTCCTTGGCCATATCGCCAGAATGCCAGCTGAGCACCGCCGCGACGGTCATAGGGTGAAACCAAGACGACCCACCCGAGGAGGCGGCGATGACAGGACCCGGACAAGGCAGTTGGCAGCCCGATCCCGAGGGCCGGTTCGACTACCGGTGGCATGACGGACGGCAGTGGACGGACCAGGTCTCTCATCACGGACAACTGCAGCGCGCGCCGCTGGGCGGCGCCCCCGGACCGGGGGCGCCCCAGCAACAACCCGGTCCACAGGCGCCGCAGCAACATCCCGGACAGCATCAGGCGCAGGCGGTTCCTGGCGGAGCGGACGGATTCGCCGGGATCAGCGGCGATCTCGTCGACGGGCGCTTCAGCGAGAAGGAAGCCAAACCGATCGCGAACCAGAACACCAAACTGCTCCGGGTGCGGCTCGGCGAGCCCTTCATGGCCCGGCAGGGCTCGATGGTCGCCTACCAGGGCAACGTGGATTTCGCGTTCGAGGGCGGTGGCGCCTCGAAGTTCCTGAAGAAGGCGCTGACCGGCGAGGGCCTTCCGCTGATGCGGTGCCAGGGGCAGGGGGACGTGTTTCTGGCCGACCGCGCCTACGACGTGCACCTGCTCAACCTGACCAACTCCGGCCTGTCGATCAGCGGCAAGAACGTGCTGGCCTTCTCGACGAGCCTGGATTGGAACATCGAGCGGGTCAAGGGCGGCAGCATGGTCGCAGGCGGACTGTTCAACACCATGCTGCGCGGCACCGGATGGGTGGCGTTGACCACCGACGGCCCGCCCGTGGTGCTCAACGCCGCCGAGGCCCCGACGTTCGCCGACACCAACGCCGTGGTCGCGTGGTCGGCGAACCTGCAGACGCAGCTCAAGACCAGCTTCAAGGCCGGGGCGCTGATCGGCCGGGGCTCAGGTGAGGCGATGCAGGTGTCGTTCTACGGCAACGGGTTCGTGATCGTCCAACCCTCCGAAGGGATTCCGGTCACCACCCCGCAGTAGGTCACAGTTCGAGCATCACGGTGACCGGCCCGTCGTTGACGAGCTCGACCTGCATGTCGGCGCCGAAGACGCCACAGGCCACCTCGGCGCCGAGGTCGGCCAGCGCCGCGGCGAACGCATCGACCAACGGCTCTGCGACCGAACCCGGCGCCGCGGCGTTCCACGTCGGCCGTCGCCCCTTGGTCGTATTGCCGTAAAGGGTGAACTGGCTGACCACCAAGATCGGCGCCCCGACATCGGCGGCCGACATCTCGTCGTCGAGAATCCTCAGCCACCACAGCTTTTCGGCCATCCGGCGGGCCTTGGCGGGGTCGTCGTCGTGCGTGACGCCGACGAGCGCGAGCAGACCCTGATGTTGTGGATGGATCTCGCCGACGGTCTCGCCGGCCACCGTCACCCGAGCCGAGGTCACCCGCTGGACGAGGATGCGCATCCGGTGAACCTACAGGGAGCCCAGGATTTCCTTCATGGTGGCGATCTCCCGCTGCTGGGTGTCGATGATCTCGTGCGCCAGGTGCGTGGCGTCCGCGGACTGCCCGGTGTCCACCTGGGTCTGGGCCATCCTGACCGCGCCTTCGTGGTGGGCGATCATCCCGGTCAGGAACTGACGGGCGGCGTCGACGCCCTGCGCCTGACGCAACTGTTCCAGCTGCGCGTCGGTCATCATCCCCATCGCGGCGTGATCCATGTCGCCTCCCATGTCGCCACCCATGTCGTGGCCCTCGTGGCCAGAGGCCGCAGGGGCGCCCCACTGGTTCAGCCACTGACGCATCGTGTCGATCTCCGGACCCTGAGCGGCCTTGATCTGCTCGGCCAGTTCCGTCACCCGGGGGTCGATGCCCTGTTTGGCCAGGATGATGTCGCTCATCACGATGGCCTGTTCGTGATGCGGGATCATGTCGCGCGCGAACGCCGTATCGGCCTCGTTGTGGCCGTGCTCACCTGCGGCCGCCTGGGAGGTCGTCTCGTGTGCGTGGGTCGCGTGGTCATCTTCGGCGGTCTGCGTTCCCACATCGCTGCAGCCGGACAACAGCAGAGCGACGGTGGCCCCCATTGCGCCCGCCCCGACCTGCAGACTGCGTTTCGCTAGCAACTTGCGCTCCCTTCGTGTGACTTCGATACCCTAGGGGGGTATGGTACATAAAGTTCAGACAATGCGGGAGGAGCCCGATGAGCACCACCACCATCACCGTCGAGGGAATGAGCTGCGGGGGGTGCGCCAACTCCGTGCGCGCCGAGCTCGTCCACATCCCCGGCGTTGTCGGGGTCGACGTCGACGTCACCAACGGTACGGTCACGATCGACAGTGACGACCCGGTCGACCCCTCGGTCATCCGCGCGGCGGTCGAAGAGGCCGGCTACTCGCTGGCGAGCTGACCGTGATGACCACCCCGGTGAAGATCGCCACCTTCCTCGCCATGCTCGCCGTGGTGTTCGCGGCGTCGCTGTGGGTGGGCCATACCTTCGGACCCGCGCCCGACGGCGTGGCCCCCGCGACGAGCGACCATCACGGAGGCGTGCATCGATGAACACGGTCGAACTGACCATCGGCGGGATGACCTGCGCGTCCTGCGCGGCGCGGGTCGAGAAGAAGCTGAACAAGCTCGACGGCGTCAGCGCCACGGTGAACTTCGCGACCGAGAAGGCGCGCGTCGAATACGACCAGCAGATCACCCCCGAACAGCTGGTCACGGCGGTCGAATCCGCCGGATACCAGGCTGCGCTGCCGCAGCCCCCGGCCGAATCGGCAGATGCCGCCGCAGATCCCGACGATCCGGCGGACGCGCTGAAGCGCCGCTTGCTGATCTGCGTCGCCCTCTCGATCCCGGTGATCGCGATGGCGATGGCGCCGGCGCTGCAGTTCACCTCCTGGCAGTGGCTGTCGCTGACGCTGGCCGCGCCGGTGGTGGTGTGGGGCGCCTGGCCGTTCCATCAGGCGGCGTGGACGAATCTGCGCCACGGAGCCGCCACGATGGACACGCTGGTCTCGATCGGCACGCTCGCCGCGTTCGGCTGGTCGGTCTATGCGCTGTTCTGGGGCACGGCGGGTGTTCCGGGGATGACGCACCCGTTCGAGCTGACCATTGCCCGCACCGACGGCAGCGCCAACATCTACCTCGAAGCCGCCGCCGGGGTGACGACGTTCATCCTGGCGGGCCGCTACTTCGAGGCGCGGGCCAAACGACGTGCCGGAGCCGCGCTGCGGGCGCTGCTGGAGCTCGGCGTCCGCGAAGTCACCGTCCGCAGAGCCGGTGCAGAGCAACGCATTCCGATCGACCAGTTGGCGATCGGCGACGAGTTCGTGGTGCGGCCGGGCGAGAAGATCGCCGCCGACGGCGTGGTGCTGGAGGGCGCCTCGGCGGTCGATGCGTCCATGCTGACCGGCGAATCGGTGCCGGCGGAGGTGGCCCCCGGCGACCAGGTGGTCGGAGCGACGGTGAACGTCGACGGCCGTCTGGTGGTGCGTGCCGAACGTGTGGGCGCCGACACGCAGCTTGCGCAGATGGCACGCCTTGTCGAGGACGCACAGAACGGCAAGGCGCAGGCGCAGCGGCTGGCCGACCGGATCTCCGGGGTGTTCGTCCCGATCGTGATCGCGTTGTCGGTGGCCACCCTGGGCTTCTGGATCGGCAGCGGGTTCTCACCGGCCGCGGCGTTCACCGCAGCGGTCGCGGTGTTGATCATCGCGTGCCCGTGCGCACTGGGCCTCGCGACGCCGACGGCGCTGATGGTCGGCACCGGCCGCGGGGCCCAACTCGGCATCCTGATCAAGGGTCCCGAGGTGCTCGAGGACACCCGCCGGGTGGACACGGTGATCGTCGACAAGACCGGCACGGTGACGACGGGCAACATGACGCTGGTTGACGTGTTCGCCGCCGACGGGGAGCAGCCCGACGAGGTGCTGCGGATCGCCGGCGCGGTGGAGAACCCGTCGGAGCATCCGATCGCCCGTGCCATCGCCACCGGCGCACGCGAAAAGCTCGGCGAGTTGCCCGAGGTCGCGGCGTTCACCAACCTGCGGGGCCTCGGGGTGTCCGGTGAGGTGGACGGCCGGACGGTCCTGCTGGGCCGGTCCCGCCTGCTGGTGGAGCACTCGGCCGACATCCCCGACGACGTCCACGCCGTGGTGGCACGCGCCGAAGCTGACGGCCAGACAGCGGTCGTGGTGAGCTGGGACGGTCGCGCCCGCGGCGTGCTGATGGTTGCCGACGCGATCAAACCCAGTTCCGCCGAGGGGATTTCGCTGCTGAAGCAGCTGGGATTGACGCCGATCATGGTGACAGGTGACAACGAGGCGGTCGCACGCGCGGTCGCCGCCGAGGTCGGCATCGACGAGGTGGTCGCCGGCGTGCTGCCACAGGACAAGGTCGACACCGTCAGACGCCTCCAGGACAGCGGCAAGGTGGTCGCGATGGTCGGCGACGGCGTCAACGACGCAGCGGCGCTGGCGCAAGCCGACCTCGGGTTGGCGATGGGCAGCGGCACCGACGTCGCGATCGAGGCCAGTGACCTGACGCTGGTCAGCAACGACCTGAGGGCGGTGCCGGACGCGATCCGGTTGTCCCGCAGGACGTTGAGCACGATCAAGGGCAACCTGTTCTGGGCGTTCGCCTACAACATCGCGGCGCTGCCGTTGGCCGCTGCCGGGCTGCTCAACCCGATGATCGCAGGCGCCGCGATGGCTTTCAGTTCTGTGTTCGTGGTCAGCAACAGCCTTCGGCTGCGCGCGTTCACGCCGTCCCGCTGATCACGGATCGTCGTCGTCCTCGTTGTCGGGGAGTAGGTGGCGTTCGGGGTGGTGGTAGCCATTGATCAGCTGCGTGCGGTGTTGGCCGGCGTCGAGTTCGGGTGGCGGGTGCCATTCGGTCTGGTTCTTGGCGTTTTTGGTGGTGGTCCAGCCGGTGTTCTCGATCATCCGGTTGTGCGGTCCGCAGGCCAGGGTGAGGTCGTCGATGTCGGTCTGGCCGTCGTTTTTCCAGTCCGCGGCCGCGTGGTGGACCTGGCACCAGTACCCCGGCACGGTGCAGCCGGGCCGGGTGCAGCCACGATCACGGGCGTGCAGGACGATCCGCTGGGCGGCGTTGGCCAGCCGTTGGGCCCGGCCGAGGTAGAGGCTTTGACCGGTGTGTTCGTCGTAGACGTAGAGGTAGTGGTGGGCGCGGGCGGCCATCCGGATCAGATCGGGCATCGGCAGCAGCGAGCCGCCGCCGGTGACCGCCACCCCGGCCCCCTTTTCCAGTTCCTGCAAGCTGGTCGAGACGATCACGGTCACTGGTAACCCGTTGTGGCTGCCCAGCTGTCCGGATTCGAGGGTGCGGCGCAGCAGGGCTTTGAGGCCGTCGTGATTGCGCTGCCCTTCGGTGCGGGTATCGCCACACGCGGTCTCCGGTGCCCCATCCTCGCCCGGCTGTTGGTCGGGCATGTTGGCCCCGGGGGCGGCCTCTTTGGCCAGGGTCGCCTCCAGGTAGGCGCCCAGTTCGGCGTCCAGGTAGCCGGAGAGCTTGCGAAACCCGTCGCGCTGCTGCTTGCCGATCTTCACCCAGCGTTTCCGGGCCACCTCGTCGTCGGCGGGTTCGGGGCCGTCCTGATCGATCATCATCAACAACCGCCCCGCGGCCGCATCGAGCTCGTCGGGACCCAGACCCGAGCCCAGGGCGGCCAGGTGGGCATCGGCGGCCGCGCGGGTGTCCACATCCACCCAGGCGGGTAGCTTCTGGTGGAACTTCGCGATGACCGTGATGTGCTCGTCATCCAGCACGCCCTGAGCCTGGGCGGCGGCGGTGGCTTCCCACACCGGCGCAAGAGGCTGGCCCGTCATCGCCCGCCGCGGCCCGAGCATTTTGGCCCGTCGCAGCCGCCGCCCCGCTTCGGCGCCACTGACCCGCAGCGAGGTGGTCAGAACGCCCTTCCACGACGATTCCCCGAGCCGATGCGGCTCGGTCTCCTCGATCAACCGGGCCAACACCTTGTGCTCGAGCGCCGGCACGCTGCGCAACACCGTGGTCAGCTCGGCCAGCAGCCCGACCAACTCGCGGTGCGAGAGCTCATCGGCGGCCTTGGACAGCACACCGATCTGCTCGACGATCGCCCCCACCGCCTCCGACACCAACTCCATACCTCGAACACTAGTTCGAACCACCGACAGATCCATTCCGCCACGTGACCAGAGAAACCAAAGTGGCAGAAGAGTTTTCAGCGTTTCTCAGAGCTCTGCCGACGTACCCGGAAGGCTTTCACATCCGATTTGATCCCCTTCAAGTGCTTGGCCCCGGCGAACGACCAGGTGAACCGCTCGTCGTCGCCGATCGCTTCCCGGGCCGATTCGGCCACCAGTACCGACCCCGGCCGCGCCGCACCGGTGACCCGGGCGGCGAGATTGACCGGGCTGCCGAACCAGTCCCCGGCGCGGCTGACCGCCATGCCGGTCGCGACACCGGCGCGCAACCGCGGGAAGTCGTCCTCGTCCTCGGTCTCCTCGACCAGGCGCAGCATCGTCTCCAGCAGCGGCGCCGGCTCCGGGCTGACCAGCATCACCTCGTCACCGATCGTCTTCACGAATCGCACCGGGGCAAGCGCGAATTCGCGCGTCATGTCCGCCAGGCGCTGCGACAGGTGCTCCAGCTCCTCAGGCTGAACCGCCTCGCCCAGCCTGGTGAACCCGACCAGGTCGGCGAACCCGATCGTCACCAGCCGCGCACCCGGCAGATGTTGTCCCTCAGCACGTTCGGTCGCGTTGACGGCCTCGGTCTCGATCGCGTGGCGCAGCTGCAGCAGCAGGACCTCCTGGATCATCGGACCGAGCAGTGGCGCCACGTTCGCCACGAGGCTCTCGGACGCCTGCGCGATCTCCAATTCGGTGGCGCCCGGGCGTATCACGGCGGCCAACGCGGCATGGCGCATCGCCTCGGCCGCCCGGGACAACCCGTCACCGAGGAGCCTGGTGATCTGCACCAGCTCATCGGGATCGATCCCGACGTCGAGGAAATCACGGGTGAACTTCGCCGCCTCGGCATCGGCACGCAGAAACACCTCGGCGTCGGGATCGTCCACTCGCGGCAGTCCCATGGCGCGCTGAATCCGCTCGAACAGCGCCAGGTCGACGCGGGCCTGCGACGCGGCCTGCCGCGCCGACACGTACCGGCCGTCGTCACCGATGACCCGCCGCGACGCCAGCAGCATGGGCGCCGGGTTACCGCGGATCTGATCGAGGCCGACCCCGCGTTCGGCCAGCCAGCGGATCAACTCGGCACGCTCGGCCCGCGCGGCGCCTTCGAGCCCATCGAGCAGCCCGGATGTCTCCAGATCGAGGTGTTCGGCCACCCGCCCAAGGTATACGGCATAGTCGGGCACATGACCTCCCCGACGCTGCAGAGCTTCCCGCCGCTCGCCGCGGCCGGTGCCCGCATCCTGATTCTGGGCAACATGCCCGGTGTCGCGTCACTGCAGGCGCAGCGCTACTACGCCTACACGCGCAATGCGTTCTGGGCCATCATGGGCGAGCTGTTCGGATTCGACCCCGCAGGCCCGTACGAGCACCGCGTTGCCACGCTGACGGGTGCCGGGGTCGCGGTGTGGGATGTGCTCAAACACTGCCGCAGGATCGGCAGCCTCGACTCGGCCGTCGAGCCGGACAGCATGGCGCCCAACGACTTCGACGGGTTCTACGCCGCGCACCCCGAAATCACCCACGTGTACTTCAACGGCGCCGCCGCCGAGAAGAACTACGGCCGGCTCGTCGGCGCGCGGGACACCCTGCGCTACCGCCGGCTGCCGTCGACCAGCCCGGCGCAGACCATGTCCTTCGACCGCAAACTGGACGCCTGGCGCCAGATCACCGACATGGTCCGCATCGAGGACATGTCCGCCGACGAGCGCGACCGCCGCCTCAACGATCGAGCCACACGGCACGGGTAGGCGTTAACCTCACGGGATGTCCTGCGTCTTCTGCGCCATCGTCGCCGGTGAGGCCCCCGCCATCCGCATCCACGAGGACGACGACTTTCTCGCCATCCTCGACATCCGGCCGTTCACCCGCGGACACACACTGGTGTTCCCGAAGGCGCACACCGTCGATCTGACCGACACCCCGCCCCAGACGCTGGCCGCAATGGCGATGTTGGGTCAGCGCATCGCGAAGGCGGCCCGCGCGTCGGGACTACACGCCGACGGCAACAACATCGCCGTCAACGACGGCAAGGCCGCGTTCCAGACGGTGTTCCATGTCCACCTGCACGTGGTGCCGCGGCGCGACGGCGACAAGGTGAAGTTCGCCAAGGGCATGCTGATACGCCGCGACCCCGACCGCGAGGAGACCGGACGGCTGCTGCGCGAAGCACTGGCGCAACTCGATGCCGCCGAGAAAGAATGACCCATGGGCATTGCGCAGTGGGTGGAACAGAACATCGGCACTCGGCTGCTGATGCTGCACGACAAGCTGTACAAGAGCACCGGCGGGCGCATCGGCCATCGCATCCCGCTGCCCGGCGTTGCGCCGTCGCTGCTGCTGCACACCGTGGGCGCCAAGACCGGGAAGCCGCGCACCAACACGCTGTCGTACTTCCCCGACGGCGCAAGCTACTACGTCGTCGCCTCCAAAGGCGGTGACCCGAAGTCCCCCGGCTGGTATCACAACCTGAAGGCTGACCCGGATATCGAGATCAACATCGGACCAAGGCGTTTGGCCGTGACCGCCACCCCGGTGCTCGCCGGCGATCCGGACTATCCGCGGCTGTGGAAGATGGTCAACGACGGGAACTCGAACCGCTACGAGGGCTATCAGAAACGGACCTCGCGCAGCATCCCGCTGGTCCGGCTCACACCGAAGAGCTAAAAGATCTCCCTGGCCAGCAGTTCCAGCGTGGTCTCGCGCGCCGGCGCGGTCGCCGGGTCGACCCCGCGGTACGCCGACGCCACCGGATGCACCATCACCTCGTCGACGCCGAACTTCTCAGCCAGCTCGTGCACCTGGCCGGCCGCGTCGGCTGGCGAGCCCACCACGGCCTGACGCAGCCCGGCGTCCATGACGGCGCGGGCCCGCGGATCGACGTCCCGGGCTTCGGCGTCCTCGACGAGGTCGATCGGCACCAGCGGCTGCCCTGTCCGAAGCCGCGCCATCATCTGCAGGTTGGGCAGGATCAAGCGCATGGCCTCGTCCCGGGTTTCGGCGACGACGGCGTTGACCGTCAGGAACGTGACCGGCTCCGGAGTCAGCTCGCTGGGCCGGAAGTTGTCGCGGTAGTACTGCATCGCCTCCTCGGTGCCGTGGTCGGCGAAGTGGTGTGCGAACACGTACGGCAGGCCCTTGGCGGCGGCCAGACGCGCGGAGTACATCGACGAACCCAGTAGCCACAGCCGCGGTTCGGTGACCGCGGCAGGAGTGGCCTTGAGGATGTAGTTGTCGCGCATCAGGTCGCGCGGCAGCGACACCCGTACTCCCTCGCTGCTCATCAGCGCGGCCACGTCGTCGAGGTACTCGGGGAACGCCTCGATGTCGCGTTCGTCGCGGCCGGCCGCCCCGCGCAGCGCCAGCGACGTCACCGGATCCGAGCCCGGGGCCCGTCCGATGCCGAGGTCGATGCGTCCGGGGTGGGCCGCTTCCAACAGGGCGAACTGTTCGGCGACCGCCAGCGGCGCGTGGTTGGGCAGCATCACGCCGCCGGAACCCAGTCGCACCGTCGACGTGTGCGCGGCCAGGTGGGCGATCAGCACCGGAGGGCTGGTGGCCGCGACCGATGGCATGTTGTGGTGTTCGGCGACCCAGTAGCGGGTGTATCCCAGCCGGTCGGCGGTCTGGGCCAGCAGCGTCGACGCGGCGATCGCGTCGGAGGTGCTCTGGTCCGAGCGCACGGGTACGAGGTCGAGAACTGAGAGCCGCATTCCCAATTCAACGCCCCGCGGTACCGGTCCGTTCCCTGTTTCCGTCCCTGGTTTCCGGCGGAATTTCGACGTGGACTCTGTCGCTGAGCGAGGGTCGCTGAGCGAGGACGGTCACGCCGATATCTCACGGGCGGTGGCGAAGATGTCGTCCATCATCTGTGGGGTCAGCCGGCCGGTGAAGGTGTTCTGCTGGCTTGGGTGATAGCAGCCCAGCAGCGTGACGTCCCCGCGGGGCGTCCGCACCGCGGCCGTGGCGCCGTGCCCGAACTTCGGCGCGGGTGTTCCGGCCGACGCGCCCGCCCGGCGCAGCATCGCCAGCGCCGCCTGCCATGCGAACCCGCCCAGCGCGACGATCACCCCCACGCCGGCGCCGGCCAGCCGCCACTCGGCGTCCAGCCACGGCGCGCACGTGCTGCGCTCGGCCGGAGCCGGCGCGTTGCCCGGCGGCGCGCACCGTACGGCGGCCGCCACGCGGACGTCGATGAGCTCCAGCCCGTCCCCGCTGTCGGTGGCCGTCGGCTGGTTGGCCAGACCACTGCGGTACAGCGAGGCGAACAGGAAGTCGCCAGAGCGATCCCCGGTGAACACCCGCCCGGTCCGGTTGGCCCCGTGCGCGGCCGGGGCGAGACCGACGACGAAGATGCGGGGCCGCGCCGGCCCCAGTCCCGTCGCCGGCCGTCCCCAGTACGGCTCGTCGGCATACGATCTGCGCTTCTCGACGGCGACCTCCTCCCGCCAACGCACCAGCCGCGGGCAGGCCCGGCACACCGAGATCCCGGCGTCGACCTGCTTGAGGCTCGTGGCCGCCTCCGCGATCGCCGCCACATCGGCCGGCGTGGCCGCCACCGCTGTCCGTCGCGTCGCGGGGTCACCCGGCCAGCCGCTACCCGGCCGCACCGGCGAGGTGAACAGTTCACCGGTGCGCGGGTGCGGCAGCCGTTGCTGCGAGGGACGCATCATTCGTTACCGGGCCGCGTCATTCGTTACCAGAAAGCACCGTTCATCGTTATCACGAAACACCGCTTCCCTCACACGCGGGCGATCGCTACTCCCGCACCATTGGTCGCGCAGCGTTTCGATTGGGGGACACTATGCGACGGGCGAAAGCGGCGATCCTGGGCATCTGCATCGTGGTCACCGGATGCGCGAACACGATCAGCAGCGCGGAGTCGGCCACCCCGACCCGCACAATGATTCCGCGGCCGCTGGTCGAACGCGAGCTGGGCGGTCTGCTGCTCAGCCCGCAGGACGCCGCCGCCGCGATGGGCGTGCCGGCGATGACGGTGACGGAGTCACGCGCGACGATGGCCGACCACAGCGCGATCATGTCGCCGCCGGAATGCCTCGCCGTAGACGGCGCGGCCGAGTGGGGGGTCTACGCCGCCAGCGGGTTCCAGGCCGAGCGCGATCAGAGCCTCAACGACGGCAGCGCCGAGAGCACGTGGAAGAACTACGTCAAGCAGTCGGTGGTGCTCTTCCCGTACCTGGAGAAGGCCGCCGAGTTTTTCGACGCCTCGGTCCGGCAGTGGCCGGCCTGCCATGAGTACACCGACACCCAGAGCGGCACGCAGTGGAAGGTCGGTCAGATCACCGAGCGCGAGCGCACGTTGAGCACCGTGGCGATGCAGCAGGACGCCGCGGCGCCGGGCTGGGGGTGCGGGCGGGCGCTGGTGCACCGCAATAACGTGATCGTCGACGTCAACACGTGCAGCGCCGATCCGGGTGACTCCGCGGTGCGGATCGCCGAACAGATCGCCACCAACGTCGAGGCGACGTGGTAGCCGCGAAACCGAGCCTTCTGCAGTAAATTCCGTGGCCGGCGGGGCGCGGCGCTGTTAGATTCCCGGCGATAACCCATGACGCCCACCCGAGCGCCCAGTAGGCGCGGCCCGCTGCTGCTGATCCTGTTCGCGGCGCTGATGGCCGGCGCGGGCAACGGCATCTCGATCGTGGCGTTCCCGTGGCTGGTGTTGCAGCGCACCGGTTCTGCGCTCGACGCGTCGATCGTCGCGATGGCGGGGACGCTGCCGCTGCTGGCCGCTACCCTGCTGGCCGGGGCGGCGGTCGACTACCTCGGCCGCCGGCGGGTGTCGATGATCTCCGACGCGCTGTCGGCGGTGTCGGTGGCCGCCGTGCCGGTGCTGGCGCTGCTGTTCGGCGCCGACGCCGTCAACGTCGGGGTGCTGGCGGCGCTCGCCGCGCTCGGTGCGTTCTTCGACCCCGCCGGGATGACGGCCCGCGAGACGATGCTCCCCGAGGCGGCGCGGCGCGCCGGGTGGACCCTCGACCACGCCAACAGCGTCTTCGAGGCGGTGTTCAACCTGGCCTACATCGTCGGGCCCGGCATCGGCGGACTGCTGATCGCCACCCTCGGCGGCATCGACACGATGTGGGTGACCGCGGGGGCGTTCGTCCTGTCGATGGTCGCGATCGCCGCGCTGAAGCTGGAAGGCGCCGGGCGGCCCGACCCGTCGGCGATGTCCGGTGGGGTGTGGGCCGGCATCGTCGAGGGTCTGCGCTTCGTGTGGGAGAACAAGGTCTTGCGCACGCTGGCCTTCGTGGACCTCGCGGCGACCGGCCTGTACATGCCGATGGAGAGCGTGCTGTTCCCGAAGTACTTCACAGACCGCAATGAACCCGCACAACTGGGGTGGGTGCTGATGGCGCTGAGCGTCGGTGGGCTCGTCGGGGCCCTCGGCTATGCGGTGATGTCGCGCTACCTGCGGCGGCGCACCGTGATGCTGGCCGCGGTGCTGACGCTGGGAGCGGCCATGACCGTGATCGCGTTCCTTCCGCCGCTGCCGGTGATCCTGGTGCTGTGCGCGGTCGTCGGGTTCGTCTACGGCCCGATCGCACCGATCTACAACTACGTGATGCAGACCCGCGCCCCGCAACACCTGCGTGGCCGCGTGGTCGGGGTGATGGGATCGCTGGCCTACGCGGCCGGACCGCTGGGGCTGATCCTGGCGGGTCCGCTGGCCGACGCGGCCGGTCTGCACACCACGTTCCTCGCGCTGTCGTTGCCGATGCTGGCGCTTGGCGTCGTGGCGGTGTTCCTGCCGGCGTTGCGCGAGCTGGATCTGGAGCCCAGACCGGATTCGGGCATTGCCTGACTTTGCCGTGGCCGCGTCCGGGGCAGACCTACACTGGCGGCTGTGCAACCGCTGGCAAGCCTGATCGCCGAACTGCCCGAGGGCACGGTCGTGACCGATCCCGACATTCTGCAGTCCTACCGCCAGGACCGCGCCGCCGACCCGGGCGCGGGTACCCCGCTGGCGGTGGTGCGGCCCCGGCGCACCGAGGAGGTCCAGGCCGTGCTGCGGTGGGCCACCGCCCACCGGATCGCGGTGGTCCCGCGTGGTATGGGCACCGGATTGTCCGGCGGCGCAACGGCTCTCGACGGCGGCATTGTGTTGTCCACCGAGAGGATGCGTGACATCACCGTCGATCCCGTCACCCGGACTGCGGTCGCCCAGCCCGGGCTGCTCAACGCCGAGGTGAAGAAGGCCGTCGCCGAGTACGGGCTGTGGTACCCGCCGGACCCGTCGTCGTTCGAGATCTGCAGCATCGGCGGCAACATCGCCACTAACGCCGGTGGGCTGTGTTGCGTGAAGTACGGGGTGACCACCGACTACGTGCTCGGCCTGCAGGTGGTGCTGGCCGACGGCACGGCCCTGCGGCTCGGCGGGCCCCGCCTCAAAGACGTTGCCGGACTATCACTGACGAAGTTGTTCGTCGGCAGTGAAGGCACGCTCGGCGTTGTCACCGAGGTGACCCTCAAACTGCTGCCCGCCCAGAGCGGCGCCTGCACGGTGGTGGCGACGTTCGACTCGGTCGAGGACGCCGCCGACGCTGTGGTCACCATCACGGGCAGGATCCGGCCGTCGATGCTGGAGTTCATGGACTCGGCGGCGATCAACGCCGTCGAGGACAAGCTCAAGATGGGGCTGGACCGTGACGCGGCGGCGATGATGGTCGCCGCCAGCGACGACCGCGGACCCTCCGGCGCGCAGGACGCCGAGTTCATGGCCGAGGTCTTCACCAAACACGGTGCCAAGGAAGTGTTTTCGACGTCGGACCCGGACGAGGGTGAGGCGTTCGTCGTCGCCCGGCGGTTCGCGATCCCGGCGGTCGAGGCCAAGGGCACACTGCTGCTGGAGGATGTCGGCGTCCCACTGCCGGCACTGGCCGAGTTGGTCGGCGGCATCGAGAAGATCGCGGGCGTGCACGACCTGATGATCTCGGTGATCGCGCACGCCGGCGACGGCAACACCCACCCGCTGATCGTGTTCGACCCCAGCGACGCGGCCATGGAGCAGCGGGCCCAGCAGGCGTTCGGCGAGATCATGGATCTGGCGGTCAGCCTGGGCGGCACGATCACCGGCGAGCATGGCGTGGGCAGGTTGAAGCGGCCGTGGCTGGCCGGTCAGCTCGGCCCCGAGGTGATGGAGCTCAACCGCCGCATCAAGCAGGCGTTGGATCCCGACGGCATCCTCAACCCCGGCGCGGCGATCTGAGACGTCGAGTCATTTCCGTCGCCGCGCCGCGCCGCGCCGCGCCACACCGACGCGATCGGATACGCCGGCGATAGTTGACATTCACTGGCGATTGTCGTACCCATAAGACATGACTGCGACTTTGTCTCAGAACTCCCCTGCCCGGTTCGTGCTCGCCGACGCGGACAGCTGGCAGAATCCATGGCCGATGTACCGGGCGCTGCGCGATCGCGACCCGGTGCACCACGTCGTCCCGCAGGACCGCCTGGACGCTGCCGAACCGGGTGACTATTACGTCCTGTCCCGGCATGCCGACATCTGGGCCGCCGCCCGCGACCACCAGACGTTCTCCTCGGCGCTCGGGCTGACCGTCAACTACGGCGAGCTGGACCTGATCGGGCTGGCCGACAACCCGCCGATGGTGATGCAGGATCCGCCGGTGCACACCGAGTTCCGCAAGCTGGTTGCGCGGGGCTTCACTCCGCGCCAGGTCGAGGCGGTCGAGCCCAAGGTCCGCGCGTACGTCGTCGAACGGATCGAACGCCTCAAGGCCAACGGCGGTGGAGACATCGTCGCCGAGCTGTTCAAGCCGCTGCCGTCGATGGTCGTCGCCCACTATCTCGGTGTGCCGGACGAGGATCGGGCCAAGTTCGACGGCTGGACCGACGCCATCGTGGCGGCCAACACCAGCGTGGGCGGTCTTTCTGGAGCGCTGGAGACGGTCGGGGACGCACTCGGCGAGATGATGGCCTATTTCACCGCACTCATCGAACGGCGCCGCACCGACCCCGAGGACGACACGGTGTCGCATCTGGTGGCCGCCGGTGTCGGCTCCGACGGCGACATCTCCGGGGTGCTGTCGATTCTGGCGTTCACGTTCACGATGGTCACCGGCGGCAACGACACCACCACCGGCATGCTGGGCGGATCGGTGCAACTGCTGCACCAGCGCCCCGACCAGCGCGCCCTGCTCAGCGGCGACCCCACCCTGATCCCCGACGCCATCGACGAGTTCCTCCGGCTGACCTCCCCGGTACAGATGCTGGGCCGCACGGTGACGCGTGAGGTCACGATCGGCGACGTCACGATTCCGGAAGGCCGTCGGGTGATGTTCCTGTACGGGTCGGGCAACCGCGACGAACGCCAGTACGGCGACGACGCCGGTGAACTCGACGTCACCCGCCGGCCCCGCAACATCCTGACCTTCAGCCATGGGGCACACCATTGCCTGGGCGCCGCCGCGGCGCGGATGCAGTCGCGGGTGGCGCTGACCGAGTTGCTGACCCGAATCCCGGAGTTCGAGGTCGACGAGTCTGGGATCACCTGGGCCGGCGGTTCTTACGTCCGACGGCCCCTGTCGGTGCCGTTCACGGTAACGGGCTGATGGCTGGAGACTGGCTGGCGGCCCGCCGCACCGAGGTGGCCGCCGACCGCATCCTGGACGCGGCCGGCGAACTGTTCGCCGAACAACCGGCAGCCACGGTCGGTATGCATGAAATCGCCTCGGCGGCAGGATGTTCCCGAGCCACGCTGTATCGCTACTTCGAAAATCGCGAGGCGCTCTACACCGCCTACGTACACCGTGAGGCCTACCGGCTCTACCGCGAGATGACCGACCACGTCATGTCCTTCACCGATCCGCGGGAACGGCTGATCGAGGGCATGCTGGCCTCGCTGCAGAACGTACGCCAGAGTCCAGCTCTGGCATCGTGGTTCGCCACCGCCCAGCGCCCCATCGGCGGAGAGATGGCCGAACAGTCCGAGGTGATCAAAGCACTCACCGAGGCGTTCGTGATCTCGCTCGGGCCCGACGAATCACATCTGGTCGCGCACCGGGCGCGGTGGCTGGTGCGCGTGATGACGTCGCTGCTGGTGTTCCCCGGCCGCGATGAGGCCGACGAGCGCAGCATGCTCGAGGAGTTCGTGGTGCCGATCGTGCTGCCGGCTCAGGCCACGCAGTGAATCCGGCTATTGCCGCGCCATCGAGATGGTGAACCTGTCCTGGGCGGTGATGAGATGGTCGTGGCTGTCCGGGCCGATGTCGATCTTCACCCAATCGATGCGACCGTTGAATCCATTACCCTGCGGGCCATAATCCGGGGACGTCGGTGAGCCGGTGTCGGAGCCGACATCACAGGCCTCGTCGGCCGAGAACGCCAAGGGCTCGGTCCGCTCGACTCGTCCGCTCCCGACCGGCTTTTCGTCGCAGTAGAGGGTGACGCTTCCGCCCTTACCGAGACCTCCTCCGTCGTAGACGAACTCGAATCCGACGTGATGCCGGCCCGGCGGAATGGGACTGTCCGCGGTCACGTAGAAGTACTCGATACCGAAAAAGTTGTAGCAGTACTTCAGCCGCTTCTCGTGGGCGTACATGCACCAACCGCCCACGCCGCCACCCTGACTGACGATGACACCTTCGGCCCCTCCGTCCGGCACGGAGATCACCGCGGTTACCGCATGCGACTTGTTCTTGATGTTCAGTACGCAGTTCTCCAGCAGCCGCATTCCGGAGAACAGCGTCTGGGTCGTGCCCTTGATCAACTGTGGGCGCCCGGCGATGTCCGGATTGAACCGTTCGAACGACCGGTCGTCCAGAGGCACGACGTTGTACTTGACAGCTTCGATCAGCCAAAGACGTTGCAGCGCGGCAAGTCTCTCCGGTTGCTCCGCTGCCAGGTCGTGTGCCTGGGTCCAGTCTTGCGGAGCGTAGAGCTCCCAGATGTCCTCGTCGAGCGACGGCTGGTCGGCCATCCACGGGGTCCGGTGCTTGGTCACCGCTGTCCAGCCCTTGTGGTAGATCCCGCGGTTGCCGAACATCTCGAAATACTGCACGGTGTGCGTCTCCGCGGCGTCGCGATCCCGCAGCGTGGACATCATGCTGACCCCCTCGAGCGGGGCCTGCTGGATGCTGTTCACCACTGTCGGCGCCGGGAGTTTTGCGGCCTCAAGGATCGTCGGCACCACGTCGATCACATGGTGGAACTGATCTCGGGTCTCTCCCTTGGCCGCAATCCCGTTCGGCCAAACCACGATGGTCCCGTTGCGGGTGCCGCCCCAGTGCGACGCCACCTGCTTGGTCCATTGATACGGTCCGCACAACGCATGCGCCCAACCGACGGCGTAGTGGTTGTAGGCGTCGGGTGTGCCGAAGTCGTCGATCTTCGACAACAGGAACTCCGGCGTCTCGATGCCGGCCAGCCCGTTGAGGGTGCACATCTCGTTGAAGCAGCCGTTCGGCGTGCCCTCGGCCGAGGCCCCGTTGTCACCGATGATGTAGTAGATCAGCGTGTTGTCGAGCGCGCCGAGTTCGTCGATCGCGTGGATCAGCCGGCCGACCTCGTGGTCAGTCTGTTCGAGGAAGCCGGCGTAGATCTCCATCTGCCGCGCGAGCACCGGTTTGAGCTCGGCGGGCATGTCGTCCCACGCGGGTATCTCGTCGTGGCGCGCAGTCAACACCGCGTCGTCGGGGACGACGCCGAGCGCTTTCTGGTTGACGAGCATGTTCTCCCGCAACATGTCCCAGCCGTCGTCGAATTTCCCCTTGTACTTGTCGGACCATTGCCGGGGTACGTGGTGCGGAGCGTGCGTGGCGCCGGGGGCGAAGTACATGAAGAACGGCTTGTCCGGTGTGAGCGCCTGCTGCTGGCGCACCCAAGTGATCGCGCGATCGGCCAGGTCCTCGGTGAGGGTGTAACCCTGTTCCGGAGTCTTCTCGGGTTCGACCGGCTTGGTGCCTTCGTACAGTCCGGGGTAGTACTGGTTGGCCTCTCCCCCGATGAACCCGTAGAAGTGCTCGAACCCTGATCCGGTCGGCCACTGGTGGAACGGCCCGACCGGCGACACCTCCCAAACCGGCACCTCGTGGCACTTGCCGAACTGACTGGTCGAATAGCCATTGAGCCGAAGTGTTTCCGCCACCGGAGCCTTGTCCTTGGGCCGGATACTGGAGTAGCCCGGCGCCGACGTGGCGATCTCGGTGACACCACCCATGCCGACGGAGTGGTGATTGCGACCCGTGAGCAGGGCCTGACGCGTCGGAGAACACAAAGCGGTGGTGTGGAACCTGTTGAGCTTGAGACCGTTCGCCGCCAACCGCTCGGCGGTCGGGGTCTGGCACGGCCCACCGAACGCCGAGCTTGCGCCGAATCCGACGTCATCCAGCAGGACGATCAGCACATTGGGCGCGCCTTCGGGCGGCCGCAGCGTCGTGATCGGCGGATAGGTGGTGTCCGGATCCTTGGCGTCGTATGTCGTCAATCCGACATGTTGGGGATCCGGGATCGGCAGGATGTCCCGCCGCACCGGATCCGCTACTGAATCGGACAAGGCTGCCCTCCGTCCTGGAACCACGCTTCTTGGGTTCTCCGCAGCGTCAGCGTAAGGCGCGGCGGCGGCCGACGCCCGGTATTGACGTCTTCGCCGACAGGCCGTCACCAGCTGGTCATCGACAGCTCACGCCACCCAGTAGGCCTGCGCCTTGATGGATTTGCGCGCAATCTTGTAGTCCTCCCGCAGCAGCTTGGCCACCGCTCGGGTGGTGCGGTTGTCGCAGGCCACCCAGCCGAAGCGGTCGGAGGCGTCGAACGCCGAGGCGGCCACCGCCGACACCAGCGCCTCGCCGTCGTTCTTGCGGTCCACCCACGTCACGTCGGCGCTGCGCCGCACCGGGAGCTGCCGGTCGTCGTCGTGCGCAGCCTCCAGGAAGATCTGGGCGGGCGCGTCGCCGATCGCGTCGAGCAGCGAGTTGACCGCCGGCAGCGACGCGGTGTCGCCGACGATCACATAGCCGGCCGGGCGCGGGTCGGGCAGCGCGAAGTTGCTGCCCAGCACGGTGACCTCGATGGTGTCGCCCGGCTGGGCCTGTTCGGCCCAGCCGGATGCGACGCCGTCGTGCAGCGCGAACTCGACGTCGACGGTGTCGTGCTGCGGATCGGGGTTGACCAGGGTGTACCCCCGCTGATGCAGCTTGTCGCCGTCGGAGAACCACATCCGGACCCACATCGTCGGGTGCAGCGCACGGTCTGTGAGCAGGCCGCCGGCCTGGAAACTCAGCCGCAGGTAATGCGGGCTGACCTGGGTCCGCCCGGTGACCGTGAGCTCATAGTCCCCAGCGCGCAACAGCTTGAGCACCGCGCCCGCGAATCCGCGCGACTTCCTGGTGTCCGTCATGGACTCATCACCCCTCGATCCCTGTGTCAGGTAAGCGTAACCTAACTTGATCGGTGAGCCCGGCCCTTCCTCAAGACCGGACGCGGGTGAAACGGTGCAACAGCCACGCCGGCGGGATCGTCACCGCGAGCGTGCCGAAGAACAGCAACCACACCGACCCGGTGTAGATCGGGTAGCGCAGGATCTCCACCATGACCAGTTCCATGGTGATGAGGTGGATCAGGAAGATCTCGTAGGAGATCTCACCGAGGAACACCATCGGCCGGCTGGCCATCAGGCGCGGGTACCAGCCCCGGTCGGTCAGCGCCAGCGGTGCCACCACCAGAGTGGCGATCACGGCGTAGAACACCGTCTTGGCCAAGGCCTCCCGCAACTCCGCCGGCGAGGTCGTGGGTTCACCGGCGATCGGGGTCGACGCGATCAGGTAGCAGATCAACGCCAGCGGCACACACGCCAGCGCGTAAGCCCGGACCCCCAACGGCTGCAGCGCCGCCAACACCATGCCGCCGACGAACCACGCCAGGTATCCGGGCAGCCACAGTTTGGCCCCGTCGGGCAGGAACGTCGTGCTGTGCACCAACCACATCCACGCCGGCGACACCAGAGCCAGTGCCGCGAGGCCGGTCAGCAACAGGCCCGGACGCCACCGCCGCCGGCACAGCACCACCAGCAGCAGGTAGGCCAGCACTGGGAGCGCCACGTAGAACGCGACCTCGACGGCCAGACTCCACATCTGGGTAAGGCCTTGATGCAGAAAGGAATACAGATAGTTGTCGGTGTAGATCTGGGTCAGGGTGAGGTTGCGGAACAGGCCCTCCCAGGTGTGTCCGGGATTCGGGCCCGCCGTGCGGAAGTGATAGACCAGGTACGCGGCCAGGACGGTGACGACGTAGGCGGGCATGATCCGCCGAACTCGGTGCCAGGCGTAGCGGCGCACCGACGGAGGCGCATCACCGGCGTGTGCCGCCTTCACCCAGGGCAGGAACAACAGGAAGCCCGACAGCACGAAGAAGATCGGCACCCCGATCTCCATGCGCGAATACACCAGGCCCACAAAGCCCTGCGGGTACTTGCCCGTCGTGTAGGCCGCGTGGGTGAGCACCACCAGCAGCGCTGCGACCGCGCGGATTCCCGTCAGGGACGCGACGCGCCCGGTCGTCGTGACCGACTCCAGCCCACCGACGTCGTCGTCGCCGAGGGACAGGCGGTCCCGGTCGGACAGGGTCACTTGGACTTGGGCTTCCCCCGATGCGGTTTCGGCCCGCGGTCGGGTTGGAGACTGATCAGCTGACCTTGGATCCTGGTGTTCTCCAGCGCTTTCAGCGTCTTGGGCGACAGTTTGGCCGGCAGTTCGACCAGCGAGTGGTCGACGTTGATGGTGATGTGCCCGAAATCGCTACGGTGCAGACCGCCCTCGTTGGCGATCGCTCCGACGATCGCTCCCGGGGCGACCTTGTGCCGCTTGCCGACCGCGATCCGGTACGTCGCCAGGTCGCTGCGCCGCTCGCGCGGTTTACGCGGTGCCCGATCCTCACCGTCGCGCTCGCGTCGTTCTCGCCGCTTCTCCGGCGGGGGTTCTGTCATCAGGAACTCCGCCCCGTCACGGCTCTGCAGTGCCAGCGCCGCGGCGATGTCGGCCATCGGGACGTCGTGATCGCGCTCGTAGCCCTCGATCAGCGTGCGGAACAGGTCGATGCCCGGCTTGTCCAGCGCGTCGGTGATCGAGTCACGGAACTTCGCGACCCGCTTCTCGTTGACATCCTCCACCGACGGGAGCTCGGACTCGACGAGCTTCTGCCGGGTCACCCGCTCGATCGCGCCGAGCAGGTGCCGTTCCCGCGGCGTCACGAACAGCAGCGCGGTGCCTGACCTGCCCGCGCGTCCGGTGCGCCCGATACGGTGCACATAGGACTCCGGGTCGTGCGGGATGTCGAAGTTCACCACATGCGAGATGCGTTCGACGTCGAGGCCGCGGGCCGCGACGTCGGTGGCGACCAGGATGTCGATGGTCCCATCTTTGAGCTGCGAGATGGTCCGCTCGCGGACCGCTTGCGGGATGTCGCCGTTGATGGCCGCCGCCGCGAAACCGCGGGCCCTCAGCTTCTCGGCCACCTCCTCGGTGGCCTGCTTGGTGCGAACGAACACGATCATCGCGTCGCCCTGCTCGGTCTCCAGCAGGCGGGTCAGCGCGTCCATCTTGCGCGGATACGACACCAGGAAGTACCGCTGCGTGATGTTCTCGGCGGTCTGCGTCTTCGACTTGACCGTCACCTCGACCGGGTCGTGCAGATACTTGGCGGTGATCTTCTTGATCGCCGGTGGCATCGTCGCCGAGAACAGGGCGACCTGCTTGTACTCGGGGGTGTCGGCGAGGATGCGCTCCACGTCCTCGGCGAAGCCCATCTGCAGCATCTCGTCGGCCTCGTCGAGCACCAGATAGTCCAGGTGCGAAAGGTCCAGACTCCCCTTCTCCAGGTGGTCGATCACTCTGCCCGGGGTGCCCACGACGACCTGGGCGCCGCGCTTGAGACCCGCCAGCTGCGGCACGTAAGACGACCCGCCGTAGACCGGCAGCACGTTGACCCGCAGGTGAGCTCCGTACCGGCCGAAAGCCTCGGCAACCTGCAGCGCGAGCTCACGGGTGGGGGCCAGGACCAAGGCCTGGGTGTGGCGGCTGTCGGTGTCGATCTTGGACAGGATCGGGATCGCGAACGCCGCGGTCTTGCCCGTCCCGGTCTGGGCCAGCCCGACGACATCGGACCCTTCCAGCATCGCCGGGATGGTGGCCGCCTGGATCGGCGAAGGCGATTCATAGCCGACGTCGGCGACCGCCTGCAGCACCGAAGGGTGTATCCGCAGGTCGGCAAAGGTCAGGTCCGCGGGCTCTGGCTCCGCATTCGTCGACGTCATCGTGGTGGAAGTCTAGTGCTTGTCGCGAGGTGTTCCCGCCCCTGCGCGCCTTCCCCTGCACCCGGGCCCGGCCCGGTACGGTGCGCAACTGTGAAAAGGGCGGCGACCATCGGCTCCCTCCTGCTGGGGGCAGCAGTGCTGACCGCCACCGCCTGCAGCTCCGGGGATTCCACGGTCTCCAAGACTCCTGAGCCCAGCGCCGGAGCGTCCGCCGCGGTGTCGACGACCGCTGCGCCGGCCCCGTCCGGTCCGCCGCCGGGCCCGGCGCCCGCCGACGATCCGTGCGCGACCGATCTGGCCGCACCCGAGATCGCCAGGGCTGTCAACGAGCTGCCACGCGACTCGCGCAGCAGCCAGGGCTGGAGCCCCGAGCCGTTGGCGGGCAACTACAACGAGTGCGCGCAGCTGTCCGCGGTGATCATCAAAGCCAACACCAACGCGGAGAACCCGAACACCCGCGCGCTGCTGTTCCACCAAGGCAAGTTCATCCCGACCGGGGTGCCCGACACCTACGGGTTCAACGGCCTGGACTCCACCCAGAGCACCGGTGACACCGTCGCGCTGAAGTACTCCGGCGGGGTGCCCGGGCTGGACAGCGTGGTGAAGTTTCGGTGGAACGGCAGCGGGGTCGAGCTGATCGGCAACACGCCCGGCTAGCTTGTCGCGGCTGTTTCGCGAAAGCGCACACAGCGTAGTGAATCGGTGCCGCGCGCTACCGTGGTGGCGGTTTCGCGGGACCGCGAGCTGTCGGAGGCGTCACCTACAGTGACTGCGTGTTCGTCGCCACCGACGCTGACGAGGTCCGAGTCGTCTACAGCGCCTCCGACCTCGCCGCCGCGGCGCGTTGTGAGTACGCGCTGCTTCGTTCGTTCGACGCGCGGCTGGGATGGGGTCCCGCCGTGTCCGGCGACGACGAATTGCTGGCTCGCACCGCAACTCTCGGCGACGAGCACGAACAGCGCCACCTCGATGCCCTCCGGCACGAGGCCGACGTCGCGATCATCGGCAGGCCCAAGTACACGGTCGCCGGACTGACGGCCGCCGCCGAGCAGACCAGACAGGCGATCGAACGCCGGGCACCGGTCATCTATCAGGCCGCGATGTTCGATGGCCGGTTTGTCGGGTTCGCCGACTTTTTGATCCTGGAGGACCCGCAAGGCCCCGGCAGGACCCCCGGCCGGCCGCGTTACCGCCTGCGCGACACCAAACTGGCCCGCTCGGTCAAGGTCGAGGCGCTGCTGCAGATGGCAGCCTACGCCGAAACCCTCACCGCCGCAGGCGTTCCCGTCGCCGACGAAGTAGACCTGGTGCTCGGCGACGGCACCACCGTCAGCTACCCGGTCGACGAGCTGCTGCCGGTCTACCGGCCGCGGCGGGACGCGCTGCAGCGGCTGCTCGACGACCACCTGTCCGGCGGGCGGCCGGTGAGCTGGCAGGACCAACACATCCGGGCCTGCTTCCGGTGCTCCGAATGTGAGCCGCAGGTGCGCGCACACGACGATCTGCTGCTCGTCGCCGGAATGCGGGTCAGCCAGCGGGCCCGGCTGCTCGACGCGGACATCACCACCATGCGGGAACTGGCCGCCCACCGCGGCCCGGTGCCCGAGCTGTCCGCTCGTACCGTTACGGCGCTGACGGCGCAAGCCCGGCTTCAGCTCGCCGACCGGGTGGACGGCAAGCCGCCGTATGAACTGGTCGACGCGCAGCCGCTGATGGTGCTGCCCGACGTCGACCGGGGTGACCTGTTCTTCGATTTCGAGGGCGACCCGCTGTGGACCGGCGACGGCCGTGAGTGGGGGCTTGAGTACCTGTGGGGCGTGCTGACGGTCAACGACGAGTTCCATCCGTTCTGGGCGCACAACCGCCCCGACGAACGTCAGGCGCTCAAGGATTTCCTCGCCATGGTGCGCAAGCGAAGACGCCGCCACCCGGGTATGCACATCTACCACTACGCCGCCTACGAGAAGAGCACGCTGCTGCGGCTGGCGGGGCGTTACGGCGAAGGTGAGCGCGAGATCGACGAACTGCTGCGCGACGGTGTGCTCGTCGACCTGTACCCCTTGGTGCGCAAGACCATCCGGGTGGGCACCGAGAACTACAGCATCAAGTCGTTGGAGCCGCTCTACATGGGCAACGAGCTGCGCGACGGCGAGGTCACCAATGCCACCGCCTCGATCACCGAGTACGCCCGCTACTGCGAGCTGCGCGACGAGGGCCGCACCGACGAGGCCGCCACCGTGCTCAAGGAGATCGAGGAGTACAACCGCTACGACTGCCGCTCGACACGGCGCCTCCGGGACTGGCTGATGGCCCGCGCCATCGAGTCGGGCGTGCCGCCACGGGGGCCGACGCCGGTGTCGGCCACCACCGGCAGCCGCGAAGCCGCGGACTCCGCGCCCGACCGGGTCGAGCGCACACTGCTCAAGTTCGCCGGCGACGGCATCGAGGTCCGCAGCCCGGCGCAGGCCGCGGTCGCGATGGTCGCCGCTGCCAAGGGTTTCCACAAGCGCGAAGACAAGCCGTTCTGGTGGGCGCACTTCGACCGGGTGAACAATCCGGTCGACGAATGGGCGGACGACAGCGGGGTTTTCATCGCCGATCGCCACGAGATCGTTGCCGACTGGCACACGCCGCCGAGGGCGCGCAAGCCGCAGCGGCACGTCCGGTTGTTCGGCGAGATCGCGGCCGGCGAGATCGCCGCAGAGATGTACGCGCTGTACGACCCACCGTCGCCGGCCGGGCTGTCCGACGACCCGGACCGGCGTGCGTTCGGCGCGGTGAAGGTCACCGAATGCGACGACCCGGAAGCGCCGACCGAGGTCCTCGTCGTCGAGCGGCAGCCCAAGAACGGCGAGGTGTTCACGCAGGTGCCGTTCGCGCTGACCCCAGGACCGCCGATCGGCACCACCCAGCTGCAGGACTCGATCGCCCGGACCGCGGAACTGGTGGCCGCCGGATTGCCGAACCTGCCCGCCGACGCACTCACCGACATCCTGCTGCGCCGGCCGCCCCGGATGCGCAGCGGCTCGGCACTGCCGCGCACCGGTGATGCCGTCGCGGACATCACCGCAGCACTGCTGGACCTGGACTCGTCGTACCTGGCCGTGCACGGCCCGCCCGGCACCGGCAAGACGCACACCTCCGGCAAGGTGATCGCGACCCTGGTCGACCGGCACGGCTGGCGGGTCGGGGTGGTGGCGCAGTCGCATGCGGTGGTGGAGAACTTGTTCGGCGACGTGATGAAGGCCGGCGTGGACGGCGCCCGGGTCGGCAAGAAACTGCACACCGTCACCACCGGGTGGACCGCACTGGACCGCGACGACTACGCGCAGTTCCTGTGCCAGGACGGCTGCGTCGTCGGCGGCACCGCGTGGGATTTCGCCAACGCCGCCAAGATCGCCCGCGACAGCCTCGATCTGCTGGTGATCGAGGAGGCCGGGCAATTCAGCCTGGCCAACACCGTCGCGGTGGCGCAGTCGGCGCGCAACGTGCTGCTGCTCGGCGACCCGCAGCAACTCCCGCAAGTCAGCCAGGGCACCCATCCCGAACCAGTCGACGGATCGGCGCTGGGCTGGCTGGTCGACGGCCACCACACCCTGCCGCCCGAGCGGGGCTATTTCCTGGACCGCTCCTACCGCATGCATCCCGGTGTGTGCCGGGCCGTGTCCCGGCTGTCCTACGACGGACGGCTGCTGTCGGCGGAGAGCGTCACCGCCGCGCGCCGCCTGGCCGGCGTCGCGCCGGGTGTGCGGACACTGGCCCTGGACCACCTCGGCAACGCGACCGAGAGCCCGGAGGAAGCCGCCGCCATCGTCGCCGAGATCACCGGACTGCTCGGTACCGAATGGTCCGACGAGGACGGCGCCGGGCCGCTGGCCCAGCGCGACATCCTCGTCGTCACTCCGTACAACGCGCAGGTGACGCTGGTCCGCCGCCACCTCGATGCGGTGGGGCTCACCGAGGTACGGGCGGGGACCGTCGACAAGTTCCAGGGTCAGCAGGCCCCGGTGGTGTTCATGTCGATGACCGCCTCCTCGGTGGACGACGTGCCCCGCGGGATCGCCTTCCTGCTCAACAGGAATCGCCTCAACGTCGCGGTCAGCCGCGCGAAATACCTTGCCGTGATCGTGCGCTCGCGCCACCTCACCGAATATCTGCCCGGCACGCCGGAACGCCTCAGCGAGTTGGGCGCGTTCCTGTCGCTGTCGGCATGTGATACACCCACGGAGTGACCGAAGCGCTGTCCGACCGGCTCACCGCGATCGTCGGGGCCACCCACGTGAGCACCGATCCCGACGTGCTCGCCGGACGCAGCGTCGACCACACCGGGCGGTACCGGGGCCGGGCGTCGCTGCTGGTGCGTCCGGGTTCCACCGACGAGGTGGCCGCCGTGCTGCGGGCGTGCCGCGACGCCGGTGTGAGCGTGACCGTGCAGGGCGGACGCACCTCGTTGGTCGCCGGCACGGTGCCCGAACACGACGACGTGCTGCTCTCGACCGAGCGGTTGCGCGACATCGGCGAGGTCGACGTCCTCGAGCGCCGGGTCCGCGTCGGCGCGGGGGTGACACTGGCCGAGGTGCAGCGCGCGGCCGGGACGGCGGGCTTGGTGTTCGGCGTCGATCTCGCCGCGCGGGATTCGGCCACCGTCGGGGGGATGGCCTCCACCAACGCCGGGGGACTGCGCACGGTCTGCTACGGCAACATGGGTGAACAGGTCCTCGGGCTCGACGTGGTGCTTCCCGACGGCACCGTGGTGCACCGGCACAGCCAGGTCCGCAGCGACAACACCGGCTACGACCTGGCGTCGCTGTTCGTCGGCGCCGAGGGCACGCTCGGGGTGATCACCGCGCTGGACCTGCGGTTGCACCCGACACCCCGGCAGCGCGTCACCGCGATCTGCGGTTTCGACGACCTGGAGGCCCTGATCGCGACGGGCCGGGTGTTCCGCGACATGGAGGGGATCGCCGCGCTGGAGCTGATCGACGCCAGAGCCAGCGCGCTGACCGCCGAGCATGCCGGGGTCGCCGCGCCGGTCCTTGGCGCGTGGCAGTTGCTGATCGAACTGGCCGGCGTCACCGATCTCACCGACCGGCTGGCCGACGCGCTGGAGGACGCCGAGCTGGCCGACGAGCCGGCCGTCGGGGTCGACACGAATGCCCAGCAGCGGCTGTGGCAGGTCCGCGAGGCCGTGGCCGAGGTGCTCGGCGTCTACGGTCCGCCCCTGAAGTTCGATGTGTCGCTTCCGCTTTCAGCTATCCGCGGGTTCGCCGACGAGGCCGCAGCCCTGATCGCCGAGCATGCGCCCGAGGCCATCCCGGTGCTGTTCGGCCACATCGGCGAGGGCAACCTGCACCTGAACATCGTGCGCTGCAACCTCCACGATGACCGGGAGCGCGACCTGTACTCGGCGATGATGGCGCTGATCGCCCGTCACGGCGGCAACGTCAGCTCCGAACACGGCGTGGGGACCCGTAAGCGCGACTATCTGGCGATGGCGCGGACCGAGGCGGACATCGCCGCGATGCGCGCGGTCAAGGCCGCCTTCGACCCCACCGGCTATCTGAATCCCGCGGTGCTGTTCTCCTGACCGGTACCTTGGCACAGGATGGCCGGGATCGAGGCTGATTACCTTGTCGTAGGGGCGGGCGCCATGGGGATGGCGTTCGTCGACACACTGCTGAGCGAGACGGACGCGACGATCGCGCTCGTCGACGAGAACCACCAGCCCGGCGGGCACTGGAACTCGGTATATCCGTTCGTGCGGCTGCACCAGCCGTCGGCCTACTACGGCGTGAACTCACAGTCGCTGGGCAACGAGGACGAGGTGGACCGCAGCGGTCTGAACGAGGGCTTCTTCGAACTGGCCACCGGCCACGAGGTGTGCGCCTACTACGACCAGGTGATGCGCAACCACATGCTGCCCACCGGACGGCTCACCTACTTTCCGATGGCGCGGTATCTGGGCGACAACACCTTCCGCACCCTCGACGGAGAACAGCGCCGCGTGACGGTGCGGCGCCGGACCGTCGACGCCACCTATCTGCTGACCGTCGTGCAGTCGATGCGCGCGGCGCCGTTCTCGGCCGCCGACGGAATCGACGTGGCCGCCCCCAACGACCTGCCGCGCCGCGCGCCGGCCCACGAGCACTTCACGATCGTGGGTGGCGGCAAGACCGGGATGGACTGCTGCCTGTGGCTGCTGCGCAACGGGGTACCACCCGAGCAGGTGCGCTGGGTCAGGCCCCGCGAGTCGTGGCTGCTGAACCGGGCCAACATCCAGCCGGGGCCGCGGTTCGTCAAGGCGCTGCGCGACTCCGTCGCGGTGCGGATGCAGGTGATCGCCGACGCGGGCTCGCTCGACGATCTTTTCGCCGGGCTCGAGGACGCCCGGATCCTGCTGCGTCTCGACCCCGCGATAACCCCCACCATGTACCACTGCGCGATCGTGTCGGAACGCGAACTGGAGCACCTGCGCCTAATCGGCGATGTGGTGCGTCTCGGCCACATCGATCACGTCGACCACGACCACATCCGGTTGCGCGAGGGCACGGTGACGGTGCCCGCACCCTCGTTGTATGTGGACTGCACGACCCAGGGGCTGCCCCGGCCTCCGTCGGTGCCGGTGTTCGACGGCGACCACATCACACTGCAGAGCGTGCGCAGCTGCCAGCAGGTGTTCAGCTCGGCGTTCATCGCCCACGTAGAGGCCGCCTACCCCGACGACGCCACCCGCAACGAGTTGTGTGTGCCGGTCCCGCACCCCGACGCGCCGATCGACTGGCTTCGGCACACGTTGGCCGACAACGCCGCTCAGTTGCGCTGGTTGCACGACCAGGATCTGATGGAGTGGTTGAAGTCGGCGCGCCTCAACGCCGCGCGCGACCTGTTCCCGGTGTTCCCGCCGGGCAAGGAACGGGTGCGCGACAAGGCGCTGGGCGCCCTCGCCGTGGCGCTGCGCAAGACCAACGAACAGCTGATCGGACTGATGAGCGGCTAGCCGCGCGCGTGCTTGCCCCGCGCGCCGCTCGCCCCGTCGCCGTCGCCGTCGTGTGGAAGATGAAAGCCGTTGCGGCCATTACGGTCCGGCTCGTCGTCGACCATCAGCTGATCGAGGATGCTGCGCCATTCCCGGTCCGGATCGGGAATGGCAACCGGGCGCAGCACGTCGGTGTCGGCCACCACACCGCTGCGCTCCTCCCAGGGCACCTCGTACTCGATGTAGTCGTCTTCGCCGTCGGCCCAATACAGCTCGTGGTCCGGGTCGTACCCCGGGCCCGGATCGGACTGCGGGTCCGGTTCGGTGACGGACTCGGCAGCGGCCTGCGACACCGACCGGATCAGGTCCATCAGGAACAGCGCCGCGACGACGCCGAAGAGCGCGACGAACGCCGGCAGCAGCATCGACTGCGACATCGCCGCGGCGAACGGCGCGTGCAGGAACTCGGGCAACCGCGCCACCTGGCCCTCACCCTGCGGGGGCCCGCCTGCGCCGCCCGGGAGCTTGGCCGACAGCTCGGAGGCCATCAGCGCCGCCATGCCCGCACTGCCCAGCACCGAACCCACCTGCCGGGTGGTGTTGTAGACACCGGAACCGGCACCGGCCAGCTGCGGGGGCAGATTCCTGGTCGCCGTCGCCGCCAGCGGCGACCAGATGAACGCCATCGCCACGCCCATCGCCGTCAGCGGCAGCACCAGCCGCCAGATCGGGGTGGTGGGCGTCATCTCGATGGACAGCCACGTCAGGCCGATCGCCATCAGGGAGAAGCCGAACCCGACCACCGAGCGCGGATGGGCCCGGTCGACGATGCGGCCCACCACCGGCGCCAGCACACCGGTCGCGACGGCCATCGGCGCGGTCAGCACCGCCGCCTGCGTCGGGGTCAGGCCACATACCGCCTGCGCGTAGAACATCAGCGGCAGGATCATCCCGGTGGCGACGAACCCGATCGTCGCCACCCCGAGGTTGGACATCGAGAAGTTCCGGTCCCGGAAGATGATCAGCGGTATCAGCGGTTCGCCGGTGTTGATCGACTGCCAGTACACGAACACCACCATCACCGCGACACCGACGGCGACGGTGGCCCAGATCCAGGCGGCCCAGTGGTGGGCCTGGCCTTCCTGCAGCGCGAACACGATCAGGAACATGCCGACCCCGGACAGCACCACCCCGGGCAGATCGAGGCGCTGCCGGCGCTGAGTCGGCAGCGACGGCACCAGATACACCGCCAGGGCCAAGCCCACGATGCCCACCGGCACGTTGACGATGAAGATCCACTGCCAGCCCAGCGTGTCCACCAGCACCCCGCCGGCCAGCGGTCCGGCCAGCGTCGCGACTCCGGCGGTGGCGCCCCACACGCTCATCGCCACGCCGCGGTTGTGCGCCGGGAAGGTGCGGGTGATCACCGTCAGTGTCTGCGGGGTGAGCAGCGCCGCGCCCACGCCCTGTAGCACCCGGGCGGCGACCAGCATGGCGATGCTGTCCGAAAGCCCGCACCACAGCGATGCGACCGTGAACACCGCCAGACCGAGCAGGTACATGGTCTTGGGCCCGTACCGGTCCCCGAGCCGGCCGGCGACCAGCAGCGGCACGGCGTAGGCCAGCAGGTAGGCGCTGGTCACCCAGATCACCGCGTCGTAGTCGACGTTCAACTGGGCCATGATCGCCGGATTGGCGACGGGCACGATCGTCGCGTCGACCAGGATCATGAAGAACCCGACCAGCAGTGCCCACAACGCGTGCCAGGGGTTGGCACCCCTGGCACGCGGCGTCACGGTTTCGAACATGGTGCAGTCAGCCAGAATTCACTCGGGGGGAGATGATCGTCGCGCCTGACGCTACGGTCCGGCGGAAGCCCCGACAAGTCAGCGCGCGGACGCCCGCGCGCTCAGGCGGACTCGGCGACCGCCTCCTCGGTGACGGCGGCCGGTGACGGGTTGCGGTGCACGCCGGTCAGCAGCAGCGCGGTCAATGCGACGAGGACACCGGCGGCCATCACGACGGCCATCGCGAGCTCGTCGTTGCCCAGCACCCCGACCACCGGCGCGATCGCCGCTCCCATCCCGAACTGCACGGCGCCGAGCAGCGCTGCGGCGGTGCCCGCGGCATCGGGGTGGCGCATCAGAGCGACTGCGGGCGCGTTCGGGATCACCAGGCCCATCGCGGCCAGGATGGCCCACACGGGGATCACGAAACCGAACAGCCCGCCGACGTGCGCGGCGGCCAGCGCGACGAACACCGCGCCGGACACCGAAGCCGCGACCAGCGCCCACAGCATGATCTGCTGCGGGGTGAACCTTTTGAGCAGTACGACGTTGCACTGGGTGGTGCCGATCAGCGCGATCGCACCGGCGCCGAACACCAGCGCGAACGCGGTCTGTCCCAGGCCGAACCGGCCCTGCAGCACGAACGAGGCACCGGCGATGTAGGCGAACAGGCCCGACATGCCCAGCGCGCCGACCATCATCAGGATCACGAACCGCACGTCGCGGAGCAGTTCCAGGTACGTCATCGCGATGCCGCGCACCTTGAGCGGACGGCGGTGGTCGACCGGAAGTGTCTCGGGCAACCCCAGCACCGCCATCACCAGCAGCGCGCCGGCGATGACCACGAGCGCGGCGAACACCCAGTGCCACGAGCCGTGCAGCAGTACCGCGGCGCCCAGCGACGGCGCCAGCACCGGCGCGACACCCAGCACCAGCATCAACCTCGACATGACCGTCGCGGCGGCGTTGTCCTTGTAGAGGTCACCGACGACCGCGATCGCGACCACCATGCCGGCCGCGGCACCCATGCCCTGCAGTCCGCGGGCGATGCCGAGCACGGTGATGTTGGTCGCGAACAGGCACAGCAGCGAGGCGGCCATGTGCACCACGATGCCGGCGAACAGCGGCCTGCGGCGGCCCAGCGAGTCCGACAGCGGACCGATGACCAGCTGCCCGATCGCCAGGCCCGCCAGTGTGCCGGTCAGCGTGAGCTGGGTGACCGACGAGGACACCGAGAGCTCCTCACCGATCCTCGGCAGGGCCGGCAGATACATGTCGATGGTCAGCGGGCCCAACGCCACGAGTAGTCCGAGCACCACGATCATCCGGGTGCGGTTCGGCGGAGCTTCGAGCACGGTTTGCCTCACATCCACGTCCGGGGATATTGCCACTGTTTGGTTAGCGACACTTCCCAATAATTTCTTCCCCGGATCGCCGACCGAGACCGCGATCACATCCGGGCACGTGGCCGCCGTCGCCGTTCGTTGTCTACGCGTTAGCCTGAGATCAGGTTCACAGGGAGGACGCACCCATGAGTGCCAAGTCACGAGCCAAGAATCCGCCCGCGGTCGTCGACGAGGATCCGGGCGTCGCCGCCAAGGCGCTCTCCCAGATCATCGAGCGCGGAGCCCGCGTGCAGGGGCCGGCCGTCAAGGCCTACGTGGAGAGGTTGCGGCACAGCGATCCCGGAGCCGGCCCCGCCGAGATCATCGCCAGGCTGGACAAGCAGTACATGGCGACGGTGACGGCCAGCGGCGCGGCGGTCGGGTCCGCCGCCGCGTATCCCGGCATCGGCACCTTGGTCGCGATGTCGGCCGTGGCCGGCGAGACCGTGGTCTTCCTCGAGGCGACGGCGCTGTATGTGCTCGCCGTCGCCGAGGTGCACGGCATCCCCGCCGAACACCGCGAGCGCCGCCGCGCGCTCGTGCTGTCGGTGCTCGTCGGCGAGGACAGCAAGCGCGCGGTGGCCGACCTCATCGGTCCGCGTCGCACCAGCGGAGCGTGGGTGTCCGACGGCGCTGCGACGCTGCCGCTGCCTGCCCTGTCCACGCTGAACTCACGGCTGCTGCGGTATTTCGTCAAGCGCTACACGCTCAAGCGCGGCGCGTTGGCGTTCGGCAAGATGCTGCCCGTCGGGATCGGCGCCGTCGTCGGCGGTGTCGGCAACCGGTTGATGGGCAAGAGGATCGTCGGCAACGCGCACAAGGCGTTCGGCGAGCCGCCGACCCGCTGGCCCTCCCTGCTGCATCTGCTGCCCCCACAACGTTCGTAGCGCGCCCCGGCGGGCATCCGACTCGCCGCAGCCGGTCCTCGCTGCGTGACCGCAATGACCATAAGTACGTTGCCTGGTCGGGTCGGTGACGGAAGCGCTAGCCTTGAGGCGGCTGAAACGCGGGTAACCGCACACCGGGTCGAAAAGGGGTGGCCGGCTGCCGCGGGGTGCTGGCCCGAAGCGAAGAATTGAGGCGAAAAGCAGCCGTGAGCTCACCTTCACCATTCGGTCAGAACGAGTGGTTGGTCGAAGAGATGTACCGCAAGTTCCGCGAGGATCCGTCATCGGTTGACCCGAGTTGGCACGAGTTCCTCGTCGACTACTCTCCCGAGCCCATGCACGACGCTCCCGCCCCCGGCGGAAGCGGGTCGTCTGTCGGCAGCAACGGCAGGCCGACCGCTCCCCCGGAGCCCGCGCCGGCTCCGGCGCCGGAAACCGCCAACGGTCGGCAGCCGACCAGGACCGACACACCCAAGCCCAGCGACAAAGCGAAGACCAAACCCGCGGACAAGACCCCCGCCAAGAGCGACACCAAACCCACGGACAAAGCCCCCGCGAAGTCGGGCACCGGGACCGACAGGACCGACCGGACCGACAAGTCCGACGCCAAATCCTCGCCCGCGCCGAAGCCCAAGGCCGCGGCCACCTCCGGGGACGACGAGACCCAGGTCCTGCGCGGCGCCGCCGCGGCCGTGGCCAAGAACATGTCCGCCTCGCTGGAGGTCCCGACCGCGACGAGCGTGCGCGCCATCCCGGCCAAGGCGATGATCGACAACCGCATCGTCATCAACAACCACCTCAAGCGCACGCGCGGCGGCAAGATCTCGTTCACCCACCTGCTGGGCTACGCGATCGTGCAGGCGGTCAAGAAGTTCCCGAACATGAATCGGCATTTCGCCGAGACCGACGGCAAGCCGACTGCCGTCACACCCGCGCACACCAACCTGGGCCTGGCCATCGACCTGCAGGGCAAGGACGGTAAGCGCTCCCTGGTCGTCGCCGCGATCAAGAACACCGAGAATATGCACTTCGGGCAGTTCATCGCCGCCTACGAGGACGTCGTGCGGCGTGCCCGCGACGGCAAGCTCACCGCCGAAGACTTTGCGGGCGTGACGATTTCGCTGACCAACCCCGGCACCATCGGCACCGTGCACTCGGTGCCGCGCCTGATGCAGGGCCAGGGTGCGATCATCGGCGCGGGCGCGATGGAGTACCCGGCCGAGTTCCAGGGCGCGAGCGAGGAGCGCATCGCCGAGCTGGGCGTCGGCAAGCTGATGACGCTGACGTCGACCTACGACCACCGCATCATCCAGGGCGCCGAATCGGGCGACTTCCTGCGCACGATCCACCAGCTGCTGCTCGACGACGAGTTCTACGACGAGATCTTCCGCGCTCTGGGCATCCCCTACGAGCCCGTCCGCTGGCGTATCGACAACCCGGACTCCATCGAGGACAAGAACGCCCGCGTCATCGAGCTGATCGCGGCCTACCGCAACCGCGGCCACCTGATGGCCGACATCGACCCGCTGCGGCTGGACAAGACCCGATTCCGCAGCCACCCCGACCTCGACGTCAACACTCACGGCCTGACCCTGTGGGACCTCGACCGCGAGTTCAAGGTGAACGGCTTCGCCGGGGCGACCCACAAGAAGCTGCGCGACATCCTCGGCCTGCTGCGGGACGCCTACTGCCGCCACATCGGCGTGGAGTACACCCACATCCTCGAGCCCGAGCAGCAGCAGTGGTTGCAGGAGCGCATCGAGGTCAAGCACGAGAAGCCGACGGTTGCCGAGCAGAAGTACATCCTGAGCAAGCTCAACGCCGCCGAGGCGTTCGAGACCTTCCTGCAGACCAAATACGTTGGGCAGAAACGGTTCTCGCTAGAGGGCGCCGAAACCGTCATCCCGATGATGGATGCGGCCATCGACCAGTGTGCCGAGCACGGACTCGACGAGGTCGTGATCGGGATGCCGCACCGCGGCCGGCTCAACGTGCTGGCCAACATCGTCGGCAAGCCGTACTCCCAGATCTTCACCGAGTTCGAGGGCAACCTGAACCCGTCGCAGGCGCACGGCTCCGGCGATGTGAAGTACCACCTCGGCGCCAACGGCACCTACATCCAGATGTTCGGAGACAACGACATCGACGTCTCGCTGGTGGCCAACCCCAGCCACCTCGAAGCCGTCGCCCCGGTGCTGGAGGGCATCGTCCGCGCCAAGCAGGACCTGATGAACGTCGGCGAGGAGGTCGACGGCACCGAGCAGTTCTCGGTCGTGCCGATGATGCTGCACGGCGACGCCGCGTTCGCCGGGCAGGGCGTGGTCGCCGAGACGCTGAACCTGGCGCTGCTACGCGGCTACCGCACCGGCGGCACGCTCCACATCATCGTCAACAACCAGATCGGCTTCACCACCTCGCCGAGCGACTCCCGCTCCTCGGAGTACTGCACGGACGTCGCGAAGATGATCGGCGCGCCGATCTTCCACGTCAACGGCGACGACCCCGAAGCCGCGGTGTGGGTGGCCAAGCTGGCCGTCGATTTCCGGCAGAAGTTCAAGAAGGACGTCGTCATCGACATGTTGTGCTACCGCAGGCGTGGCCACAACGAGGGCGACGACCCGTCGATGACCCAGCCGAACATGTACGACGTGATCGACACCAAGCGCGGTGTCCGCAAGTCCTACACCGAGGCGCTGATCGGCCGCGGCGACATCTCGATGAAGGAAGCCGAAGACGCGCTGCGCGACTACCAGGGCCAGCTCGAGCGGGTGTTCAACGAGGTCCGTGAGCTGGAGAAACACACGATCGCTCCGAGTGAGTCCGTGGAGTCCGACCAGATGGTGCCCGCCGGCATGACCACGGCCGTCGACAAGTCCCTGCTGGCCCGCATCGGTGACGCGCACCTGGCGTTCGGCGACGACTTCAACGTGCATCCGCGCGTCAAGCCGGTGCTGGAGAAGCGCCGGGAGATGGCCTACGAGGGCAAGGTCGACTGGGCGTTCGCCGAGCTGCTGGCGCTGGGCTCGTTCCTGGCCGAGGGCAAGACCATCCGGCTGACCGGCCAGGACACGCGGCGCGGCACGTTCACCCAGCGTCACTCGGTGATCATCGACCGCAAGACCGGCCGGGAGTTCACGCCGCTGGAGCTGCTGACCGTCGATGCCGACGGCAACCCGACGGGCGGCCGGTTCATGGTCTACGACTCGGCGCTGTCGGAGTACGCGGCCGTCGGTTTCGAGTACGGCTACTCCGTCGGCAACCCCGACGCGCTGGTGCTGTGGGAGGCCCAGTTCGGCGACTTCGTCAACGGTGCGCAGTCGATCATCGACGAGTTCATCTCCTCCGGCGAGGCCAAGTGGGGCCAGCTCTCCGACGTGGTGCTGCTCCTGCCGCACGGCCACGAGGGCCAGGGACCTGACCACACGTCGGGCCGCATCGAGCGGTTCCTGCAGCTGTGGGCCGAAGGGTCGATGACGATCGCGGTGCCCTCGACACCGGCGAACTACTTCCACCTGCTGCGCCGCCACGGCCTGGACGGGATCCGCCGCCCGCTGATCGTGTTCACGCCGAAGTCGATGCTGCGTAACAAGGCCGCCGTCAGCGACCTGCGGGACTTCACCGAGGCCAAGTTCCGGTCGGTGCTGGAGGAGCCCACCTACACCGAGGGCACCGGCGACCGGTCGAAGGTCAAGCGGCTGCTGCTGACCAGCGGAAAGCTGTACTACGAGCTGGCGGCCCGCAAGGCCAAGCAGGAGCGCGACGACGTGGCGATCGTGCGCCTGGAGCAGCTGGCACCACTGCCGAAGCGACGGCTGGCCGAGACTCTGGACCGGTACCCGAACATCGAGGAGAAGTTCTGGGTGCAGGAGGAGCCTGCCAACCAGGGCGCCTGGCCGACGCTGGGGTTGACGCTGCCCGAGGTGCTGCCGGAGAAGTTCGCCGGCATCAAGCGGATCTCACGGCGCGCGATGTCGGCGCCGTCGTCGGGTTCGTCGAAGGTGCACGCAGTCGAGCAGCAGGAGATCATCGACGAAGCGTTCGCGTAAGGACCGAGGGCCGCCTCCTGCCCCGGCGCGCTTCTTCCGGCGAGCGTGCGTGTTTGCAGCCGACACGCCGTGGATCGTGCGCACTTTGCGCACGGTCACGGTCGGCTGCGGGCGCGGCCGGACGGGCCGCCGATGTTCTCTCAGCGGAAGAACGAGAACGGCACACCGTCGGTGAGCGCATTGACCGCGCGCGGGCAGAAGATCTGAATGGCCAAGCCGGTGAACATGGTCGCGGGCCCCAGCGGGCGCCCGAGCGCGTCGGCGACGTCGGCCGCCACATTCGCCGCGTTCTGCCCCGGTTCGGCGAGCATCGGGCACACCGACTGGCCGACTCGCATCGCGGTGGCCGGATCGATGTCGCCGAGGCGGTAGTGCTGCAACGTCGACAGGAAGACGTCGTTCGCGGTGTCGGCGTGGACCGGGGCCGCGGTGAGCGTCGCGGCCGCGGCGGCCGACGCGCACAGCGCTGCGACGGCCGGGTAGGTCAACTTCATACCCGGACTGTCGTCGCGACGGCTCCGGTCATTACCGCCGTGACCCATTCCGCATCGGTACCCGCGGTACCGGTAAGCTCGCACCAACTCAACACGCGTAGAACACCACGAGGGAGTTGACATGGAGGGCTTTGCCGGAAAGGTCGTCGTCGTGACCGGCGCCGGATCGGGTATCGGTCAGGCGCTGGCGATCGAACTGGGGCGCTCCGGCGCGCACGTGGCGATCAGCGACGTCGACACCGAGGGCCTGGCGGTCACCGAGGAGCGGCTCAAGGCGATCGGCGCCCAGGTGAAGGCCGACCGCCTCAATGTGAGCGAACGCGAAGCGTTCCTGCTCTACGCCGACAGCGTCGCCGAGCACTTCGGCAAGGTCAACCAGATCTACAACAACGCCGGCATCGCGTTCACCGGCGACATCGAGGTCAGCCAGTTCAAGGACATGGAACGGGTGATGGACGTCGACTACTGGGGTGTGGTCAACGGCACCAAGGCGTTCCTGCCGCACCTGATCGCCTCCGGCGACGGACACGTCGTCAACGTCTCGAGCGTCTTCGGCCTGTTCTCGGTGCCCGGCCAGGCGGCGTACAACTCCGCGAAGTTCGCCGTTCGCGGCTTCACCGAAGCACTGCGTCAGGAGATGGCACTGGCCGGACATCCGGTCAAGGTGTCGTGTGTGCACCCCGGCGGCATCAAGACCGCGATCGCACGCAACGCCACCGCCGCCGAGGGGCTCGACGCCGAGGAACTGGCCAAGACCTTCGACAAGAAACTCGCCAGCACGACCCCGGAGAAAGCCGCCAAGATCATCCTCGACGGCGTGCGCAAGAACAAGGCCCGCATTTTGGTGGGCAACGACGCGAAGATGTTCGAGATCGTCATCCGCGTCGTCGGCGCCGGATACCAGAGCCTGTTCCCCAAGGCCGTGGCCCGGCTGACACCGAAGACGAGTAGCCCGCTCGCCCTCTCGAGCGTGCGGAGCCGGCGCGACGAGCGTGCGGAAAGTGCCTGATCTCGACGGCGTGTCCGCCGCAGACACGCACGGTCGCGGTGAGGGCCAGGCTCAGTTGCCGATGCCGAGTGGGTGGGCGTCGAGCCACTGCCCGGCCACCAGACCCGGCTCGGTGCCCTCGGCGACCATGCGTCGCATGTCCGCCAGCGAACCGGTGTCCAGCACACCGGCGATCTCGTTGAGTGCCAGCACCTGAGACTCGGTCAGCTCGTTGCGCCGATACAGCGGGACCAGGTTCTCGGCGCGGATCAACGCCGTCTTGTCCGACAGCACCACGACCTGCGAGGGCACATCGGGAGCCGCCGTCGTCGTCCACGCCGCGTCGATCTGCCCGGCCCGGAGCGCGGCGAACATGGCGTCGTCGTCGGCGAAGGACCGCGCCGGTGCCAAGGAGCACGTCCCCACCGTCGACGGGTGCGGCACCGCGGCGACCGCGCCGAGCGAGATTCCCTCGCAGCGGCGGGCCATCGCGCCGACGTCGCGACCGCCCCAGTCGTCCGCCGTCTGTTCGGTGACCGCCACGGCCGGCTTGTCCTCGGCCGAGGTGGTGTAGTCACCGGCGGCGACCCCCTCGGGCAGCACCGACAACAGAGTGCGGTAGACCTGCACATCCGACCGCGCCGCGGAGTCGGGCGCGAACCGCGCCAGCAGCGTTCCGGTGAACCCGGGAGCCACCTGCACCTCGTCCCGGTCGAGCGATTCGAGCGGGTCATCGGCCACCGTCACGTGTGCCGGGTTCCCGTAATAACGCAGCGCCGCCGCATACAGGTGGGCGATCAGCTGCGATTCCGGATCGGCCGGCGAGCCGACCGGGATCGACGGGGGCGACGACTGGCCACCGCACCCGGCCAGTATCCCACCGGCCATCACCACGGCCGCCAGCCGCAGCAAGGGGCCCCGAAAACTGTTGCGGCTCAGTCGACTAGTCCTCAGAGGCGGCGGCAACCGCGGCGGCCACCGCGGGGCCCACCCGCGGATCCAGTGCGCTCGGGACGATATGGTCGACGGCGAGATCGTCGCCGACGACCGAGAAGATCGCCTCGGCCGCAGCGACCTTCATCTTCTCGGTGATGCGCCGGGCGCCGGCATCCAGCGCCCCACGGAACACCCCGGGGAAAGCCAGCACGTTGTTGATCTGGTTCGGGAAATCGCTGCGGCCGGTCGCCACCACGGCCGCGTATTTGCGGGCTGCGTCCGGATGGATCTCGGGATCGGGATTCGACAGTGCGAACACGATCCCGTTGGGCGCCATCGTCGCGATGATGTTCTCCGTGACCAGACCCGCCGACAGACCAAGGAACATGTCGGCGCCGTCGAGCGCCTCGGCGATCCCCCCGGTACGGCCGGCCGGGTTGGTGCGCTCGGCAAGCGCGGCCTTGAACGGGTTCAGGTCGTCACGGCCGGTGTGGACGATTCCCTTGGAATCGAGCACCGTGACATCGGCGATGCCCTTGGCCAGCAGGATGTTCGCGCACGCCACCCCGGCGGCGCCGGCACCGGAGATCACCACGCGCAGCGTATTCATGTCGCGGTCGAGCACCTTCGCCGCACCGTGCAGCGCGGCGAGCACCACGATCGCGGTGCCGTGCTGGTCGTCGTGCATCACCGGGCAATCCAGGGCCTCGATGACACGCCGCTCGATCTCGAAACAGCGCGGGGCGGAGATGTCCTCCAGATTCACCGCGCCGAAGCTGGGCCGCAGCCGGATCAGCGTCTCGACGATCTCGTCGGGATCGTTGGTGTCCAGCACGATCGGGATCGAGTCCAGCCCGCCGAACGTCTTGAACAGGGCGCTCTTGCCCTCCATCACCGGCAGCGACGCCGCCGCACCGATGTCCCCGAGTCCCAGCACCGCGCTGCCGTCACTGACGACCGCGACCAGCCGGTTCGCCCACGTGTACTTCGCGGCCAGCGTCTTGTCCGCCGCGATCGCCCGGCTGACCTGGGCCACACCCGGGGTGTATGCGATCGACAGCGCCCGCTGGGTGTCCAGCGGCGACTTCAGTTCGACCGAGAGCTTGCCGCCCTCGTGAGCCTCGAAGATCTCGCTGTCCTCGATGACGACCTGCGGCGTGCGCTCGACCGATCCCACTGATTCCGACACGGGCGTCAGGGTAGTCCACCCCGTGAACTCACCGGAACGGGTTCCCCCGCGGTGAGGCCGACGGCGCAGCACCGGCGCGTACGATTCTCGCCGGTGCCCGAAGGGCAGGTCCGAGCCCTGCGCCCTGACGAGGGGAGGTCGCACATGCCGGCGTTCCGTGCGTTGCCGCCGTCGATGGGCCGTCCTACCGGCAAGGCGCGCGGTGCAGGTCAGGACGGTCCGGACGCGAGACGAATCCACCTCCCGGTTTCGCAGGCGATGGTCGACTGCGGCGTCTACTCCGAAGGCCAGCGGTTGCCCGGCAAGTACACCCACGCCGCCGCGCTGGCCAAGGTGCACGACCTCGAAGCCGAAGGGAAAGCGGCCTTCGTCTGGATCGGTCTGCACGAACCCGACGAACAACAGATGCAGACCGTCGCCGACGTCTTCGGCCTGCACGAACTGGCCGTCGAGGACGCCGTACACGCCCACCAGCGCCCGAAACTCGAGCGCTACGACGACATGCTGTTTTTGGTCCTCAAGACCGTCACCTATGTCGAGCACGACTCGATGGCCAAGGCCCGGGAGATCGTCGAGACCGGCGAGGTCATGATCTTCGTCGGCAAGGACTACGTCGTCACCGTGCGCCACGGTGAACACGGCGGGCTCGCGGGGGTGCGCAAACGCCTGGAGAGCTCACCGGCGAATCTGAGGCTCGGCCCGCACGCGGTGATGCACGCGATCGCCGATCAGGTCGTCGACACCTACCTCGACGTGACCGATCTGATCGAGAACGACATCGACGCCATGGAAGAGGACATCTTCTCGCCGCAGGCGCGCACCGACATCGAGAGCATCTACCTGCTCAAACGTGAGGTCGTCGAACTGCGGCGGGCCGTCAGCCCGCTGGCCACCGATCTGCAGAGCATCGGCAGCGACCACGCCGACCTGGTCGACGCCGAGATCCGCCGCTACATGCGCGACGTCCTCGACCACACCATCAAAGCCGCCGACCGCATCGCCAGCTTCGACGAGATGCTGAGCTCGATGGTGCAGGCCGCGCTCGGTAAAGTCGCGATGCAGCAGAACGTCGACATGCGCAAGATCTCGGCCTGGGTCGCCATCGCCGCCGTACCCACCGCGATGGCCGGCATCTACGGCATGAACTTCGATGCGATGCCTGAATTGCACTGGGAATTCGGCTATCCGATGATCCTGCTGGTGATGGCCACGGTGTGCGTGCTGCTGTACCGCAACTTCCGGCGCAACAACTGGCTCTGATTCTCGTCGAAATCGCATTCCACGCGCAGAATCTCGCGGTGATCCCGCGCTGACTGCAATCTCGGCCGAATCAGGGGCGGCTCGCCGCTCAGGTTGGATTGGCGGCTCGCCGCTCAGGTTGGATTGGCGGCTCGCCGCCGTGGGTCCGTCGGATCGACCCCGTCCTGCACCCACGCCTCCCTCATCGCCTCCGCACCCTTGAGTCGCACCCACGCCGCCTCCGTCGGGGTGATCGGCACCGCCGAGAGCAGCGTCACCGGCGACAACGGCTCGGGCAACACGACGTCGTCGATATCGCTGTGGCCCAACAGAAATGCCGTGAACGGCGCACCTTCCCACAACGGCGTCTCGAGGTCGACCAGCGCGTCCGGCGCCAGAACCAGACCCTCGACCGCGGGGGCCGCCGCGACGATCGCGACCGAGCGCGACAACCCGGCAGGCGAGGGGCCGCGCAACGCGACCACGACCTCCGCACGGGGACCCTGCACCGGATCGGCCACCATGTCGGTCGGGTCGACCATCGGATGCCGCGAGCACCCCAGCGAAACATACTGCACCGCAGCGTCTCCCGGCCCGGCGAAGCGCAGCACGTCGATGCGTTCGGTGCCGAGGAAGGTGACGCTGGCAATGCCCGGCTCGGCGGTGATGCCGTTGCGGGCGAAGTGATCCCGCACATGCGCACGAACCAGGTCGAGAACCTCGGTCATGCGCGCACTTCCGGCAGGGACAGGTTGCTTCCGGTACGGGGATCGAACAGCTGCACGTTGGCCGGATTCAACGCCAGCTGCACGGTCGACCCGGGCTTGGCCGCCGAATGCACCGGAAACCGTGCGACGAACTCGTTCTCACCGGCCGCCGACTCCGCGGCGACCTCGGCCAGCTGCACCGCCTGCGCCGCGGGGCCGTCTACCCCGAAGTAGACGTACTTGTCGGCGCCCAGCGTCTCCACCATCTCGACGGTGACCTCGAACACCAGGGCGCCGATCTTGGCATAGGCGTCGATGACGGCCGCGTCCTCGAGGTGTTCCGGACGGATCCCCGCGATCAGGTCATCGGCGAAGCGGTGATCCCTGAGCCGCTCGTAGACGGCTCCGGTCAACGGGATCTCACCGAAAGGCAACCGGATACCGAGCTCGGTCAGCGCGGCCGGGAAGAAGTTCATCGCCGGGGAACCGATGAACCCCGCCACGAAAAGGTTGACAGGTGAGCGGTACAACTCCTCGGGGGTGCCGATCTGCTGCACAGCGCCACTCGACATCACCACCACCCGGTCACCGAGCGTCATGGCCTCGGTCTGGTCATGGGTCACATAGAGCGTCGTCGTCCCGAGCCGCTTCTGCAGACGCGCGATCTCGGTGCGCATCTGCCCCCTCAGCTTCGCATCGAGATTCGACAACGGCTCGTCCAGCAGGAAGGCCTTGGGATTCCGTACGATGGCGCGCCCCATCGCGACCCGCTGGCGCTGACCCCCCGAGAGCTGGCTCGGCTTACGGTCCAGCACGGCAGTCAGGTCAAGGGTTTTCGCCGTCTGCTCGACCTTCTGCGCGATCTCGTACCTGTTCAGCTTGGCCAGGGTCAGCGGGAACGCGATGTTCTCGCCCACCGTCATGTGCGGGTAGAGAGCATACGACTGGAACACCATCGCGATGTCGCGGTCTTTGACCGACCGCTCGTTGACCCGCTCACCGTCGATACGCAACTCGCCGGAGGTGATCTCTTCGAGTCCGGCGATCATGTTGAGCGTGGTGGACTTACCGCAACCCGACGGCCCGACCAGGATCACGAATTCGCCGTCGGCGACCGTGATCGACAGGTCGCGCACAGCCGCCGTGCCGTCGGGGTAACTCTTGGTCACCCCGTCCAAAACGATCTCAGCCATCGGCTCCCTCTCACCGCACGGGCCCGGGCATCACACCGATACCCGCCCCTGCGACGGGATTGTCCCGCGGGGCAAAACTAGGGCCAACGCGTCGCCGAGTGCAACATCGTCACCGCAGGCCGCCGCGGTGCACGACGCAGGAGTCAGATGGTCAGGCGGGCGAGCAGATCCCGGCCGCGCTCGGCGTTCTGCGGGTCGCAGAGCACGTCGTAGCGTCCGGCCACCAGCTGCAGCGTCGAACTGAAATCTCTTGTCCCGCGCGCCATCGCATACGGGATCGCCGAGGTGATCAGGCCGAAGAACACACCGGCGATCAACCCGGTGACGAGCGCACTCCACGGGTTGGGGCTGAAGAACCCGAGAATCAAACCGATGAACAGGCCCAGCCAGGCGCCGGTGAGCACCCCGCCGCCGAGCACCTTCGGCCACGTCAACCGTCCTGTGACGCGCTCGACCTGCATCAGGTCCACGCCGACGATGGTGACCTGCTGGACCGGAAACTCTTGGTCGGACAGGTAGTCCACGGCGCGCTGCGCCTCCGCATAGGTGGGATACGAACCGATCGGCCAACCCTTGGGCGGGGTCGGAAGGCCTACCGGGCGACCACGTCCCGTGGCCGGGCCGCCGGGCGCCGCAGCGGGATTCTGTCCTGGCTGAAACGGGCTGGTCATCTCGTCACTCCTTCGCTACGCCCACGTAACGCTAGTCCCCTGATCAACGAGCGGCACCCCCGGAAGGTGCCGCCGCGGCGCTCACCTCGGGTTTCCCACGGCTAGGCTAGGTTGATCAGCATGACAAATTCGGACAACGACGCAGGCCGTAGCGAATCGTCCGACTCCCCCACGGGAGGGTCCGAACCTTCCTCGGCCGGTTATGAAGCGCCTCCGATCGAGCACACCCAGGGCACCGCGGCCGAGCAGCCGCAGAACTACCCGCCGGCATACAACCCGCCGCCGGTCTCGGGGTACGACCAGCCTCCGGCGTACACGCCGACCACCGGCTACCCGCCGCCCGGGGGTTTCGCGGCGCCGGACTATCCGCCGCCCGCCGGTTACCCGCCGCCCTACCCCGACGCCGGCCCGCCCGCGCCCTACCCGGGCCCCGGCTACGCCCCACCGGGATACCCGCCCCCGGATTTCGGTGGCCCGTCCTACCCGCCGCCGCCGTACGGCGCCGTACCCGGCGGATATCCGCCCGCCGGCGGGTGGACCGGGGCCGAGTTCGGTTACGGGCCGCCGCCCCCGCAGGGCACCAACACCATGGCGATCGGCTCCCTGGTGGCCTCGTGCGTCGGCCTGTTCTGTTGCCTGGGGTCCATCGTCGGGATCGTGCTCGGCATCGTGGCGATGGGCCAGATCAAGCAGACCCACCAGGACGGCAACGGGCTGGCGATCGCCGGCATCGTCGTCGGTGTGCTCACCCTTCTGATCAGCGGCATCGCCACCCTGGCCATCATCGGCTCGGGCTCCTGACCCGCGGGACCACTTAGCTCGGCGGCTGGAACCTCTCGCCCTTGCGCTGCATACCCGCGGCCCTGCCCTTGCCCGCGATCACCAGCGCCATCTTGCGGCTGGCCTCGTCGATCATCTCGTCGCCGAGCATCGCCGCTCCCCTGGCGCCGCCGGCCTTCGAGGTGTGCCACTCGTAGGCTTCCAGGATCAATTCGGCATGGTCGTAGGCCTCCTGACGGGGGCTGTAGATTTCGTTGCCCGCCTCGATCTGGTCGGGATGCAGCACCCACTTGCCGTCGTAGCCCAGCGCCGCCGAGCGGCCCGCGACCCGCCGGAACGCTTCGACGTCCCGCACCTTCAGATACGGGCCGTCGATGGCGGCGATGCCGTTGGCGCGTGCCGCCACCAGGATCCGCATCAACACGTGGTGATAGGCGTCGCCCTCGCCGTACCCTTCGGGCTGCTCCCCGACTTCCAGAGTCCGCATGTTCAGGCTCGCCATCAGATCAGCGGGACCGAGCACCAGGGCCTGGACCCGGGGTGCCGCGGCGATGAGGTCGACGTTCGTCAGCCCCTTGGCGTCCTCGATCTGGGCCTCGATACCGATGTGCCCCAATGGCAGATCGTGCGTGGCCTCCAGCTGGCCGAGCAGGAGATCGAGGGCGTACACGTGTGACACGTCGGTCACCTTGGGCAGCACCACGACGTCCAGCGCGGTCCCAGCCCTGGCGACCACCTCGATGATGTCGGCATGCGTCCACGGGGTGGTCCAGTCGTTGACGCGCACCCCGCGCAGCGCTCCGGACCACCCCGGCTCGGCCAGCGCCGCGGCAACCTGCTCGCGCGCCTGCGCCTTGGCCTCCGGGGCGACGGCGTCCTCAAGGTCGAGGAACACCTGATCGGCGGGAAGGGTCTTGGCCTTCTGGATCATCTTCGCGCTGCTGCCCGGCACGGACAGGCACGTCCGACGGGGTCGATACCGGTTTTCCACAACAACACTCTCTACCCTTTACAACCATGGCGTCGGTCAACAGGGTCTATGCGGCTCGTCTCGCGGGCATGGTCGTACTCGGACCCGACGGCGAATCCATCGGCCGTGTCCGTGACGTGGTCGTCGGCATCAGCGTCGTACGCCAACAACCCCGTGTGCTCGGCCTCGTCATCGAATTGCTCACCCGCAGAAGAATTTTCGTGCCGATCTTGCGCGTCACGGCCATCGAGCCGGGCGCGGTCACACTGTCGACGGGCAACGTCTCGCTGCGGCGCTTCTCCCAGCGGCCCGGTGAGGTGCTGGTGCTCGGGCAGGTGATCGAGACCCGGGTCCGCGTCGACGATCCGGACCTGCCGGAACTGGCCGGGGTGGACGTCGTGGTCGTCGACCTCGCCATCGAACAGACCCGCACCCGCGACTGGATGGTCACCAAGGTCGCGGTGCGCCAGCAGCGCCGGCTGGGCCGGCGGAGCAACGTCTACACCGTCGACTGGCAGAACGTGCAGGGCCTCACCCCGTCCGGTCTGGCGATGCCCGATCAGGGAGTGGCCCAGCTGCTGGAGCAGTTCGAGGGCCAGCGCGCCGTCGAGGTGGCCGACGCGATCCGGGAACTGCCCGCCAAGCGGCGCTACGAGGTGATCAATGCCTTCGACGACGAGCGCCTCGCCGATGTGCTGCAGGAACTGCCGGTGGACCAGCAGGTGGCCCTGCTCCGCCAACTCAAGACCGACCGGGCGGCCGACGTGCTCGAGGCGATGGACCCCGACGACGCCGCCGATCTGCTGGGCACGATGACGCCCGCCGACGCCGAACAGTTCCTGCGCCGGATGGATCCGGAGGACTCCGAGGACGTCCGCCGGCTGCTGAGCCACTCACCGAACACCGCGGGCGGTCTGATGACCTCCGAACCGGTGGCACTCGCCCCGGACACCACCGTCGCCGAGGCGCTGGCGCGGGTCCGCGACCCGGATCTGACCCCGGCGCTGGCGTCGTTGGTGTTCGTGGTGCGGCCGCCGACCGCCACCCCGACCGGACGCTACCTGGGGTGCGTGCACCTCCAGCGGCTGCTCCGCGAGCCGCCCGCCGCGCTGGTCAGCGGCATCATCGACACCGATCTGCCGACGCTGGGCCCGGAGGACTCGCTCGGCGCGGTGACCCGGTATTTCGCGGCCTACAACCTGGTGTGCGGCCCGGTGGTGGACGAGGAGAACCACCTGCTGGGGGCCGTGTCGGTCGACGACGTCCTGGACCATCTGCTGCCCGACGACTGGCGTGAACGAGAGGCCGAGCCCGTGATCGTGACCGCCGAGAAGGCCACATGAGCGACGCATCGTCGCGTCAGCGCCTGGACACCCCCAGGATCTCGCGGAGCCTGGCGCCCCGGCTGGACGTCGAGGCCGTGGGCCGGTTCAGCGAACGGATCGCCCGGTTCCTGGGCACCGGCCGCTATCTCGCGATCCAGACCATCGTCGTGATCGTGTGGATCCTGCTCAACCTCGGCGCGTTCGCCTGGCAATGGGACCCGTACCCGTTCATCCTCCTCAACCTGGCCTTCTCCACCCAGGCGGCTTATGCGGCGCCGCTGATCCTGCTCGCCCAGAACCGCCAGGAGAACCGCGACCGGGTCGCTCTGGAGGAGGATCGCCGACGCGCCGAACAGACCAAGGCCGACACCGAGTTCCTGGCCCGCGAGCTCGCGGCGCTGCGGTTGGCCGTCGGCGAGGTCGCCACCCGCGACTACCTGCGCCGCGAACTGGAGGAGATCCGCGAGCTGATCCAGGATCTGCACGCCCGCGCCGACGCCGGCAGACCCGAGAGCGGCAAACAAGACGCAGGTGAACGCAGGACCAAGAAATCCGGCTGAGACACTCACGCCCATTGCTGTAACACCAACGTTGCCCAATAGGTATGGTGACTTGATTCACAGGTGATCTGACAGCTAGGACGGTCGAGTGCACATAGGGGGAGGACCGGCCCTCACAGCGGCCCGGCGGCGCGCGGGGCAGTTCGTCCGGATGCCGGCATTCGGCGTCGCCGCGGTACTCACACCACTGGTGCTCGCCGGAGCCGTCGGCGCGTCTGCTCCCCAGGCGACCCAGCCCGGCCGCGACTCGGCGGTGATGCCACTGGCCGCGGTCGCCCCGTCGGCACCGGACCGTTCCGGCCCGTCGGTCGTCGCTGTCACCAAGACCCCGGCCCCGTTGCGCACCGTGGCCAACAGCTCGTCGGCTCCCCCGCCGCCACTGGTCGTCACTTCGCCTGGCACACTTCGCATTCCGTCGACGGCGCTGGCCGCCTACCGCAACGCCGAGACCATGATGGCGGCGGCCTACCCCGGCTGCGGGCTGAGCTGGAACTTGCTGGCCGGCATCGGGCGCATCGAGTCGATGCACGCCTACGGCGGCGCCACCGACGCCCGCGGCACCGCGGTGCGGCCGATTTACGGGCCCGCGCTGGACGGCACACTGCCCGGCAACGAGGTCATCGTGCAGAGCCGGTCGGCCGATCGCGTGATCTACGCCCGGGCCATGGGGCCGATGCAGTTCCTGCCCGGAACGTGGTCACGGTATGCCTCCGATGGTGACGGCGACGGTAAGGCCGACGTCCAGAATCTGTACGACGCCTCACTGGCCGCGGCCCGCTACCTGTGCAGCGGCAACATGAACCTGCGCAATCAGCCCGACGTCATCGCCGCGATCCTGCGCTACAACAACTCGATGGCCTACGCCCAGAACGTGCTGAGCTGGGCCGCGGCATACGCGACCGGCGTCGTTCCGGTCGACCTACCGCCGATCACCGGTGAGGTTCCCGAGCTGAGCACCGCGGCCACCACCAACAGCCACCTCGACCGGCGAGAGGGCATCGGCCCGGGCCTTCCGCTCAACGCGACCGGCCTGCCCGCCAACGATCCGCTGGCATTGATCCCCCTGATGAGCCGCACCGATGTGGCCAGCCAGATCAACCAGAACGTGCCGGGCTTCGTGCCGGGCCAAAGCCTCGGCCCGCTGCCCGGACCGGCGCCGCAGGCGTTGCCCGAACCGGTGGCCCCACCGCCGCCGGCATGGGTGCCGCCGTGGATTCAGCAGCAACAGCAGCGAGCGCCCGAGTGCGCGGTGTTCTGCATCAAAGACCTCCCGCCCGCGGCGCCCCCCGCACCCGCCCCGGCGCCCGCGGCTCCGTTCGGCCTGCCGCCCGCTCCGGCGGCGCCGCCGGCCGCCGCCGTGCCCGACATGCCGACCGCGCCTGGTCCGGCACCCGGTCCGGCACCCGGACCCGCGCCCGGCCCGGTGGGCTGAGCACCGCCGGCGCCCGCATTCGGGGGCCCGGCCGTCCGGCGCCTAGACTCGCCGGTGATGACATCTACACCGACTGACCTGGAAGCGGCGGTCCGTTCCGCGCTGGCCAAGGTGATCGACCCCGAACTCCGGCGGCCGATCACCGAAGTGGGCATGGTCAAGAACGTCACGGTCGACCCCGACTCCTCGGTTCACGTCGAGATCTACCTGACCACCGCGGCGTGCCCGAAGAAGACCGAGATCTCGGACCGCGTCACCCGCGCGGTGCGCGACGTCCCCGGCACCGGCGCGGTGAAGGTCACTCTCGACGTGATGAACGACGAGCAGCGGGCTGAACTGCGCAGGCAACTGCGCGGTGACTCCCGCGAACCCGTGATCCCATTCGCCCAACCTGGATCGCTGACCCGGGTCTACGCGGTCGCGTCCGGTAAGGGCGGTGTCGGAAAGTCCAGTGTCACTGTGAATCTGGCTGCCGCGATGGCCGCCCGTGGGTTGTCGGTCGGGCTGCTCGACGCCGACATCTACGGGCATTCCGTGCCTCGGATGATGGGCACCACCGATCGGCCCACCCAGGTCGACTCGATGATCCTGCCACCCGTCTCCCATGACGTGCGGGTCATCTCGATCGCGATGTTCACCCAGGGCAACACCCCCGTGGTGTGGCGCGGACCGATGCTGCACCGCGCGCTGCAGCAGTTCCTCGCCGACGTCTACTGGGGCGACCTGGACGTCCTGCTGCTCGATCTGCCTCCAGGCACCGGAGACATCGCGATCTCGGTCGCTCAGCTGATCCCCGGCGCCGAGATCCTGGTGGTCACCACCCCGCAGCTGGCCGCCGCCGAGGTGGCCGAACGGGCCGGCGCGATCGCGCTGCAGACCCGTCAGCGCATCGCCGGCGTGGTGGAGAACATGGTCGACGGCCCCGTCATCAAGATGTTCGGCGAGGGTGGCGGCCGCCACGTCGCGGAGAGCCTGTCCCGCGCCGTCGGCGCCGACGTGCCGCTGCTGGGCCAAGTGCCGTTGGATCCGGCGCTGGTGACCGCCGGCGACTCGGGCGTGCCGCTGGTTCTCAGCGCACCCGACTCCGCCGCCGGTCAGGAACTGCGCAAGATCGCCGACGCACTGTCCAGCCGCAAGCGTGGACTGGCCGGGATGTCGCTGGGACTGGATCCCGCCGGCCGCTAGCCGCCCCGGCCCCGTTCGCCGAAACCGCATTCCACGCGGCCTTCGGGGCGGCCGGACCGCGTGGAACGCGGTTTCGCCCAGGTTTCCGCAGCGGCGATCAGGTCGCGTCGGGATCGAACGGCGTCGCAAGCGACTCCGTCCCACCCGAAGACGGCGCGCCCGGGGTCGCCGCACCTGGCGTCGGCGCACCTGATGACGGCTGAGCGCCGGGCTCGCGGACATCGTGGGCCGCGGCCGCGGGACCGGGGCCCGACTGGGGCTTCTCCGGCGGGCCGGTCGGCCTGCCGTTCTGGTCGAATTTGCCGGTGAGGATCGAGTCGTCGCCGTCGAGAAGATGCTTGGTCAACGCCGCGCGCGGCGTCATGCCGCGCAGCTTCTGCAACTCCGACAACGGCTCCCGCAGGTCGTCGAAGTCCGAGCCCAGTTCCTGACGCAGCTGCGTGGTCGCACCGGTGACATAGTCACGCACCTGACGCACCGCGTCCGCGGTCCAGCGGATGGCGCCGGGCAGCCGTTCCGGCCCGAGGATCACCAGACCGGCGATCACCAGGACCAGCATCTCGCCCCAGCCTACGTTCGCGAACATGGCTCTACGTGCTGTCGTCGCCGTTGGGCGTCACCGTCAGCGTGACCGGGCGCCCCTCCCGGAGTACCTCGATGGGTGCCGGTTCGCCGATCTTGAGCTGACGCACCGCAACGATGAACTCGTCGGCGTCGGCGACCTTGCGGTCACCGACCTTGACGACCACGTCGTTCTCCAGGATGCCCGCGCGCTCGGCCGGGCTGTTCGGGGAGACATCGGCGATCTGCGCCCCCTTGGCCACGTCGTTGCTGACCGACCGTGCGGTCAGCCCGAGTGTGGGATGGGCGATCTTGCCGTTCTTGATCAGCGTCTCGACGACCTGCTTGACCTCGTTGACAGGGATCGCGAACCCCAGGCCGCTGGCGCTGTCGGACAGCGACTTGCCTGCGGTGTTGATGCCGATGACCTCAGACCGCATGTTGATCAGCGGACCGCCGGAGTTGCCGTGGTTGATCGACGCGTCGGTCTGCACGCCGTCGATGACCGTGTCGGTGTCCGAGCCGTCACCCGACAGCGGGACCGGTCGATGCAGCGCGCTGATGATGCCGTGCGTGACAGTGCTCCTCAGTCCTAGCGGGGCGCCCGCGGCGATCACCTCTTCGCCGACGCGCAACTTCTCGGAGTCACCCATCCGGGCCACCGACAGGTTGTCGACGTTGTCGACCTTGAGCACCGCCAGATCGGTCTTCGGGTCGCGACCCACCAGGTTCGCGGGCACCTCGGAGCCGTCGTTGAACACCACCGACATCTTGAACTCGCTGGGGTTGGTGGCGGCCTCGGAGATCACGTGGTTGTTGGTGACGATGTATCCGCGCCCGTCGATGACGACGCCGGAACCCTGCGATCCCTCTCGGTCGCTGGTCGCCTCGATCGTCACCACCGAATCAGCCACCGCCGCAGCTACTTCGGCGAACTGCCCCTCGGGCTCGCCCTCGCCGGAACTGCTGGTCTCCAGCGTGACCTTCGACGTGGTGAACGCCGAGACCACCTCGGCGGTGGTGCGTCCCACCCAGCCGCCGGCCACACCGATGAGCAGCGCCGCGATGCCGAGCACGACGAGCGCGGTGTAGGACACCTTGCCGCCGAACAGCACGTCCCGCACGCCGAGCTTGCCCATCGGGGCGGTGGCCTGCGCGGACCCGGTCGGGGGCAGCGCCGGGGTGCCCAGCGCCACCGGCGCCCCCGGATTACGCCAGGGATCGTCGACGCCGTCGTCATCGCCGTCCCGTTCGGCCTCCAGCGCGCCGGCGTCGGTGGGATGACGCTGCAACGAATCCCCGCCGGGGTGGGGGCGGCCGAAAGCCTCGGCCAGCACCGGATCCGGCGCCTGATCCGTGGGAGTGTACTCACCCTGATCACGATGCTTGTCAGCGCCGAGGAACGAACCGTTCACCCCGGCGGGCCTGCCGAATGCACGCTGAGCCGCCGGATCGACCGGCGGACGCGACACCGGCCGCGGCTCGAGGCGTTCCCGACCGGTCTGGTCCAGATTGGTCACCCGTACATCGCCCTTTCGTACCCCGCTGCAGCCTTCCGACGCCCGCGGCGACGTGTCAGCGATCGCGGTCGATTTTTCGCTTCTACCCTACCGGCGCTTACGGCGGGAACGCTGGGTGCCGTCAGCCAACTGCGGGTGCTCCACCGGCTGCGGCCTCTCGACCGGAGTGCGGTGGGGAATCTGGGACAGCAGACCCAGCAGATCACTCGGGATCGCGACCGGGCGTGACTCGCGCAACGCCTCGCGCGCCTGCCGCTGCGCATCGACCTCCAGCGCGCACTCCTGGCACAACGACAGGTGGTGAGCGGCTCTCAGGTGCGCCGACATGCGCAGCTCGCCGTCGACGAACGCCGCGATCGCCTCGATCGACAGATGCTCTGTCGAACCGAACTGGCGTGGGCCAACCGGATCACCGGTCTGCGAGGCGAGCTGAGTCGGAAGCCAGGAGAACGCCCGGCGGAACGCATGTCCAGGATCGAATACCACCTGACTCCTCTCCGCTCGGCGTCGTGTGGGGCGTGCTGCCGACTATGCCCTCGAATGTAGCGCGGCGCGCTGGGCGGCATCGCCCGAATGTCAGGCAGACCTGGCGGCGTCCTGTGCGGCGCCGGCCTCGGCGTGCCGGGCCAGATACTCGCGCAGAGCCTGCCGGCCCCGGTGGATACGACTGCGGACGGTGCCCAGTTTGACACCGAGCGTCGCGCCGATCTCCTCGTAGGACAGCCCCTCGATGTCGCACAGGACAACGGCGGCGCGGAACTCCGGAGCCAACGAGTCGAGTGCGGCCTGCAGGTCCGGCCCCAGCCGGGAGTCGTGGTAGATCTGCTCGGGGTTGGGCTCGTCGGCGGGCACCCGGTCGTAGTCCTCGGGCAGCGCCTCCATCCGGATCCGGCCGCGGCGGCGCACCATGTCGAGGAACAGGTTGGTGGTGATTCTGTGCAGCCAGCCCTCGAACGTGCCCGGCTGATAGTTCTGCACCGAACGGAAGACGCGGATGAACGTCTCCTGGGTCAGGTCCTCGGCGTCGTGCTGGTTGCCGGAGAGCCGGTAGGCCAGGCGGTACACCCGGTCGGCGTGCTGGCGGACGAGTTCATCCCAGCTCGGCATCGCGGTCTTGTCGCCGGTGGCGTCGAACACCGCCGTGCCGGTCAACTCATCGGCCGGTTCCACCCACTCGGCATCGGTGAACTGCTCCAGATGCGCCATGGTCACCGGAGCGGCCACAGGAGCGGAGACAGGGCCGTGTGTGATGGTCGTCGGAACCTCCAGGTCGTGCGGAGAGCGGCCCCCGGTTGACGGCTGCTCGTTGTCGACAACAACACGTGCCGGGACCTTGTTCCCGGCACGCGAGGAGTCGGTGCGTGCGCTGAATGCGCCGTCTGTCATGCGATCACCGTCTCCTGTGCTGGTGTGGCGGGCATATGAGCAAACTGAACTTTTCCTGAGAAACATCGCTACCCGTTTTCGACCAGCGGAAACCGACCTGCCCGACAGACGCTCCCGGCGTCGCGGGCCGGGCGTGTCGCACACGCGGACCACGCGGACTTGGCTCTACGCTGCGGGCATGGCCAGCACCGACGAGCCCGGCGCCGAGTCCGGCGATTCCACCGCGCGGGCCCGTCGGGCGGAAGCGATCGTCAACCACGCCGAACACTCGATCTCTGAGGACGACATCGTCGCCGCGGCCCGTGAGCGCGCAGTCGACATCGGCGCCGGCGCGGTGACCCCCGCCGTCGGCGCGCTGCTGTGTGTGCTCGCGAAGCTGACCGGAGCGCGCGCGGTCGTCGAGGTCGGCACCGGCGCCGGCGTGAGCGGCCTGTGGTTGCTCTCGGGCATGCGCGAGGACGGCGTGCTCACCACCATCGACGTCGAACCCGAGCACCAGCGCATCGCCAAGCAGGCGTTCACCGAGGCAGGGGTGGGCCCGGGCCGGACCAGGCTGATCAGCGGCCGCGCCCAGGAGGTGCTGACCCGGCTGGCCGACGAGTCCTACGACCTGGTGTTCATCGACGCCACACCGGCCGACCAGCCCCACTTCGTCACCGAAGGCGTGCGACTGCTGCGCCCCGGCGGCGCGATCGTCGTGCACCGCTCCGCGCTCGGCGGCCGGGCCGGTGACGCCTCGGCCAAGGACAGCGAGGTCGCCGCGGTGCGCGAGGCGGCCCGTTTGATCGCCGAGGACGACCGGCTGACGCCGGTGCTCATCCCGCTCGGCGACGGCCTGCTCGTGGCTGCCCGGGACTAAGGCTTTTCCCTTTCCACTCCCCGCCCCCGCGGAATAGCGTTGCCGGCTGCACTCAGGCCTCCGGTATGAGTGACCAGGAACGGCTATTCCGGCGCTTCTTGACGAATCCTTGACGGGTCTGATCCTTGACCGCCTACTGAACGAGCGTTTAATGTACTGAACATGCGTTCAGCAGATGATCTGACCGCGGTGGCGCGGATCCGCGACGCCGCGGTCGACCTTTTCGGCCGCGATGGCTTCGGGGTGAGCGTGCGGGCGATCGCGGCGGCCGCAGGTGTCAGCCCCGGCCTGGTGATCCATCACTTCGGCTCCAAGGAGGGCCTGCGCAAGGCGTGCGACGACTTCGTCACCGAGACCGTGCGGGCCAGCAAGACCGAGACGATCCAGTCCTCCGATCCGGCGACGTGGTTAGCCCAGATGGCCGAGATCGAGGAGTACGCCCCGCTGATGGCCTACCTGGTACGCAGCATGCAGTCCGGTGGCGATCTGGCAAAAGCGTTCTGGCGCACCATGATCGACAATGCCGAGCAGTACATCGAGGAGGGGGTGCGGGCCGGCACCGTCAAGCCGAGCGCGGATCCGTTGGGCAGGGCGCGATTCCTGGCGATGGCCGCCGGCGGCGGCTTCCTGCTCTACCTGCAGTTACACGACGACCCGACAGACCTGCGGGCGGTGCTGCGCGACTACAGCGAGGACATGGTGCTGCCCGCCCTGGAGCTCTACACCAACGGTCTGATGGCCGACTCCATCATGTACGACGCGTTCCTCGCTCAACGGCAGCGAGGCATCGGATTCACCGAAGGAGCGCACGATGACTGACCGCACACCGGCCGTAGACATCCAGGGATTGCGAAAGTCCTTCGGCCGCACCAAGGCTCTGGACGGACTCGACCTCACCGTCGCTCCCGGCACCGTCGCCGGATTCCTCGGCCCCAACGGCTCCGGCAAGTCCACCACCATCCGGGTGCTGCTCGGGCTGCTGCGGGCCGACGGCGGCACGGTCTCGCTGCTGGGCGGTGATCCGTGGCACGACGCGGTCGCTTTGCATCGCCGGATCGCCTATGTGCCTGGCGATGTCACTCTGTGGCCCAACCTGACCGGGATGCAGGCCATCGACTTCCTGGCCGGGCTGCGGGGTGCGGACACCGTGGACCGGGCGCGTCGTGACGAACTCATCGAACGCTTCGAACTCGACCCGCACAAGAAGGCCCGCACGTACTCCAAGGGCAACCGTCAGAAGGTCGCGATCATCGCTGCGTTCAGCACCCGCAGTGAACTGTTCGTGCTGGATGAGCCGACCTCGGGCCTGGACCCGCTGATGGAACAGGCTTTTCAGCAGTGCGTGCGCGAGGTCGCCGGCCAGGGCGCAGCGGTCCTGCTGTCCAGCCACATCCTGGCCGAGGTCGAGAAGCTCTGTGACACAGTGACCATCGTGCGCGCCGGGCGGACCGTGCGGTCCGGAGCACTGGCAGACCTGCGATATCTGATGCGCACCACCGTCACCGCACGCACCCGGGGGGACCGCAGCCGACTGGAACGTGCGCCCTATATCCACGACCTGCGCACCGACGACGGGGATCTGCGGTTCTCGGTCGACCGTGGTGATCTCGACCGCGCCATGGCCGATCTCAGCAGCCTCGGCATCGACGAGCTGACCGTCGCACCGACCTCGCTGGAGGACCTGTTCCTCCGCGAGTATCAGGGGGCCGGGCGATGAGCACCGCCGTCGAGTTGCGCTTCGGAGGTCCACGGCACGCCTCCGGGACGTCGAGCTCACCGTGGACGGGCACCGCCCGGCTGGTCGGCCTCGCGCTGCGGCGTGACCGCATCCGGTTGTCCGTGTGGATCGTGGCCCTGACCGCGATGATGGCCTACTCCCCCGGCACCATCGAGCTGGCCTACCCTGAGGAGATTCAGCGCCAGGCCAGGGTGGACCTGCTGAAGACCCCCGCCGGGATGATGCTGGGCGGGCCGATGTTCGGTGTCAAAGAGACCGAGCTCGGTGCGATGGTGGCCAACGAACTGATGCTCACACTGATCATTGCCACGTCGATCCTGGCCGTGCTCACGGTAATTCGGCATACCCGGGCCGAGGAGGAAAGCGGCACAGCAGAACTGGTGCTGTCCTCGGCCGTCGGCCGCTACGCGCGCACCACCGCGGCACTGGCGGTGGTGGCGGCCGTCAACGTCGTTCTCGCCGCGACGATGACCGCGGCCACGGCCGCCAACGGCTTCGACGTGGTGAACTCCGCCGCAATGTGTCTCGGGGTCACCGCGGTCGCCACACTGTTCGGCGCCGTCGCCGCAGTCACCGCGCAGATGTGGCGGTCGGCGCGGGCCGCAACGGGAGCCGCCATGGCCGTCCTCGCCGCGGCCGCGCTCATCCGCGGCGTGGGCGATGTCATCGACCCGGCGGGCAGCCCTCTGAGCTGGGTCTCGCCCATCGCGTGGGCCCAGCAGATGCGGGCCTTCGTCGAGTTGCGTTGGTGGCCGTTGATTCCGCTGCTACTGCTGGCGCTGATCCTGATCGCCGCGGCGGCGGGGCTGGAGGCGCGCCGCCAGTACGACGAAGGCACGATCGCGTCGAGGAGTGAACGCCCCGGCGCCCGGCCGGTACGGGGCCTGCTCGCGCTGCACCTGCGTTTGCAGCGCGGTCAGACGATCGGATGGTCGGTCGGCCTGTTCGCCGCGGGCTTGGCCTTCGGTTCGATGACGGACTCGCTGCTGGATGCCGCCCGGGACAACGAGCTGATCGCCGCGATCGTCTCGGACCAGGGAGTGGACGGGGTCTACACGACGATGTCGCAGTTCCTCGCCGCCGCTGCGGCCGCCTACGTGGTGTCCGCGGTGTTGCGCGTGTACGGCGACGAGCAGTCCGGTCTGGGCGAAGCGGTTCTGGCAGGAGCGGTTTCGCGAGAGCGGTGGTTGTTGAGCGCGGTGGCCTCGGCGGTGCTCGGCGCGACGGTGTTGATGTTCTTCGCAGGCATGGGCAACGGCCTCGGCGCCGGACTGACCCTCGGTGAGCCCGTCACGGTGCTCAGGCTCACCGTGGCCGGGCTGGCGTTCGTGCCGGCCCTGGCGGTGCTGGCCGGCGTCGCCGCGCTGTCGGTCGCGCTCCGTCAGGCCTGGACCGCCTGGCTGGCCGTGACTTTCGTCGTGGCCGCGTTGTACCTCGGCGCACTGCTGCGGCTGCCCGACTGGCTGCTCGACCTCTCGCCGGTGGGCCACACCACCTACCCGAACGAGGTTCCCACCCTCGCTTGGATCGTGATGTGCTGCGTGGGAGCGGCTTTGGCGGTGATCGCAGCCGGACTGTACCGGAACCGCGACGCGGTCTGAAATCGGCGGGAGGCCGACCGTGGAGCTGATCGCACAAGCGCTCGCGTCGAGGGTGTCGGTGCGGTGTTCTTCGCCGCGGAGACCCGGCCCGCCCAGCGGGTCATCATCACCGCGACGACGGCGCTTGTCGCTGTGACCTTCGCGATGTCGGCGCTGGATCACCGGTTCGGCTGGTCGTCGGTGCCGGTGTGGCTGGTTGTCGTCAGCAACGTCATGGTGGCCGCCGGGCTGGGGGCGGCTGCGCTGGTGATCGTGCAGAACCACTACGCGGCCGTGACCGTGCGGGTGCAAGCCGGTCCGCCGCTGGCGTCGACCGGCCTGTACGGGCTGGTGGTGGCACGCATCCTCGACGAGGAGACCCCAGCGGGTGCGTTACCGGCTGGTCCCCGGGATGTGGCGATCGCCGCATACTGATCGGATGGAGCTGCTCACCGGGTTCGGCCTGGCCACGGCGGCGGGACTGAACGCCTACATCCCGCTGCTCGCGCTCGGGCTGCTTGCGCGGTTCACCGACCTGGTCACGCTGCCCGCGGGCTGGGCCTGGCTGGAGAACGGCTGGGTGATGACGATCGTCGCGGTGCTGCTGGCCGTCGAGATCGTCGCCGACAAGGTGCCCGCGCTCGACACCGTCAACGACACCGTGCAGACGTTCGTCCGTCCCACCGCGGGCGGCATCGTGTTCGGTTCCGGCACCGCGGCCCAGACGACGGCGGTCACCGACCCGGGAGCGTTCGCCCAATCCGGTCAGTGGATCCCGGTCGCGGTCGGAGCAGTGGTGGCCTTGGCGGTGTCGCTGACCAAGTCGACGGTGCGGCCCGCGGCCAACGTCGCGACGGGCGGGGTCGCTGCACCCGTGCTGAGCACCACCGAGGACGTGATCAGCATCGGGCTGGCCTTCGTCGCGATCCTGGTCCCCATCCTCGTCCTGGTGATCACCGTCGCGCTGGCGTGGGCCGCCGTGCGGTTGATCCGGCGCCGTCGCTCCCCGCGCGCCACCTGAACCGCGCGCCACTGGGTACCCCGTCGCCATGCAGACGTTCCTGCCGTATCCGGGCTTCGCCGACTCGGCCCGTGTACTGGACGCCCGCCGGCTGGGCAAACAGCGAGTGGAGACCATCCAGATTCTGCGGGCGCTGACGGTCGCGGCTACGGCTGGCGTCACCATCCCGCCGCCGCGATGTGGGCCGGTTACGAGGAGGCCCTGGTCCGGTACGGGCTCCAGATGTGCGCCGTGTGGTCTGCATCGGGGCGCGGTGACACATGCGCGGCGACACTGGTCAGTGACCTCACCGCCGGGACGGGGCTCTCGCAGATCCGCCCGTACGACGAACTCGCCGCCGCTCGCGAGCTTCCGCCCTGGCTCGGGGACGACGCGTTTCACCTCAGCCATCGGTCGGCGCTGGTGCGCAAGGATTGGGCGCACTACCGGCCACTGTTCCCCGACGTGCCCGACGACCTGCCCTACGTGTGGCCGGCGTCCGACCGCGCCCGCCGCGTCCCGGCCGGTTGACCGGCGGTCAGATCCAGACGCCCTTACCGACCGCGACCACTCCGCCGGCGCTGATCGAGAACCGTTCGCGGTCCTTGTCGAGGTCCACCCCGACCATCTCCCCTGGGCCGACCACCACGTTCTTGTCCAGGATCGCGTGGCGCACGACAGCTCCCCGTCCGATGCGCACCCCGGGGTGCAGCACGCTGCCTTCGACGATCGCGCCGTCGTCGATGACGACATTGGACGACAGCACCGAATTACGCACGGACGCAGCCGAAATGATGCTGCCGGCGCCGACCACGGATTCCTGCGCGGACCCGCCGTTGACGAACTTCGCCGGTGCGAGGTTCTCGGCGCCGCCCCGGATCGGCCAGCGCTTGTTGTAGAGGTTGAACACCGGATGCACCGACACCAGGTCCATGTGCGCGTCGTAGAACGCATCGAGGGTTCCGACGTCGCGCCAGTATCCGTGATCGCGCTCGGTGGCGCCGGGCACCTCGTTGTCGTTGAAGTCGTACACCGCGGCCATCCCGTCGGCGACCAGCAGGGGGATGATGTCGCCGCCCATGTCGTGGTCGGAGTCGTCGTCCTCGGCGTCCGCCCGGATCGCGTCGATGAGCACCTTGGTGGTGAAGATGTAGTTGCCCATCGACACGAAGGTCTGCTCGGGATCGTCGGGGGTGCCCGGCGGATCGGCCGGCTTCTCGATGAACCCGCGGATGCGCCCCGAGTCGTCGGCGTCGATGCAGCCGAACGCGCTGGCCTCGGCCCGCGGCACCCGGATGCCCGCGACGGTGGCACCCGCACCGCTCTCGATGTGCTGCTGGACCATCTGCTCGGGGTCCATCCGATAGACGTGGTCGGCGCCGAAGATCACGATGTAGTCCGGATCCTCGTCGTAGATCAGGTTCATCGACTGATAGATCGCATCCGCCGAACCGGTGTACCAGCGCGGGCCGAGCCGCTGCTGGGCCGGAACCGGGGTGATGTATTCACCGGCGAGCCCGGACAGCCGCCAGTTCTGCGAGATGTGACGGTCCAGCGAATGTGACTTGTACTGAGTCAGCACGCAGATCCGCAAGTAGCGGGCGTTGACGAGGTTGGAGAGCACGAAATCGATGAGCCGGTAGCCGCCCCCGAACGGGACGGCGGGCTTGGCGCGATCGGCTGTCAACGGGTAGAGACGCTTGCCTTCTCCGCCGGCGAGGACGATGCCCAACACATGTGGCGCTTCCCTCATGCTGCCAACCTATCCGCACGTGGAGACCGCGGCCACCCATTCCCGTCATTGCCACGCCGGGCGTGGCGCCGGCATACCGCCCCGGACGGCTTCTCGGGCTGTCCGTCAAGACAATTGGGTATGCGGCGCGGCCGGTTCCGAAGTTGGATACGGTCACAGGATGCGGGTGGCGATGATGACTCGGGAGTATCCGCCCGAGGTATACGGCGGTGCTGGTGTCCACGTCACGGAACTGGTGGCCCAGTTACGCCACCTGTGCGAGGTCGATGTGCACTGTATGGGCGCTTCGCGGGCCGGGGTCACGGTGGCGCAGCCCGATCCCGCGCTGTCCGGAGCCAACCCGGCGCTGGCCACGCTGTCGGCTGACCTGAACATGGTCAACGCCGCGTCGGCGGCCACCATCGTGCACTCGCACACCTGGTACACCGGGATGGCCGGGCACCTGGCCGCGCTGCTCTACGACGTCCCGCACGTGCTCACCGCGCACTCTCTGGAACCGATGCGGCCGTGGAAAGCCGAGCAGCTCGGCGGCGGCTACCGCATCTCGTTGTGGGTGGAGAAGACCGCAGTGGAGGCCGCCGACGCGGTCATCGCGGTCAGTTCAGGGATGCGGCAGGACGTGCTACGCACCTATCCGGCGCTGGACCCGGACCGGGTGCACGTGGTGCGTAACGGTATCGACACCGAGGTCTGGTATCCCGCCGAGCCAGACCCCGACGAATCGGTGCTTGCTGAACTCGGTGTCGACCTGCAACGGCCGATCGTTGCGTTCGTCGGCAGGATCACCCGGCAAAAGGGAGTGGCGCATCTGGTGGCGGCAGCGCACCGCTTCGAGCCGGACGTGCAGTTGGTGCTGTGTGCGGGCGCTCCGGACACCCCGGAGATCGCCGAGGAGGTCGCGTCGGCGGTGCAGGAACTGTCCCGCGCCCGCACCGGGGTGTTCTGGGTGCGGGAGATGCTGCCGACCCCCAAGATTCGCGAAATCCTGTCGGCGGCAACCGTGTTCGTCTGCCCCTCGGTCTACGAGCCGCTCGGCATCGTCAACCTCGAGGCGATGGCGTGCGCGACGGCGGTGGTGGCGTCCGACGTCGGAGGGATTCCCGAGGTGGTGGCGCACGAAAAGACGGGCCTGCTCGTGCACTACGACCCCGACGACACCGCGTCGTTCGAACGCGGCCTGGCCGAAGCGGTCAACTCCCTGGTCAACGACCCGGACCGCGCGCGGCGCTACGGGGTCGCCGGTCGCCAACGGTGCATCGAGGAGTTCTCCTGGGCGCGTATCGCCGAGGAGACCCTGCAGATCTACCGCAGGGTCTCCGTCTAGCGGACACAGCGGGCTAGCTTGTCACGCCCTTGAGTTCGTCGCCCAGCGCGGCGGCCTCTTCGGGAGTGAGCTCCACGACGAGCCGGCCACCGCCTTCCAGTGGTACTCGCATCACGATGCCTCGCCCCTCCTTGGTTGCTTCCAGTGGACCGTCTCCGGTCCGGGGCTTCATCGCCGCCATCGAGTGCTCCCTCCACATGGGCGTGCCCGTCAGGGCCCGGTCTGTCCGTGAGCCGGGCCCGCACCTTCGACGTGCTCTGATAGCACCCGGCTCTGAACTGCTACAGGGCTCTATTGTTCCCTATCCGAGGCTGCTCGTGTGCGAAGACCCGGCTATAGCTGCCGTGATGAGGGGGATCGTGCCCCGGCCCGGTCCTTCTTGACCGCCCTGAGCAAGTAGCCGCGCGGCGCCCCCGGCACATCTGCGGGCGCGGCGGGAGCGTGCTACCGCCGAACGGGTCGGTGAACAGGCGGTCCTCGCGCGCTGACTCCCTGACGCGGATGGCCGCCACCACAACCGCGGTGCGCGCGCCACGGCTTCCCGCTGCCCGGACACGACGGTCACTGCCCTTCGCCGATGCGCGGTACCCAGCAGTTGTCGACATGGTCGTCCACCATCCCGGTGGCCTGCATCAGCGCGTACGCCGTCGTCGGCCCGACGAACCGGAACCCCCGTTTCTTAAGTTCTTTGGCCATCGCCTTCGATTCCGGGGTGACGGCGGCGATCTCGGACATGCTCGCCGGCCGGGCCCGCGCCCCCCGGTCGGCCGGCGCGAAGGACCACAGCAGCTCGCCGAGGTCCTCGCCGGCGTCGGCCATATCCGCGGCCACTCGCGCGTTGGCGATGGTGGCGTCGATCTTGGCACGGTTGCGCACGATGCCGGGATCGGCCATCAACCGCTCGACGTCCCGGTCGGAGTAGCGGGCGATCCGCTCGACGTCGAACCCGTCGAAGGCGGCGCGGAAGTTGTCCCGCTTGCGCAGGATGATCAGCCAGGACAACCCGCTCTGGAACGCTTCGAGGCTGACCCGTTCGAACAGTGCCGCCGAGTCGCGCAGGGGACGACCCCACTCGGTGTCGTGGTAGTCGCGATACAGCTCATAATCGGCCGGCGACAGCCGTGACCGGTCGATCCACCCGCACCTGATCAGCGGATCGGCGGCCGCGGAGGTCACGCGTCATCCCGGGCGCGCTGCGACGACACCGCGTGGTCGTCTTCGGGACCGTGGGCGGCCTCGTCAAGACCGTGGGCGGCGCGCAACGTGGTGAGCTCGCCGCGGAGCATGTCGAGCTCACGGGCCAGTCGATCCAGCACCCAGTCGACTTCGCTGGTTTTGTAGCCGCGCAGCGCCTGGCTGAACTTCACGGCGTCCACATCGGCACCGGTGACGCCCGATGCGGGCAGCACCGTGGCGGTGGTGGCCTGCGGCAGCGGCGGCAGCGTCTCGCCGCGACCGAACAGCACACTGCCGATGGCGAACAGGACGATCCCGACGAGCACCAGCACGACGAGGTACAGCAGAACGAGAGTCACCCCTCGATACTGCCGGATGGCGCCGACATCGACCGGTCAGGACGCCCCGGCCATCGGCGGGAAGTGCTACCGCGGGCGCAGCGTGATCATCGGCGGCCGGTCGGTCAGCGAGACCGTCGACGTGCGCGGGGCGTAGTCCTCGCCGTCGGCGAAGAACTGGGTGAGCCCAACCCCGGAGTCCGGGATCCCGCACCGGGACAGCAGCGTGGCGATCACCTGCCGGCTCATCGACGCGAGCTCGGTCAGCGGCCGGTTGCGGTGTGTCCGCACGCCGAGATTGACCTGGGCGATTCCGTCCAGACCCAGCCGGTCGTAGGTGTCGACCAGCAACCCGATCTCGACGCCGTAGCCGGGCGCGAACGGTACCGCCGTGAGCAGCTCCCGGGTTCCGGCGTACTCCCCGCCCAGAGGCTGGTACAGGCACATCAACTCGGGGCGTAGCGCGGCCAGCAGCGGGCGCGCCACCAGTTCGGTGACCCTGCCGCCGCCGTTGGCGTCCTCGCGCCCGCTGACCTTCAGCGGGCGCCGGTAGAACCCTTTGACCAGGTGCACGCCGTCGGCGGTGAGTAGCGGGCCCAGCAGCTTGGGCACGAACATCGGATCGGGGTCGAGCAGGTCGGAGTCGACGAAGGCGATGATGTCACCCGTCGTCGCGGCCAGCGACCGCCACAGCACCTCGCCCTTGCCGGGCTGCGGGGCGACCTCGGGCAGGGCAACCTCGCGGCCGACCACCCGGGCCCCGGCGGCGACGGCCCGGATCTCGGTGTCGTCGGTGGACCCGGAGTCGAGCACGATCAGCTCGTCGACCAGCCCGCCCAGCAGCGGGGTGATGGTCTCGACGACGCCGGCGACCGTCTCTTCCTCGTTGAGCGCGGGCAGCACCACCGACACGGTGCGGCCCTTCTTGGCGGCCTCCAGTTCGGCCACCGTCCAGCTCGGCCGACACCAGCTGCGCTCGCTGAGCCAGCGATGGTCGGCGACACCGAACGTTTCCAGATCGTTGACGCGATCAGACAACACAGTCATGCCAGTCCCCTCACCGTGCGTTTCGGCTGACGGGCGCCCTTGATCGACGCAACCATCTCAAGTACCCGACGTGTGGGTCCGACCTCGTGCACCCGAAAGAGCCGCGCCCCGTCGGCCGCCGCGAGAGCGGTGGCCGCCAGGGTGCCCTCAAGGCGTTCGGTCAAACCCACACCCAGAGTTTCCCCGACGAAATCCTTGTTACTCAGGGCCATCAGGACCGGCCATCCAGTGTTTACAAGGTCTTTCACATGACGCAACAAACTAAGACCGTGGTAAGTGTTCTTGCCGAAATCGTGGGTCGGATCGATGACGATCCGGTCCCGGCGCACCCCGAGCGCGACCGCCCGTTCGGCCGCCGCCGTCACCTCGGCGATGACGTCGTCGACGACTCCCCGCTCGGTCAGGCCGTAGTTCACCCGGAACGGACGGGTCCGCGGCACGGCGCCGCCGGTGTGTGAGCAGACCAATCCGGCGCCGAACTCGGCGGCCACGCCGGCCAGCGCGGGGTCCGCCCCGCCCCAGGTGTCGTTGATCAGGTCCGCGCCGGCCGCGCACGCCTGCTTGGCGACCTCGGCGCGCCAGGTGTCGACACTGATCACCTGGTCGGGGAACTCGGCCCGCAGCCACTCGATGAACGGCACGACGCGGGCGATCTCCTCGTCGACGTCCACCGTCGCGCCGGGACCCGCCTTGACCCCGCCGACGTCGACGATGTCGGCGCCGTCGGCGACCACGCGGTGGGCGGCTTCCTTGGCGGCTTCATCGGTGAACGTCGCGCCGCGGTCGTAGAACGAGTCCGGCGTGCGGTTGACGATCGCCATGATCAGCGCGCGATCCCCGGCCACGGGGTGTCCCAGAAACGTCGACTGCACGCCTTCAGGCTACGTTTCGCGCGCCGACCCGCTTTTCCAGCGTGATCACCCCTCGCGGGCTACTTGGGCTTCTTGCCCTCCTTCACCTCGGTCAGGTACTCCTCGTAGAACTCGACGTAGCCTTCCTCGCGGCCGGACAGCACGTACAGCGGATCGTCGACCTTGACGTCGTCGTCGTCGCCCTCGCCGCTGGAGCCGCCGTAGCCCTCCTTGCGCAGGTCGCCCTTCTGGCTCTTGAAGGTCGAGGTGTGCGCCAGCTCCTCCACCACTCGCACGAACAGCGGCACCGCGTAGCCGGGAAGCTTCTCGTACACCGTCTTGGCCAGCGCCTTGCCGTCGAACTCGTGGCCCTCCTTGAGCTGGATCGCGACCATCCCGGCCCGGCCGCCGGTGTCGGGCACCTCGACGCCGAAGACGGTGCACTCCTCGACCTGATGGTGCGTGGCCACCGCCGCCTCCACTTCGGTCGTGGCCACGTTCTCGCCCTTCCAGCGGAACGTGTCACCGAGCCGGTCGGTGAACGCCGCATGCCCGAGGCCCTGTGCGCGCATCAGGTCGCCGGTGTTGAACCACACGTCGCCTTCCTTGAACGCGTCACGGACGAGCTTCTTCTCCGACTCCTTCTCGTCGGTGTAGCCGTCGAACGGCTGGAAGTTGCTCACCTTCGACAGCAGCAGGCCGGGTTCACCCTTCTTGACCTTGCGCACCCGGCCGTCCTCGCCACGCACCGGTTCGCCGGTGTGCTCGTCGTACTCGACGAACGCGATCGGGGACGGGCAGATCCCGGTGGTCTTGTCGATGTTGAGGACGTTGACGAACGCGGTGTTGCCCTCGCTGGCGGCGTAGAACTCACAGACCCGCTTGATGCCGAAGCGCTCGGTGAACGCGTCCCAGATGGCGGGCCGCAGACCGTTTCCGCAGATGACCCGCACTTTGTGCTGGCGGTCGGTGGGCTTTTCGGGCTGGTTGAGCAGATAGGTGCAGATCTCGCCGATATAGACGAAGGCGGTGGCGTCGTAGCGGATCACGTCGTCCCAGAACTTCGACGCCGAGAACGACTTGCCCAGCGCCAGCGTCGCTCCGGAGTTGAGCACCGATGACAGTGCGACCGTCAACGCGTTGTTGTGGTAGAGCGGCAGGCAGCAGTACAGCGTGTCGTTGCTGTTGAGGCGCATGCCGAGCCCGCCGAAGCCGGCCAGCGCGCGCAGCCAGCGGTAGTGCGTCATCACGCTGGCCTTCGGCATGCCGGTGGTGCCGGAGGTGAAGATGTAGAACGCCTTGTCCTTGGCCAGCACGGCAGAGGTGGTGGCGGGGTTGGTGGTCGGCGCGGTCTCGGCCAGCTTCTTGAGCTCGTCGAGAGTGATCACCCCGTCGGTGTCGGCACCGGATTCGGTGATGTGCTCGATGAAGTCGGTCTCGGCGACGACCACCGAGGCCGACAGCAGGCCCAGGCTGTGCTTGAGCACCTCGTCGCGCTGGTGGTAGTTGAGCATCCCGGAGATCGCACCGCATTTGACCGCGGCCAACATCAGCAGCACCGGCTCCGGCGAGTTTCGCATCATGATGCCGACGACGTCGCCGTGGCCGACCCCGCGCGCCGCCAGCACGGCGGCGTACCGGTTGACGGTCTCGTTGGCCTCGCCGTAGGTGATCTCGCGGTCTTCGAATCTCAGGAACACGTTGTTGGCGTTCTGGGCGGCGCGGTCCTGGAAGACCTTGCCGATCGACGTCTTGGCACTGGGGCGGGCCCCGAACCCGGTCACGACGCCACGCACGATGGTCGGCGTGTCCATGAGCAGACCTGGTACCTGCTTGGCGATGTCGAGCAGCCCCACGCTGCTCCGGGTCCCCGACCTGTTCGTCATAGTTGCTGCTCTTCCTCCGTCGTCGATGTGTGGGTCAACTTAGCCGGGCGCACACGCGGACAGAGCGGCTTCGACGTCGTCGACGACGGTGAGGCACCGCATCGCGTCCTCGGCGACGTAGCCGCTTCCGACCAGCCCGCGCAACCAGGCCAACAGCCCGTCGTAGTGCCCGAGAGTGTCGAGCATCACGATCGGTTTGGTGTGCATACCCAAATAGCCCGCTGTCCAGGCTTCGAAGAATTCCTCCAGCGTGCCGATGCCTCCGGGCAGGGCGAGGAACGCGTCGGCGCGGTCCTCCATGACCTGTTTGCGTTCCCGCATGGTGTCGGTGACGACGAGTTCATCGGCCTCGGTGTCGGCGACCTCCCGGTGCACCAGGCGCTTCGGGATGACACCGACGGTGTAGCCGCCGCGTGAGCGGGCCGCGGTCGCCACCGCGCCCATCGCCGAGACGTTGCCTCCGCCGGAGACCAACGTCCACCCGCGCTCGGCGATCCCCTCTCCGACCGTGCGCGCCAACTCCAACAGATCCGGGTGCGTCGGACCCGAGGCGCAGTAGACGCAGACAGCCCACTCACGATCTTGATCTCGGGACACAGCACCAACTTAGCCACATAGACTCCGCGATGTGCCGCAGCCTCTCGGATGGGTGACCGCGCCGCCCGAACCCGCTCTCGAGCAGCTCGAAGCCGGCGTGCGGACCCGCGCCGGGGCGGTGCTGATCGGCCCCGCCGGCGTCGGCAAGACGACGTTGGCGCGCAACGCCGCCGACCGGCTGGGCGCCGACTTCCCCCGGGTCGACCGGGTGCGGGCGACGGCGTCGCGCCGGTCCGTCCCGTTCGCGGCGTTCGAGAGGCTGCTCGAAGTCCCCGAGACGGGCACCACCACAACGGTTCTGCGGACCGCCGGGGACGCACTCGGCGACGGCCGCCTGATCGTCGTCGACGACGCGCACCTGCTGGACCCGTTGTCCGCGACGCTGGTGTACCAGCTCGCGGCCGGTCGGACGGCGCGGCTGCTGCTGACCGCCACCGCCGGCGGGGTCGGGGTACCCGCCGAGATCGCGGCGTTGTGGCGGGACGGCCTGGTCGCGCGGGTCGACGTGGAGCCGCCGGGCCACGACGACGGCCGGTTGATGACGCGGATCGATGAGTTCGTCGCGGCGGTGCCGGCCGGTGCGCATCGCATCCTGGAGTTCCTCGCCGTGTCGGATCCGCTGAGCCGAGCCGACGCCGAGGCGCTGACCGACCTCGACACCGTGGACGATGCGTTGCGCTCCGGCGCGGTGGTCGTCGAGGACGACGAGCTGCGCCCGGCGCATCCGCTGTTCCTCGACGCGATCCGTGACGCACTCGGCGGCCCCGACCTGCGCCGGCTGCGGACCGCGATGGTCGCGCAGATCTCGACCGGCTGTATCGGCGTGGTGGGCCGGCTGCGCCTGGCCGTGCTGGCGCTGGACAGCGACCGTCCGCTGCCGCTGCCGGATCTGTCCGCCGCGGCACGGGATGCGTTGCGGCTGGGTGATCTTGAGCTGTGCGAGCGGCTGGGCCGCGCGGTGTTGGACAGGGCGCCGGATCTGAGCAGCCGCCTGACGCTCGGATATGCGCTGGCCTGGCAGGGCCGCGGCCGGGAGGCCGATGCGGTACTGGCCGAGATCGACCCGGCGGCGCTGAGCGAGGACCAGCTGATGGCGTGGGCGCTGCCGACGGCGGCGAATCGGTTCTGGATGCTGTCCGAGCCGGAACGCGCGACCGCGTTCCTGCGCGCCACCCGCGAAAAGGTGAGCTCACCGGCGGCCCGCGTGACTCTTGACGCGCTGTCGGCGACGTTCGCGATGAACGCCGGAAACCTCAGTCGTGCAGTCGAACTCACCGGTGAGGTGCTGTCATCACCTGATGCCGACGAGACGGCGGTCGGATGGGCGGCGTCGGCGGCGGCGCTCAGCTCGGCGCGGATGGGCAGATTCTCCGACGTCGACGTGCTCGCCGAGCAGGCACTGGCCGCCGGGCAGCCGGGTCTGCTGCGGTTCACCAGCGGGCTGGGTCAGACCACGGCGCTGCTGATGACCGGCGAGCCGGACCTTGCGCTCGAATTGGCCCAGCGGATTACCGATTTCGCCCAGCGCAGGCAACCCGCCCGCGCGATAGGTGAGGTGCTGATCGGCGATGCGTTGATCGCCCGTGGGGAACTCGCGCTCGCGGTGCCGCTGCTCCGCGAGGCCGCAGCGACGCTCGCCCCCACCGGGTACTCGTGGGGTCCGTTGGCATGGATGCTGTTGGCGCAGGCGCTCGGCCGGCTCGGCCAGACCGTCGAGGCCGGAAAAGCGCTGGCGCGCGCCGAGTCCCGGCACGGGTTGAAGTCGATGCTGTTCGCCCCCGAGCTGGCGCTGGCGCGGGCCTGGACCACTGCGGCGCGGCACGACGCGCACGGTGCCGTGACGGCTGCGCGCGAAGCCGTGAAGGCCGCCGAGCGTGGCGGACAGCAGGCAGTCGCGCTGCGGGCCGCGGCCGACGCGCGGCAACTGGGCGACCCGCGGGCCGCGGACACCCTGTCGCGGCTGTGCGGTGAGCTCGACTGCGCGTTCGGCCGGGCGGCGCTGGCCGCGCCCACCGGCCCGGCCTGACCGCGCCGATATTGCCGACCGGCCCCCCTGACGCGCGCTCTTAGAATCAGATGCGATCGATCTGGAGGCGCGCGATGACCGAACCGTTGTCGGTGGACACCCGTGGAGTGCGTTCGCTGGGCGAGGTCCACCGAAACGTGGCCGACGGCCTGGGCTCCCTGGTCGCCGGGTCACCCGGGCCGGCCGCAGTCGCGCAGTCCCACGGCAGCATCGCCGCAGCGGTCGACACGGCCCTGGCCGGGGCGCTCAGCAGCAGGTCGGGCACCATGTCAACCACCCAGGCCGCCGGGGACACCATCTCCGAGCTGCTCCGGCAGGCGGCCCTGGCCTACGAACGGGGCGACAAGCGCGGAGCGGAGGCGATCCGTGCTGCCGCCGACCACATGTCGCGCTCCGAGCGCGGGGCAGGCCCGGCCGGTACCGCCGGGGGTGCGGCGGACCCGCTCGGGCAGGCGGTCGGTCAACTCGGCCAGCTCGGTCAGGTGGGCCAGCAACTGGCGGCTCCGATCGCGGCGCTGGCTCAACCGTTCGCGCAACTACCGCAGCTGCTCACCCAGGGCCTCGCACAGGGTTTCGCGCAGGCCGGTCAAGCTTCGGCGGCCACGGGTGTCCCCGGCGCGGGGGCCGTTTCCGACGCACCGGAAGTTCCCGGCGCGCCGGAGGTGGCCGACCCCGGCCGGGACGCGGACCGCGCCGAGCAGGACCCGGAAGACGAACGTCGGGCCGACCGGGACGGTGAGGTCGCCGGCGACGCCGCGCCGGCGACGCCTCCGGGGTTCGGTGCCGCTCCGCAGCCCGCGCCGCCACCGCGTCCAGCGCCCACCCGGCCGGCCGTCGGTTAGATCTCGGTCAGCACGCCGTGGGCCAGGCGAAGTACGCGATCCACACCGATCGCGTCGACGAACGACGCGTCGTGACTGACGACGATGAACGCGCCCCGATAGGCGGCCAACGCACTCTCCAGCTGCCCGGAGCTGACCAGGTCCAGGTTGTTGGTCGGTTCGTCGAGGAGCAGCAGGTGCGGTGCAGGTTCGGCGAACAGCACACACGCCAGCGTCGCCCGCAGCCGCTCCCCTCCTGACAGCGCGCCGACCGGCAGGTCGACAACGCCACCACGAAAGAGGAACTGCGCCAACAGATGATGACGGCGGGTGACGGACAGACCGGGCGCGAACGCGGCCAGGTTCTGCGCGACCGACCGGTCCTCGTCGAGCAGATCCAACCGCTGCGACAGATAGGCGACCCGTCCCTCGGCGACGTCCACGGTGCCCGCGTCGGGCGCGATCTCGCCGAGCAGACTCCGCAGCAACGTGGTTTTGCCTGCGCCGTTGGGTCCGGTCAGCGCGATCCGCTCCGGACCCCGCACCGCCAGATCGACACCGCCGAGCACGTCGCGACCACCGCTACACACCCGGATCCCGTTGAGCCGAGCGATGTTCCGGCCCGCCGGCACCAGCGTCGCAGGCAACGCAAGCATCAGTGCCTCGTCCTCACGCAGGGTGCGTTCGGCGTCGTCGAGCCGACTCTGGGCGTCGTCGATCCGCCGTGCGTGCACCTCGTCGGAGCGGCCGGCAGACTCCTGCGCGCGGCGCTTGCGGGCGCCGGCGACGATCTTCGGCAGGCCGGCGTCGGAGAGGGTGCGGGCCGCGGTGCCTGCGCGCCGGTCGGCCCGTTCCCTGGCCTGTTGCCGGTGCTGTTTTTCGCGTTTGAGTATCAGCTCGGCGTTGCGGACCGCACCCTGGGCCGCCCGCTGGGCGTCCCCGAGCGCATCCCGATACGCGGTGAAGCCGCCGCCGTAGACGGTCACCTCGCCGCGGTAGAGCTCGGCGATGCGGTCCATCCGGTCCAGTAGCACCCGGTCGTGGCTGACCACCAGCAGACACCCGGTGAAATCGTCGAGCGCGTCGTAGAGCCGGTGCCGCGCGTCGGCGTCGAGGTTGTTCGTCGGTTCGTCGAGGAGCAGCACATCGGGGCGGCGCAACAACTCCCGCGCCAGGCCGAGGCTGACGACCTCACCACCGGAGAGCGAGCCCAGCGGCCGGTTCAGACCGATGCGCCCGAGACCGAGCCGGTCGAGCTGGACCCGGGTGCGTTCCTCGATGTCCCAGTCGTCGCCGATCACCGCGAAGTGGCGGGTGCTCGGGTCCCCTGCTGCCAGCGCGTTCAATGCGTCGATCACCGCTGCGACACCGAGCATCTCGGCCACGCTGCGGTCGTCGAGCAGCGGCAGGGTCTGGGGCAGATAACCGATCACGCCGTCGACGGTCACGGCGCCGACGGTGGGAGTCAGTTCTCCGGCGATGAGCCGCAGCAGGGTGCTCTTGCCGGCGCCGTTGGCAGCGACGAGCCCGGTGCGGCCCGCACCGACGGTGAGCGTCAGGTCGGTGAACTGGCTGGTGCCGTCGGGCCAGGAGTAGGAAAGGTGGTTGCACACAACAGAAGACATGCGGGAATGCTCTCGTTGGGGCGTAACGCCTGGCGACGGTCGCGGCGTGACGCCTACCGAAAAAGGGGACCCGTCCGGGTACTACCCGGTGATGTCTTCTCCCAGCATGGCTTCCAGGCTAGCGGCACCGTCAACCGATTAAGTAACGCCTCAGCATGTCCGTCACCGTGGTGATCTGCTCGACCTCGACGCGCTCGTCGACGCGGTGCGCCACATTCGGGTCGCCGGGACCGTAGTTGACCGCCGGGATGCCCAGCGCCGCGAACCGCGACACGTCGGTCCAGCCGTACTTGGCGCGCACCCGGCCGCCGGCCGCCTCGACGAGTGCCGCAGCCGCGGGCCGCGTCAACCCCGGCAGCGCACCGGCGGCGGAGTCGGTGAGTTCGGTTGCGACGCCGAGCCCGTCGAACACCTCGCACACGTGGGCATAGGCCTGCTCGACGCTGCGGTCCGGAGCGAACCGGAAGTTGACCGTCACGCTCGCCGCGTCCGGGATGACGTTTCCGGCGACCCCGCCGTCGATGCGCACCGCCGACAGTCCCTCGCGGTAGACGCAGCCGTCGATGTCGACACTGCGGGCCGGGTACGACTCCAAGCGGGCCAGAACCGCACCGAGTTTGTGGATCGCATTGTCCCCCAGCCACGATCGGGCCGAGTGGGCGCGGGTGCCGGTGGCGCTGACGATCACCCGCAGGGTGCCCTGGCAGCCGGCCTCGATGAAGCCGCCCGACGGTTCGCCGAGGATCGCGACGTCGGCCGCCAGCCACTCGGGCAGCTCGCGTTCGATGCGGCCGAGCCCGTTGGCGGAGGCCTCGATCTCCTCGCAGTCGTACATGACCAGCGTGATGTCGTGAACCGGTTCGGTGACGGTGGCGGCCAGATGCAGGAACACCGCGTCGCCGGATTTCATGTCCGAGGTTCCGCAACCGTGCAGCACTCCGTCGGCCAGCCGGCTCGGCAGATTGCCGGCGGCGGGCACGGTGTCGGTGTGCCCGGCCAGCAGCACGCGGGACGGGCGGCCGAAGTCGGTGCGGGCCAGGACCGCGTCACCGTTGCGGACGATCTCGAAGCCGGTGGTCTGCTCGCGCAGCGCCTGCTCGATCTCGTCGGCGATGCGCTTCTCGTGGCGCGATTCGCTCGGGATGTCGACCAGCGCGGCCGTCAACGCGATCGGGTCACCGTGTAGGTCCAGCACACGACCACGTTAACCCGTCGCACCGCCGCTCACCGGCACCCTCAGTACCGAATCGGCTCGATCAGGGGCCCCGGCTCGTCCATCAGCGCCCAGAAGCGGTCCCGGATCGCCACCGTCACCGGGCCGGGCTTCCCGTCGCCGACCGCGACGCCGTCGAGGGTGTTGATCGGCGTCACGCCGCCGGCCGTGGTGACCGCCATCATCTCGTCGGCGTCGTACAGTTCGTGGCTGGTGACATCACGCAGCGTGGCCTCGATCCCCATGGCGTCGGCGATCTCGAAGACGGTTTTGCGGGTAATGCCCGGCAACGCATTTCGCGACGGCGACGCCAGCTTGCCGTCCTTGACGACGCAGACGTTGAAGCCGGGCCCCTCGGCGACGCAGTTGTCCGAGTCGAGCAGGATTGCGGTCCGCGCCCCGCGGTCCTTGGCCTCGAAGCTGGCCGCGGTCAGATCGCCCCACTGGTAGTTCTTGATGGTCGGGTCGACAGTGTTGCGCCCGGCCCGGCGGACATGACGCGGCACGATGGCAGTGGTGCCGAAGATCTGCTCGGCGGGCGGGAACGCCCACAGGTACGGGATCGCGTAGATGTACACCTGGTGGGTCAGCTTGGATAGGTCCTTCTCGCCCTTGCGCTTACCGTAGCCGCGGGTGACGGTCAGGTTGACAAAGGACTCGCGCAGCTGCGACATCGACACGCACCGCTTGGTGATATCGGCGAGTTCGTCCTTGGTGTAACCGGCGTCCAGGCGCAGCTTGCGCGCTCCGTCGAGCAGCCGGTCCAGGTGGTCACCGAGCCGGAAGATGTTGCCGTGCCACACGTGCGCGACGGTGTACGTGAGATCGGAGTGCCCGAACCCGGTGTCGAAGATCGAGATCTTGGCGTCCTCGGCCGGCAGATACTCGCCTTCGATCCAGGCCACCCCTCCGGCGAACGGGCTGGAGTAATCGAGTTCGTAGTCGCTGTACTGAATCACCGACCCCGGTGGGGTGTCCTCTCTGATGGCACCGGGTTCGACGGCGACGAGATTGGAGGTTCCGGTGTCGACGCTCATGGGACGGTCCTTTCGCAGGATCGGGGATTGAATCGGGGGTTGAGAGTGGAAGCGCAGTGCAGGGATCGGCGATCACACGCTGTGAGTCTTGGCGTAATCGGCGCCGGCGTCCCCGCGGCTCAGCCGTGACTTCAGGCAGGTGGCCCACCAAGCGGCGGCAATCACGACGATGCCGAGGAAAACCCATTTGTTCGTGGTGAATTGGGGCAGGAACAGCAGGGCCACCGCCACGGCGAGGAACACCACCAGCGCCGTGACGTAGAGCGGCAGCCGGAATCTGCCGAGGTCGAAGGTGCCGGGTTCGGCCGCGGGGATCGTTCCGCGCCGGTAGCCGACCAGCAGGCCGATGGTCTGCAGGATGTAGACGAAGAAGAACAGCAGTGACGCGATGCCGATGATGTAGTTGAACGCCTTCTCGTTGACCAGCGCGGACAGCAGCAGAACTGTGGACAGACAACCCAATCCGATGACTGCGTAGGTCGGCGCCTTGCTCTTGGTCGACACGTGGCGCCACACATGGGAGAACGGCAGCATGTTGTCGCGGGCCATCGAGTAGGTCAGCCGGGTGGCGACCAGGATGTTGGCCAGCAGGCACGCCAGGATGTTCGTCAGCGCGATCGCGACGATGACCTTGGTCACCGCGGGACCGGCCTGCTGGGTGATGATCTCCTCGATCGGCGCAGCCGAATTGGCCTGCACCGCGGCAGGATCCTTGATGGCCAGCACGTACACGACGTACATCAGGAACTCGATGACGATCGAGGTGACCAGGGCGTAGAACATCGTCCTGGGCACGACGCGGCGCGCATCCTTGGTTTCCTCGGCGACGTCGGCGCCGGACTCCACACCGATGAGGCCGAAGAACGGACCGAGTGCCGCCGCGAGCCACGCCAGCAGGTAGGAGTCCTTGTCACCGGACTCCCCACCGGTGAACAGCGACGAGATCGGCTGGTGGTTCTCCGGTGCGCTGAACGCGATGATCGCGACCAGTGCGGTCGCGCCGACGGTGATCACCAACTCCAGGCTGACGCCGATGTTGTTGACCATGGTGGCGAACCGGACACCGTAGATGTTGATCAGCACGCAGACGAACACCACCGCGATGGCGAGCAGGATCTGCGTGGTCTGCGTCATGCTCCAGCCGAGCAGACCGCCGAGGTATCCGGACAGGATGAAGCCGACCCCGGTCATGCCGCAGACCCAACCCATCAGGGCGATGAAGCCGGTGAACCACGCCAGATCGGGACCGTTGATCCGACTGATCCACTGATACGAGTAGCCCGCCAGCGGCAGCTTTGCGGTGAGGTCGGCGGCGATGAACGCCCACAACGCGAATACCGCGCCTGCCAGCAGCAGCGTCCACACGAACGGCGCTCCCGCGGTGAAGTAGCCGGCGCCGAAGCCGGTGAACACGGCCGTGGTGGCGCTGATGGTCGCGAATCCGATCGCGAACGAGGCCAGCGTGCCCACCGAACGGTCCAGCTTCTGGTCGTAGCCCAGTTCGGCGAGTTTGGCGTCCTCGGCGCTCAGCGTGCAGGGGCGCTGCTGTGAATGAGTGGGTGGGGATATCGCATCGGTCATGGTCGCTCCAGGTCAAGCCATCGGGAAGAACACCTGCAGACAGAAAACCGCCGCCGCGCGGACACCGGAAGTTCGCAGTTTTGATCTGCTCATAACCTGGGGTTATCAGCGGTGGTCGGCGGCCCCTGACTTGCATCGGAGTCCCCGAAACTCCATTCCGAGCGCACGTGTCTGACCAGCGCATCAGCCTGCGGGGTCAGGTCGGCGGGATTCCACGCCAATGCGGTGTGACTTGGTGGCCGGTCGGAAATCGGCACGTAGACGATGCCGGGCCGGTCGTAGAACCGGGCAACCGACGAGGTGGTGAAACTGATACCGAGCCCACGGGCGATGGCTGTGGTCTCGGCCTCGTAGGTGGCCGCCACGGCGGCGATGGTCGGCGGCCGGTTGCCGCGGACGTCCATCGCCAGCCAGTAATCGCGCCAGGTGCCCGCGGTCAGCGGAGCGCAGACGATCGGATCGTCGAGCAGCTCGGCGATCTCGATCTCGGCACGTTCGGCGAGGCGGTGATCGCGCGGCAGGCAGGCCACCCACGACTCGGAGTCGAGAATCAGCATCCGATGCTCGGGCAGGTCGACCGGGGGCCGAATGATGGCGACCTCGGTGCTGCCATCGGCCAGCCCGGCCGTCGGGTCGGCGAAATCGAACTCGATGGGCTCGACGGTGACGTCGGGGTAGGCGGCCTCGAAGTGGCGGACGAGCCGGAACAAGAGGTCGGCGCCGGTGCCGATGAGGTAGCCGACCCGCAGCACCCCCCGCCGGGTGCCCGACAGCATGATCAGGTTCTCGACGACGGCGTCCACGCCGGACAGCGCCTGCTGCACCTGGGGCAGCCATGCCGCGCCCAGATCGGTCAGGGCCACTTCCCGGGTGTTGCGGTGAAACAGCACGAGCCCGAACTGGTGCTCGAGTTGCTTGATCGCGGTCGAGAGCGCCGGCTGGGTGATGAACAGTTTCTCGGCGGCCCGCCGGTAGTTCAGCTCCTGGCCCAGAACAGCGAAGTAGCGCAGTTGACGCAGCGTCACATCGACGGTCGTGGCTCGCCTCCTGACCTGGTCGGGACCCTGTGAAGCGATGCTAGGCCCACCGGTAACCTGAAGCACCGTGACTTCTGCTTCTGGAGCATCCGGTGTGGGCGTGGCGACCATCGCGGCCGACGGATCGGTTCTCGACACGTGGTTCCCCGCCCCGGAACTGACCGCTGAACTGACCGCTGAACTGACCTCCGCGGGCGAGCCCGGCACGGTGCGCCTCTCGGTGGCCGAGGTGCCCGAGGAGCTCGCGGCGCTCGCCGGTCGCGACGAGGACCGCGACGTCGACATCGTCGTCGTCCGCACGGTGATCGGGTCGCTGGCGGACAAGGCTGTCGATGCCTACGACGCGTACCTGCGCCTGCACCTGCTCTCGCACCGCCTGGTCGCCCCGCACGGGCTGAACGCCGACGGACTGTTCGGGGTGCTCACCAATGTGGTGTGGACTAGTCAAGGACCCTGCGCGGTCGACGGGTTCGAGATGGTGCGGGCCCGGCTGCGCCGGCGTGGGCAGGTCGCGGTCTACGGCGTCGACAAGTTCCCCCGCATGGTCGATTACGTGCTGCCCTCCGGGGTCCGCATCGCCGATGCCGACCGGGTCCGCCTGGGCGCGCATCTGGCGCCCGGCACCACGGTGATGCATGAGGGCTTCGTCAACTTCAACGCGGGCACGCTGGGCAGTTCGATGGTCGAGGGCCGGATCTCGGCGGGCGTGGTCGTCGACGACGGCTCCGACATCGGCGGCGGCGCGTCGATCATGGGCACGCTGTCGGGCGGGGGCACCCAGGTGATCTCGGTGGGCAAGCGCTGCCTGCTCGGCGCCAACGCCGGTCTGGGCATCTCCCTCGGCGACGACTGCGTCATCGAGGCGGGCCTGTATGTCACCGCGGGCACCAAGGTCACCACATCAGACGGCGAGACGGTCAAGGCCCGCGAACTCTCCGGCGCCGACAACCTGCTGTTCCGCCGCAATTCGGTGACCGGCGCCGTCGAGGTGGTCAAGCGCGACGGCACGGGCATCACGCTCAACGAGGCGCTGCACGCCAACTGACCCTCCGTTCTGCGCGCGCCGCCCCGTGGCGCGAGCGTGCGCGCCTGCGGGCGACACGCCGGGTGATTCACGAAGTTCACGCACGCTCACATCGACTGGCGCTGCGCCCAATCCGCCAGTCCCGCGGGCGCGGTGACGTGATCCATCGCCATGATCACCGCACCGCGCAGTGACCCCTCCTCACCGTGCTCCGCGTCGCGCACCGGGGGCGGGGCGTCCTGGCGGTAGGCCATCAGGCCTTCGCGGTAGGCGGCCTCGAAGGTCTCCGCCGCCGCTCCCCGCAGCAGCGCGCCCACACCGCCCAAGGTGATCACGTCCGGGTCGTGCAGGTTCACCAGACCGCCGATACCGCGGCCTAGTGACGCCGCGACGGCTTCGAACGCCTGCCGGGTGGCCACGTCGTCGCCGGGGCGCCCGAGCAGGCGGTGCACGTAGTCGACCGGATCGTCGGGCGGTGGGTCGCCCCGGTACCGGGCCAGCGCGCGCCCGTCCACGGTCAGGTCCCAGCAGCCGCGCGCGCCGCACGGGCAGGCCAGTGCGGGGTCGCCGAACGGGATGTGGCCGTACTCCCCAGCAGCACCGTGGGCGCCGGACATCGGCTCGCCGTTGACGACGAGCGTGCCGCCGATACCGGTCGCGACGATCAGATGCAGCGACGTGCCCGCCGCCCTGGCCGCCCCCGTGCGGGCCTCGGCCAGACCCGCCAGCGTGGCGTCGTTGCCCAGCAGCATCGGCACGTCCGCGCGGCGCGGAAGCGTGCTCGTCAGCAGCGACAAGTCCACGTCGCGCCGGCCCCTCGGGGTGAACTGGACCAGCTTCGCGTCGCTCACCGTGCCGGCGACCGACACCGCCAATGCGCTGAGCTGCTTGGCTTTCCGTCGATGAACCGCGGCGATGGCGTCGGTCAGTGTCGCGAGGGCGACGTCGAGGCCCGGATCCTTGTAGGCCCCGCCGGCCACGATCCTGGGGGCGCCGTCGAGGCCGGCCAGCGCGAGCCGCCAATCGGTGGCCCTCAGGTCCGCCGCCAGCACCAGCGGGCCCTCGGGATGCGGGACCAGCAGCGTCGTCGGCCTGCCGCGGCCCTGTGCGGGTGCCGGCGCCTCGTCGAGGAGCCGCGCCTGCCTCAACCGCGCCACCAGATCGGTGGCACCGCCGCTGCTGATCCCGAGGCGCTGCGCGGCGGCGGCGCGGGTGATGCCGGGTTCGGCACGAACCACCCCCAGCAGCTGGGCGGCGCCGACCCACCGCAGGTGTGCGGCGTGGCGGGGATCGTCGGACATCGCCGAAAAGTATTGCAGTTGATTAAACTCGATAGCCGAGTATATTCGCGTCGGTGACCTTGACCGCACCGCGCACCGCCGGCCTGCGTACGAACCTCACCGGCCTGCTGTCGCTGGCGGCGGCGTCGTGCCTGGCGGTGACGACCGAGATGCTGCCCGTGGGCCTGCTCCCCCGGATGGCCGACGCGTTCCAGGTGTCCGAATCGGCGACCGGGCTGCTGGTCGGCCTCTATGCCGTCATGGTGGCCGCCCTGGCGGTGCCGCTGACCGCCATCACGTCGCGGTTCGCCCGAAAGCCGCTGCTGCTGGCGACCGTGGCCGGTTACGCGATCAGCAACGCGGTGGTCGCAGTCGCGCCCGCGTTCGCCGTCGTCGCGGCGGGACGCACGGTCGGCGGGGTGACGCACGCTCTGTTCTTCTCGTTGGTGATCGGGTACGCGCCGCGACTGGTGTCCGGTGCGCACGTCGGCAGGGCGCTCGCGCTGGCGGGCAGCGGCGCATCGGTGGGGTTGGTGCTCGGAGTACCGGTGCTGACGTCGCTGGGCACCGCGGCCGGGTGGCGCGTGCCGTTCGTCGTTCTGGCCGTGCTGTCGGTACTCACATTCCTCGCGCTGAGCCGCGTGTTGCCCGCGGTGGACCACGATGCGGCCGGGGCGGCGGCGCAGCCGGGAGGCAGGCGCCGGCTGGCCGCGGTGGCGATGTCGAACATGCTGGTGTTTCTCGGACAGTTCACCGTGTACACGTTCATCAGCGTGATACTCATGGCCGGCGGAGTGCGGCCGACGCTGGTGGGACCGGTCCTGTTGATGTGCGGCGTCTGCGGCCTGCTCGGGTTGTGGTACGCGGGGCGGGGCCTGGACCGGAACCCGCGGCGGACCACGCTCGCGCTGCTCGCGACCATCGCGGTCGCGGTGGCGGCCCTGGCGGGGCCGTGGTCTGCGGTGGGGGTGGCACTGGCTCTGATCGCGGTGTGGAGCACCGCTTTCGGTGGGGTCCCGTCGATCTACCAGTCGTGTGCGGTGCGCACCGGGGCGGTGACTCCCGAACGTGCCGGCGCCTGGATCAACGCGACGGCCAACGCGGGCATCGCGGGCGGATCGGCGATCGGGGCAGGTCTGCTCGCGACGACGGGCCTGTCCTCGCTACCGTGGGCCGGCGCCGCATTGATCGGGGCCGGACTCGCGGTGGCGCTGGTGTCGCGCAGGGCTTTTCCGTCGCGGCCCTAGCTCTCAGCCGGCCGCGTTCGGTTTCAGTGGCGGGCAGTTCCCCTGGTCGTCCGCGACGAGCTCGAAGTGCCATATTTCGTTGGCGTAGATCTGACACAACCCGAATCGCGGACCGTTGGCGATCATCCAGCGGTCGGCCTCGGCCGGACCAATGTCGACGGCCTGGCCCACAACATGTTTGGAGACTTCCGGGGTGGCGACGAATTCGGCGGCCCGCTGCGCGCTGCCGTAGGTCAGGACGGCGTCGTCGAACAACCGTTGCTGGAAGCCCTTGGAGCGCCAGCCGGAGGTCACTTCGAGTTGCACGCCGTCGGCCTCCGCCGCCCTGGCCGCTTCTTGCACTGCCGCCAGCAGAGCCGGATCCAGCTGCGACAGTATCGGATTGGCGGTGTCGAACGGTGACAGCATGGTTCCGTCCGCGAGCCAGCCGCCGGTGGTGTCGACGGCCGCCGGGCCGATCGTGAGCGGCTCGACAGGTGGCGGTGCCGGCGGTGGCGGCGCCGGCGGCACCACGATGCTGGTCTGCACCAGCATCACGTCCGGCGACTGGCCGCACCCCGACAGCAGTGCGACGGCGAGCACCCCGAGGGTGGCGACGAGCGTGCGTGTAGTCGCCGATTGTGCCCGCGTGTCGGCCGCCGACACGCACGCTCGCGGGGTCGCAGGCGCCCCGGGAACGTGCCGTGCGGGCCGGGTCACCCGTCGGCCGCCAAGATGCAGAACTCGTTGCCTTCGGGGTCGGCCAGCACCACCCAGCTCTGCTCGCCCTGGCCGATGTCGACCCGGCGAGCGCCGAGGGCGATCACCCGCTCCACCTCGGAGTCCTGGTCGTCGGGGGTGAAGTCGAAATGAATGCGGTTCTTGACGGCCTTGCCCTCGGGCACCTCGAGAAACAACCAGTCCGGCCCGACGCCGCCCGGTGCCCGCAGCACGACGTCACCGTCGTCGGTGTCCTCGGCCGGCCCGCCCAGCACCTGTGACCACCAGGCCGCCAGTGCCCGCACGTCGTTGGCGTCGACACAGACCTCGCTGAACCTCAAACCCATTGCGCCAATTCCTTCTTCAGCAGCTTTCCCATCGCGTTGCGGGGCAGGCTGTCCACGACCCGTACCTCGCGGGGCCGCTTGTGGACCGAGAGTTGCTGCGCCACATACTCGATCAGCGTGTCGGGACGGGCGTCGCCGACGACGAACGCGACGATGCGCTGTCCGAGGTCCTCGTCGGGCGCGCCGATCACCGCGGCCTCGCGCACGTCGGGATGTGCCAACAGCACGGTCTCGATCTCCCCTGCCCCGATCCGGAAGCCGCCACTCTTGATCAGGTCAACCGATTCGCGGCCGACGATGCGGTGCATACCGTCCGCACCGATCACCGCGACATCGCCGGTGCGGTACCAGCGGTCCTCACCGAGCACCTCGGCGGTGGCGTCGGCGCGGTTGAGGTAGCCGTCGAACAGCGTCGGGCTCTGCACCAGCAGCTGCCCGATCGCCTCTCCGTCGCGGGGCAGTTCCGTGCCGTCCTCGGCCACCAGCCGCGTCGACACCCCCGCCAGCGGCAACCCGACCCAGCCAGGCCTGCGCTCCCCGGCGACGAGCGTGCTGAGCGTGATCAGGGTCTCGGTGCTGCCGTAGCGCTCGATGGCGCGGTGTCCGCTCAACGCGGCGAGCCCCTCGAACACCGGGACCGGCAACGCCGCGCTGCCGGACACCAGCAGCCGGGCCGGCGTCAGCGCCCGTGCCGCGGCGCCGTCCTCGACGATGCGCGACCACACCGTCGGCACCCCGAACAAGAGCGTCCCGCCGAGCTCGCCCACCGCGTGGGCGTACGCCTGCGGTTTCGGCTTTCCGGTGTGCACGAACCGGTTTCCGATCCGCAGGGATCCCAGCAGTCCCAACACGAGACCATGCACGTGGTACAGCGGCAAGCCGTGCACCAGAGTGTCCTGCGGCGTCCACTCCCAGGCTTGGGCGAGCATGTCGATGTCCGCGGCGATGGCGCGGCGGCTGACCACCACCCCCTTGGGCAGACCGGTGGTGCCCGAGGTGTAGATGATCAGCGCGGGCGCGTCCGGCGGGGGCTCGGCATAACGGTGCCAGGACCGGGCGTGGCGCCGCACCGGGATGTGCGGCAGACCGTCTGTCTCGCCGGGCAGATCGCCCAGCCAGGCCTGCGCACCCGAGTCGGCCAGGATGTGACGCCGCTCGGCGGCGCCGACATCCGCGGGAACCGGGACGACGGGCACCCCGGCGATCAGGCAGCCGGTGACCGCCAGCACCGTCGCGGCGGTCGGGGTGGCCAGCACCGCGACACGGGATGCGCCCGCGACACGTTCGGCCACCGACGTCGCCGCGCCCACGAGGTCGCTTCGACTCAACGACACCCCGTCGATGCGCACCGCATCACCGAGATCTGCCCCCGCCGCCACGGCCGCAGGATTCAAGGACGCCAGCAACACAGGAACCGAGGCTACTCCCCGGGGGTGGTCATACTGGTGCGGTGGATTCGATCCGGGCATTGGGCACGCGTGAGGTGTACCGCAACAACTGGTTGACCATCCGCGAGGACGAGATCTGCAGAGCCGACGGCAGCGCCGGCATCTACGCGGTCGTGGACAAGCCGACCTATGCGCTGGTGATCCCGCGCGACGGGGACCGCTTCCACCTCGTCGAGCAGTTCCGCTACCCGATCGGGTTGCGCCGGTGGGAGTTCCCGCAGGGCACCGCCCCCGGGCAGGCCGAGCTCGACGGCGCCGAGCTCGCCGCGCGGGAGTTGCGCGAGGAGACCGGCCTGGTCGCGTCGACGATGACCGAGATCGGGCTGCTGGACGTGGCACCGGGGATGAGCAGCCAGCGGGGCCGGATCTTTCTGGCGACCGGTATCAGCGAGGGGCCGCACGAGCGCGAGCACGAGGAGCAGGACATGCGCAGTGCCTGGTTCGCTCGCGCCGAGGTCGAGCAGATGATGCGTGACGGGATCATCACCGACGCCCAGACCCTGGCAGCCTGGACCCTGATGCTGCTGCGTGGTCACTGACCATCCGAATACCGGCTGCGCGAACGCCATTCGCACACGGAAGCCGATACCAAGCCGTGATCCAACCGTGCCCGAACAGGCCGTGTCGATCAGGCACCTTGACGGGTGGGGCAATTACGTTCGTGTTGCCAGACCCACCAGACTGCGAGGGAGCCATGCCGGCGCGACGTGCGCGTAGTGCTCTTGCCTCCGCGACTTTCGTCGCGGCTGCGTGCATGTGCGCCGAGACCACCGCCGACGCCGCGACACCCGACTGGAGCGGCAGGTACACGGTGGTGACGTTCGCGTCCGAGAAGCTCGGCACCAGTATCGCGGCGCGCCAGCCCGAACCCGACTTCAGCGGTCAGTACACGTTCAGCACGTCGTGCGCGGGCACGTGTGTCGCCGTCGCGTCCGACGGCCCGGCTCCGTCGAACCCGACGATCCCCCAACCGCCGCGGTACACGTGGGACGGCCGGCAGTGGGTGTTCAACTACAACTGGCAGTGGGAGTGCTTCCGCGGCGCGGATGTGCCGCGTGAGTACGCCGCCGCCCGGTCGCTGGTGTTCTACGCCCCGACCGCCGACGGCACGATGTACGGAACGTGGCGCACCGAGATCCTGGAAGGAATCTGCAAGGGCACGGTGATCATGCCGGTCGCCGCATATCCCGCCTGAGCGCGTCAATCCACCAGCGCGCGAACGAAGAACGCGAGGTTGGCCGGCCGTTCGGCCAGCCGCCGCACGAAGTAGCCGTACCACTGTGTTCCGAACGGCACATAGACCCGGATCGCGCTGCCGGACTCGGCGATTCGGCGCTGCTCGCCATCGCGGATGCCGTACAGCATCTGGTATTCGAACCGGTCTGTGCCGCGGCCGTATTCGCGCGCCAGCCCGGGGACCGCGCCGATGACCTCGGGGTCATGCGAGGCCACCATCGGATACCCGTTGCCCGCCATCAGGATCCGCAGACACTGCAGGTAAGAGTCGGTGACGTCGTCGCGGTCCCGGAACGCGACCGACGCCGGCTCGTCGTAGGCACCCTTGCATAACCGAATTCGGGCTCCTGAGGCCGCGAATTCGGCGCAGTCGGCCCGCGAGCGTCTCAGATAGGCCTGCAGCACCGTGCCCACCCAGTCGAAGTCCACCCGAAGCTCGCGCACGATCGACAGCGTCGAATCGGTGGTCGTGTGGTCCTCGGCGTCGACGGTCACCCAAACCCCCGCGCGCGCCGCACGTTCGCAGATGGCGCGCGCGTTCTCCAGCGCGATCTTGTCGCCGTCACGCGGCAGCGCCTGGCCCAGCGCCGACAGTTTCAACGAGACCTCCAGCGGCCGTATGTCGGCGGCGGTCTCACCACGGGCATCCAATGCGTCGATCAGCTCGCGGTACGCGGTCACGGTCGCGCCGGCAGTGTCGGCGTCGACAACGTCCTCGCCGAGGTGGTCGATCGACACCAACCGCCCTGACTCGCGGAGCTGCCGCACCGATGTCATGGCATCGGTGAGGCTCTCCCCCGGCACGAAGCGGCGCACCACCTCTCGCGTCACCGGCATCCGCTCGGCGGCGCGCCGCAGCCCGTCTCGACGCGACGCCGCCAGGATCACCGGCCGGGCGACGGTGTCGAACACGCCCATGGGTCATGCCTCCATGTGCGGGTAGGTGTGGTCGGTCGGCGGCACGAACGTCTCCTTGATCGAGCGCGCGGAGGTCCACCGCAGCAGGTTGAGCGGGGACCCGGCCTTGTCGTTGGTTCCGGAGGCCCGCGACCCGCCGAACGGCTGCTGGCCGACGACCGCGCCGGTCGGTTTGTCGTTGACGTAGAAGTTGCCCGCCGTGTGCCGCAGACGTTGTTCGGCGGCAAGCACCGCGGCACGGTCGTCGGCGATCACGGCGCCGGTCAACGCGTAGCGGGCGGTGGTGTCGATGACGTCGAGGATGCGCTCGTAGTCCTCGTCGGGGTAGACGTGCACGGCCAGCAGTGGGCCGAAGTACTCGGTGCTGAACGCCTCGTCGGCCGGGTCGTCGGACAGCAGCACCGTCGGCTGCACGAAAAACCCTTCGCTGTCGTCGTATTCGCCGCCCACCGCGATGGTGACCCCGGCCGCGTCCTTGGCCCGTTCGATCGCGGCGACGTTCTTGGCGAACGCGCGTTCGTCGATCAGCGCGCCGCCGAAGTTGGTCAAATCGGTGACGTCGCCGTAGCGCAGCGACTCGGTGACGTCGAGGAAATCGTCGCCCATCTTCTGCCACACCGACCGCGCGATGTAGGCCCGCGATGCGGCCGAACACTTCTGTCCCTGGTAGTCGAACGCACCCCGGATCAGCGCTGTGCGCAACACTTCCGGCTGCGCCGAGGTGTGCGCGACGACGAAGTCCTTGCCCCCGGTCTCGCCGACCAACCGCGGGTAGGAGTCGTACCGCTCGATGTGGGCGCCGACTTCGCGCCACAGGTGCTGAAACGTCGCGGTGGATCCGGTGAAGTGGATTCCGGCCAGCCTCCGGTCGGCCAGCAGCACCTCCGACACCGCCTTGCCGTCCCCGGTGAGCATGTTGACCACACCGGGCGGCAGACCCGCTGCCTCGAGCAACTCCATGACCAGGTAGGCCGCGAACGTCTGGGTCGGCGACGGTTTCCACACCACGGTGTTGCCCATCAGCGCGGGCGCGGTCGGCAGGTTGCCCGCGATCGCGGTGAAGTTGAACGGTGTGATCGCGTAGACGAAGCCCTCCAGCGGCCGGTAGTCGGTGCGGTTCCACACCCCGGTTGAGCTGACCGGCTGCTGGGCCAGGATCTGCCGTGCGAACGCGACGTTGAACCTCCAGAAGTCGACGAGTTCACACGGCGCGTCGATCTCGGCCTGGTAGGCGGTCTTGGACTGCCCGAGCATGGTGGCGGCGGCGATCTTCTCCCGCCACGGGCCCGCGAGCAGGTCCGCCGCGCGCAGGAACACCGCGGCGCGTTCGTCGAACGGGGTGGCCTCCCATCCGGGTTTGGCAGCGACAGCCGCCTCGACGGCGGCCTCGGCGTCGGCGTGCTCGGCGTTGGTCAACAGGCCGAGACGCTCGGCGTGCCGGTGGGGCTGGACCACCTCGATGGTGGCGCCGGCACCCATCCGGCGCTCCCCGCCGATGACATGGGGCAGATCGACCGGCTCCGCCGCGAGGTCGGACAGCGCGTCCTCCAGTCGATGACGTTCAGGGGATCCGGGGGCGTAGTTGTGCACCGGCTCGTTGGCCGGCATCGGCACATCGGTGATGGCGGTGATGGGGTTCATGACGTGAGACTGGTCCACTCCATCCACGAAATCGATGGCCGAATGGACAACCGGTGGGACACTCGATGGTGATATCGGACAAAGGAGCCGCGATGGTGTCCACGCTCGCAGGTCTCGGTCTCGGCCAGCTGCTGCTGGCGCTGGATCGGACCATGGTCACGCTGATCGAGGCACCGCGCGGGTTGGACATGCCCGTGAGCTCGGTCGCGCTCGTCGACGCCGACGACATCAGGTTGGGGCTGGCCGTCGGCCCGGGATCGGCCGACCTGTTCTTCCTGCTCGGGGTGTCCGACACCGAGGCGCTGTGCTGGCTGGAACAGCATGCCGACCGGCCGGTCGCGATCTTCGTCAAGGAGCCGACCCCTGCGGCGGTGGCCCGCGCGGCCGCGCTCGGCACCGCCGTCGTCACCGTCGACCCCTGTGCCCGCTGGGAGCATCTGTACCGTCTGGTCAACCACGCCCTGGAACACCACGGAGATCGCGGCGACCCGCTGCGCGACTCGGGCACCGACCTGTTCGGCCTCGCACAGTCCATCGCCGACCGGACCCGGGGCATGGTCTGCATCGAGGACGCCGACAGCCACATGCTGGCCTACTCGGCCAGCGACGAAGCCGACGAGTTGCGCCGGCTGACGATCCTCGGCCGTGCCGGACCGCCCGAGCATCTCGAATGGATCGGGCAGTGGGGCATTTTCGACGCGTTGCGGTCGGGTCCCGACGTGGTCCGCGTCGCCGAACGTCCAGAGCTCGGCCTGAGGCCGCGGCTGGCCGCCGGCATCCACCTGCCCGCCGACCCGGCGCACTCGCCGCGGTTCTCGGGGACCATCTGGCTGCAGCAGGGGTCCGCCCCGTGGGCCGATGACGCCGAGGAGATCCTGCGCGGCGGCGCGGTGCTGGCGGCGCGGATCATGTCGCGGCTGGCGGCGACCCCGTCCCAGCACACGGCGCGTGTGCACCAGCTGCTCGGCGTGGCAGGCGGTGCCGTCGACGACGTCGCCGCGCTGGCCCGCGAGCTCGGCATCCCCGCCGACGGACGCGCCGCGCTGGTCGGGTTCCACCGCCACGGCGGACCGCCGCCCACGGACGTTCTGGCGTTGAGCGCCAGTGCTTTTCGTCCAGATGCCCAGGTGGCGGCGGACGGCGACCGAGTGTACGTGCTGTTCCCCGAGCTGCGGGCCACGGAGGTGCTGTCGTCGTGGGCGCACGGCGTGGTGTCCACGCTGGCGCGAGAACTCGGATTCCAGGTGCGTGCGGTCACCGCCCCGCTGCCGGGGCTGGCCGCCGCGGCGACCGTCCGGGCCGAGGTCGACCGAGTGCTCGACAGCGCCGAAAGACACCCCGGCGCAATCGGTCTGGTCACCTCACTGGAGCAGGCGCGTCCGACGGTGCTGCTCGACGAAATCGTGTCGCACATCGCGACCCAGGGCCGGCTGGTGGACCCGCGGGTGCGGCGGCTGCGGGCCGAGGATCCGCTGATGGCCTCGACGCTGCAGGCTTACCTGGACGGCTTCGGCGACATCGCCGTCGTCGCCGCGCGCTTACACGTGCACCCGAACACGGTGCGCTACCGCATCCGCCGGGTGGAGAAGCTGCTGCGCACCTCTCTGGACGACCCCGACGAGCGGCTGGTGCTGATCCTGGGCCTGCGCGCGACGGAACGTTCGGCCGCGCCGCCGCCAACGCGGATCGACGCGAACTCGCACGGATAGGACCCGAGTCACCCGGGCCTGCGGCTCGGTCTACGACCCGGCCGGAGAACTGAGCCGCTCGACGGCGGCGGCGATGCGTTCGTCGGTGGCGGTCAGCGCCACCCGTACGTGTCGGGCACCACGCGGGCCGTAGAACTCGCCGGGCGCGACGAGGATGCCCTTGGCCGCCAGCCACGCCACGGTGTCGCGGCACGGCTCGCCGCGGGTGGCCCACAGATACAGCCCGCCCTCGGAGTGGTCGACGGTGAATCCGGCGGACCGCAGCGCGGGCAGCAGCGCGTCGCGGCGGCGCCGGTAACGCGCGCGCTGTTCCAGCTCGTGGGCGTCGTCGTCGAGCGCGGCCACCATCGCCGCCTGGATCGGCGTCGGCACCATCAGGCCGGCGTGCTTGCGCACCGCCAGCAATTCGGCCACCACCGCCGGGTCACCGGCGACGAAACCCGCCCGGTAGCCGGCCAGCGACGACGTCTTCGACAGCGAGTGCACGGCCAGCAACCCGGTGTGGTCACCGTCGCAGACCTCCGGGTGCAGCACCGAGACCGGCTCGGCGTCCCAGCCGAGGCCGAGGTAGCACTCGTCGGAGGCGACCAGCACTCCGCGTTCCCGAGCCCACCCGACGATTTTGCGCAGATGGTCGATTCCGAGGATCTGGCCGGTCGGGTTGCTCGGCGAGTTCAGATACACCAGCGCGGGCACCAACGGGCCCAGCTGGGTCAGGGAATCCGCGCGGACCACCGCCGCACCGGCCAGCAACACCCCCACCTCGTAGGTGGGGTAGGCCAACTCGGGCACCACCACGATGTCGTCGGCGCCGAGGCCGAGCGTCGTGGGCAACCACGCGATCAGTTCCTTGGTCCCGATCGCCGGAAGCACCGCGGCCGGCGAGAGCCCGGTGATCCCGTACCTGCGCTCCAACGCCGACACCGCGGCCCCGCGCAGTGCCGGGGTGCCGTGCGTCGTCGGATATCCCGGCGACGCGCTCGCCGCGGCCAACGCGTCGCGGATGACCGGCGCGACCGGATCGACCGGGGTTCCGACGGACAGGTCGACGATCCCGCCGGGATGTGCCCGGGCGGTCGCTGTCGCGTCAGCCAGGGTGTCCCACGGGAAGACGGGCAGCGACGCCGACTTCCGTGGCCGGCGGGCAGACACGGAGGTCGCTCAGTCCTCGCCCCGCGGGGGCAGGTTCTTGACGGCCGGGGGATCGTTGTCGGTCTGGCCGACCTTCGATGCACCGCCCGGCGAGCCCAGCTCGGCGAAGAAGTCGGCGTTGATCTGGGTGTAAGCGCTCCACTGATCCGGGACGTCGTCCTCGTAGTAGATGGCCTCGACGGGGCACACCGGCTCGCAGGCGCCGCAGTCGACGCACTCATCCGGGTGGATGTACAGCATGCGTGCGCCCTCATAGATGCAGTCGACAGGGCACTCCTCGATGCACGCCTTGTCTTTGACGTCGACGCAGGGCTCAGCAATGACGTACGTCACGAACTACTCCTAGTCCTCTCGAACTACCTGTCCAGTGGGGCTGCTGTCTAGGCAGGGCTCAGCCGAGCCCGGCCAACTCAGCAAGTATCCCTGCCGGTTGTTGGACGCCTGTCTCAGTGTGCCCTAACTTACCCGCCGCCCCGGGTAGGGGTTGCGCGTGGTTACTGATACTAAACGTCGCAGATACCGCTCGCCTAGTACCCCACGCCGCGGCCGACTCCGAAGATTCGGGCCGGGGTGCCGGGCGTGCGGGAATGAATTCGGACCATAGTCCGCTTAACTCGGATGTACGCGTCGGACCACACCGACCCACTTCGAGGAAAGAGACACCCATGACCACTACCGCTACCACCGCACTGCCCGCCGGAACCTGGACCATCGACCCGGTCCACTCGTCGATCAACTTCTCGGTGCGCCATCTCATGGTCAGCAAGGTGAGGGGGTCGTTCGACACGTTCAGCGGCGCGATCACCGTCGGCGAGGACGGCATCCCGTCGGTGCGCGCAGAGATCGCCGTCGACTCGGTCAACACCCGCAACGAGCAGCGCGACGCCCACCTCAAGTCCGCCGACTTCTTCGACACCGACAAGTACCCGACGGCGACCTTCGTCTCCACCGCTGTCCGCCCCGACGGCGAGAACTATGTCCTCGACGGCGATTTCACCCTCAAGGGATCCACGCGCCCGATCTCGCTGACGCTTGAGTTCAACGGCGTGAACCCCGGCCTGGGCAACGGCGAGGTCGCCGGATTCGAGGCGTCAGCCGTGCTCAACCGCAAGGACTTCGGCATCGACATCGACATGCCGCTGGAGACCGGCGGCGCGGTCGTCGGCGACAAGGTGACCATCACCCTCGAGATCGAGGCCGCCAGGCAGGCCTGAGGCCAGAAGGGTGGTACCCACTGCCGCAGTGGGTATCACCTGAGCGTTCACTCCTCGATCCGGTGGCTGATGTCGCCGATCTGATCGATCGTCAGGGTCAACCGGTCGCCCGGCCGCAACCAGCGGCCGGTTTCCATGCCGCTTCCCCCGGGGAGCGTGCCGGTCGCGAAAAGCTCACCCGGATAGAGTCTATCATCGCGAGAGGCATGAGCGAGCAGTTCGCCGATCGACCACTGCATGCCGCGGGTGCTGACCGTGCCGATCCTGGTTCCGTTGACTGACACCGCTCCGGTGAGCGAATCGATGAGCGGCAGGATCTCATCGGCGGTCACCGCCACGGCCGACATCGACGACGCGAAATGCTTGGCCTTCTGGGGCCCCAGCCCGCTGGCCATTTCGCTGCGCTGGACGTCCCGAGCGGAGAAGTCGTTGACGACGACGAAGGCGCCGATCGCGTCGAGGGCCTCCTGCGGGGTCGCGTTGTGCAGCGGCGCCCCGAGCACGAAACCGAGCTCGAGTTCGAAGTCCAGCGCGGCCGTGTAGGACGGGAACGCCACGGGCGTACCGGAGGGCACGAAGCTCAGGTGGTTGGACATGTAGTAGATCGGCTGCCGGTAGAACAGCGGCTTCGGCTTGAACAGCGGGAACGGCTTCCGTGTCAGCTTCTCGATCACCCCGGCGGCACGGGCCTGCCCCGGATGGAAGCGGCGTACCAATCCGCGGGCCGCATCGATCGCGTGGTGTTCGTAGAGCATGAAGTCGCGGAAGGACGCCGGCTGAAAGGGCAGGACGTGCCCGGCCAGCTCATGGTGGCGCTGGGCGGCGACCGTCTCCCATTCGGCGTCGAACACGCGTCCGCCGAACGGCGACGGGCCCTCGGCGCGCACCCAGGAGCCGTCGGCCGCAAGCGACTGCAACTCCAGCCTGCCGTCGTTGATCACCCGTCGCAGCTTCATGGTTCCGTCCTACCAGCCGGACGTGAGGGCCGGGGGCCGTTCAGGCGGCGAGAGGGGTGTAGTCGGTGGTGCGCTGGCGGGCCGGGCGGCCGATGCCCTCGGCAATCGCTACCAGTTCGGCGACGCTCTTGGCCGAGCCGTTCTCCGAACCGGCCATCCGCGAGATCGTCTCCTCCATCAGGGTGCCGCCGAGATCGTTGGCGCCGCCGCGCAGCATCACCTGCGTGCGCTCGACGCCGAGCTTGACCCAGCTGGTCTGGATGTGAGAGATCCTGCCGTGCAACATGATCCGCGCTAAGGCGTGCACCGCACGGTTGTCGCGGTGGGTGGGTCCCGGCCGCGCACCGCCGGCCAGATACAGCGGCGAGGACTGGTGCACGAACGGCAGCGGCACGAACTCGGTGAAACCGCCGGTGCGGTCCTGGATGTCGCGCAACACATTCAGATGTCCGACCCAGTGCCGCGGGGTGTCGACGTGGCCGTACATCATCGTCGAGCTCGACCGCAGACCGACCTGGTGCGCGGTGGTGACGACCTCGATCCACATCGACGTCGGCAGCTTGCCCTTGGTGAGCACCCAGCGCACCTCGTCGTCGAGGATCTCGGCGGCCGTGCCGGGGATGGTGTCCAGGCCGGCTTCGCGGAGGCTGGTCAGCCACTCCCGGATCGACAGTCCGCTCTTGGTGACCCCGTTGGCGATCTCCATCGGCGAGAACGCGTGCACATGCATCGACGGCACGCGCTTCTTGACCGCCCGGACCAGATCGGCGTAGCCGGTGACCGGCAGCTCCGGGTCGATGCCGCCCTGCATGCAGACCTCGGTGGCGCCGGCGACGTGGGCCTCCCACGCGCGGTCGGCGACCTCGTCGACCGACAGCGAGTACGCGTCCGCGTCGCCTTTGCGCTGGGCGAACGCGCAGAACCGGCAGCCGGTGTAGCAGATGTTGGTGAAGTTGATGTTGCGGTTGACCACGAATGTCACGTCGTCACCGACCGTGTCGCGTCGCAACGAATCTGCCAGCGCGGTAACGGCTTCCAGGGCAGGGCCGTCAGCGGTCGCAAGCGCCAGATACTCGTCGTCGGAGCAGCCCGCCGGGTCCCGCTCGGCCGAGCGCAGCGCGGCCAGCACATCGGTGTCGATCCGCTCGGGCGCCCGGGAAGCCAGCTCGGAGACCTTCGCCCGGATCGACTCCCAGTCACCGAACGCGCTGCCCAGATCCGACCGGGTCTCGGTGCGCCGGCCCTCGGTGTCGATCGCCGAGTGCAGATCGGTACGGCCGAGCGATTCGGTGGCCTCATCGGGTTCCTGCCAGGGCCGGCCCACCGGATTCACGTCGAGGGCGTATCCGGTGTCGGGATCGGCCAGTGCCGCCACGTGTCCCATCACCCGCGGGTCGATCCACGCCGCCCCGGCCTGCACGTACTGCGGCTGCGCGGTCAGGCGTTGCACCAGGTCGAAGCCGGCCTCGGCAGTCACCTCGGCCAACTCGTCGAGCGCGGGCCAGGGCCGCTCGGGGTTGACGTGATCAGGGGTCAGCGGCGACACCCCGCCCCAGTCGTCGACGCCGGCGCCGATCAGCGCCAGACACTCCTGCCGCGACACCAGATTCGGCGGGGCTTGGATGCGAATCTTCGGGCCCATCACCAGCCGGGTGACCGCGATGGTCGCCAGGAAATCCTCCAGTCCGGCGTCCGGGACCGACGCCATGACGGTGTGGTCCTTGGCCCGGAAGTTCTGCACGATCACTTCCTGGACGTGGCCGAACTCCTTGTGCGAGCGGCGAATCGCGTGCACGGTCTCGGCGCGCTCGGCCAGCGTCTCACCGATACCCACCAGTAGCCCGGTGGTGAACGGAATCGACAGCCGTCCCGCGTCGTCCAGCGCGCGCAGCCTCACCGCGGGATCCTTGTCCGGGCTGCCGTAATGCGCCAGCCCGCGGGTCTCGAACAGCCGTCGCGAGGTGGTTTCCAGCATCATGCCCATCGACGGGGCCACCGGCTTGAGCCGGGACAGCTCCGACCACGACATCACGCCCGGATTCAGGTGCGGCAGCAGCCCGGTCTCCTCCAGCACCCGGATCGCCATCGCGCGAACATAGTCCAGCGTCGAGTCATACCCGCGCTCGTCGAGCCACTGCCGCGCCTCGTCCCAGCGGTCCTCGGGGCGGTCCCCGAGCGTGAAAAGCGCTTCCTTGCAGCCCAGTTCGGCACCGCGACGGGCGACGTCGAGGATCTCGTCGGGCTCCATGAACATGCCTCGGCCCTCGGCGCGCAGCCTGCCGGGCACGGTGACGAATGTGCAGTAGTGGCATTTGTCCCGGCACAGGTGGGTGACCGGGATGAACACCTTGCGCGAATAACTGACCGGCAATCGGCCCGTCGCGCCCCGCCGTCCGGCGGCATCCAAACCGGCATCGCGCACCCGCGCCGCCGACGCGCACAGGTCAGCAAGATCCTCACCACGCGCGGTCATCGCGATCGCGGCCTCGTCGACGTTGAGGGCCACCCCGTCACGGGCCCGCCTCAGTACCCGCCGCACCGCGGCAGGGCTGGGCGCGCCGGCCTTCGGGGGAACCATCGGGCTGGGCAGATCAGAACCGCGCTGGGTGTTCAGAGCCACGTCCCTATAACTCCGGCGTTATCGCGGATCATCCTCGCGTCTCACTCTCTGAAACACCATGTGTCCGCAGTCCGCGTGACATAGGGATCACAGTAGTCACCCCGAGCGGCCGGCGGTGCCCGCCCCCGCCGAGGGCGGGAGCCTGGTCAACAACCACGCCGCCGGCAGCGCCCCGAGCACGACCAGTAAGACCGTGCCGAACTCCATGATCCCGGTCCCGCCGAAGACGATGTCGTCGCCGGGCCGGACGGCCATGCACAGGAATACGGTGGCCAGCCAGGTCCACAGGGGCAGAGCGGCCAGCCGTGGCGCCGACGTCCACTGCAGCCCGGCCCACACCAGCGCGACGTTGAGCAGTCCACTGAGCAGCGCGCTGACCGGGAACGGGACCCCACCGATGCGCAGCGGAAGGAAGAAGACGGCCATCAAGGCCGAGAGCACGCCGTCGAGGGCGAGTAACACCAGGACAACCACGCGAAGCCGGCCCGGGGCCGGCGAGGCCGGCGCCCTCAGGTCGGGATGCTGTCGAGCACCGAAACCAGCGAGCCGACCACCCATTGGAAGCTGTCGAGACGATCCTGCCAATGCTGCAGGTTGGGATCCAGATCCGGGTCCATGTGCTTCCCTTCCGCGCGCTGGGTTGCGGGCAGCTTACCCCGCGCAACGCGGCGTCAACCGAGGGACAGCCCGGAAAGCAGGTCCGTCTCCCAGCCGCGGTGGTCACGGTCACCGGCCGTTCCCGCCGCCAGCTTGTAGTACTCGGTGGAGTCGACCGGCAGCGCGACGTTGTTCGACAGCGCGAACGCACGCCCGTCCGGTGCGACGCTGACCTGCGTCGCGTGCGCCCGCAGCGCGGCGATCCGCGCCGGCGTGTGTGCGCTCAGTTCCACGGCCGCGTCGATCTCGTCGTCCGGGTAGCCGACCAGCGGTAGGTCATCGGCGGACACCCGGATCCATCCGTCCGGCACGTCGCCGAGGGCGGCCAGTCCCGCGGTGAGCGCCGACGCCGACGTCACCGTCCAGTAGAGCTTCGGCACAGTCCACGCCGCGGCCTCCACCGCCGCCGTCGTGATCCGGTGGACGTGGATGTGGTCCGGATGTCCGTAGCCGCCGTTCGGGTCGTAGGTGACGACGACGTGCGGGCGCAATTCGTCGATCGCGGCGGCCAGCGCGGCGGTCTGTTCGGCGACGTCGCCGTCGACGAACCGTTGCTGCTTCCGGGCCGGTGTGCCCTCCATGCCCGAGTCCCGCCAACGACCGGCCCCACCCAGATAGCGCGGCCGGTCGACGCCGAGTTCGGCCAGCGCGGCGGTGAGCTCACTGATCCGGTAGCCACCGAGTTGGTCGGCGCGGTCGACCGCCAGCCCCGCCCACTGGTCACCGATGACCTCCCCCTCCTCCCCGAGGGTGCACGTGATCACCTGCACCTGCGCACCGCGACCGACGTAGTGCGCGATCGTCGCCCCCGTGGCGAGGGTCTCGTCGTCGGGGTGGGCGTGGACGAACAGCAGGCGCGGGGTCTCCATTCGGTCCAGCTTGCCAACCCGTTCGCCGTCGCGGTTGCCGGGCCTGTCATACATTCGGCTCGTGAACCGCCGCGCCGTGCAGTTCGGGTGCGCCGTTGTCGTCGTCGGTGTGATCGCGGGGATGGCCGGCGCAGCCACGACGCTGCTGCTGCACGCGGTGGAGCACCTCACCTACCACTACAGCTTCGGCACCCTGCTCAGCGGTATCGAGGGCAGCAACCACATTCGCCGCGCCGTCGGCCCGATGCTGGGCGGCGCCCTGGCCGGTTGCGGGTGGTGGGCGTTGCGGCGCCGCCGGGACAGGGCTGGGCTGACGGCGACGGCTGACGCAGGGCTGCAGGTGCTGCTGGTCGGTTCCGGCGCCTCGCTGGGCCGTGAGGGTGCGCCGCGGCAGCTCGCCTCCGCGTGGAGTGACACCGCCGTCTCCCGGCTCGCGCTCACCGCGGCGGACCGGAAGATCCTGCTGGCGTGCGCGGCCGGCGCGGGGCTGGGCGCGGTGTACAGCGTGCCGTTGGGCGGGGCGATTTTCGCGGCCCGCATCGTGCTGCGCACCTGGCATCCGCGCGCGCTGGGCACCGCGCTGATCACGTCGAGCATCGCCGTCCTGGTCGCCGCACCCGTGACCCACCTGGAGCATCCGCTGTCCTGGCCTGATGCCCGCCTGTCCTATCTGCTCGGGTTTCTGGCGTTGGCGATGGCTCCGGTGGCGGTGGCGGCGGGCCTGGCGTTCGACCGGCTGATGCACGCCGCCCCGACGATGAAACTGAAGTCCTGGAACGTGATTCCAGGAATCGCCGCGGCCGGCCTGCTGACCGGCGTCTGCTCGATCTGGCTTCCCGAGTTACCCGGCAACGGCCGCAGCATCCTGGAGGTCAGCATGAAGACCGGGCTGACGGTGACCTCGGCGGCTCTGATCCTGCTGCTCAAACCGTTGTTGACGACGCTGTTCCTGCGTGCGGGCGCCGTCGGCGGTCTGCTCACGCCCGCGCTGGCCACCGGCGCGGCCGCCGGCTCGCTCGTGGCGCTGGCGGTGAACCAGTGGACGGGAACGCAGTTGCCGGTGGCGGTCGTGTCGTTGAGCTGCGCGGCGGGCGTGCTGGCGATCACGCAGCGCTCGCCGTTGTTCGCGGCGTTGTTCGTCTGGGAACTCGCCCGTCCCCCGCTGTGGCTGCTGCTGGTGTTCGCTGTCGGCGCCTACGCGGCGTACGGCCTCGCGGTGCTGCGTCGGCGAAATGAGCCCGCGGCTATTGCGGAAGTTTGACCCAGTTGCCGGCGTCGCCGACGATGCCGACGGGGACCGCACCGGTCAGGCTGACGTGCTGCACGCTCGGGCCGGCGGCGACGATCGTGGTGTCTTGCAGGATCGGCAGCACCGTGGCCATCTCCCACAGCCTCGGCTCGACCTCGGCGATCACGTCGGCGATGTCGGCGTCACCGCGCAGCGCAGCGTCGATCCTCGGCTGGATGCTGTGGTCGCAGATGCCGGTGATGTTGCTGGGTGCCTGCACGAGCCGGTCGGTGTCGGAGGCCTGGGTCGGAGTCTGCGTCGGGGTCTGCGTCGGGATCGTGCCGGTCGGCCCCGGGGTGGTGCCGATCGGTGCCGGGGCCGTGCCCGTCGGTGACGGATCCGGTGTCTCCGGTGTCTCCGAGGTGGGTGCCGGCGCTCCCGGGGTGGTCGGCACCGGGGTGGCCTCCAGCGCCGGGCATCCGTAACGCGAGGCCAGCGAGGTCGCGAGGTCTCCCCCGGCCGGGTGCCAGCCGATCACGGCATCGACCCTGTTGTCCACCAGCGCATCGCCGTACAGGGTGACCGGGTCCAGCGCCGACACCGATGCGGCGATGCCGACATTGCGCAGCTGGTCGGCGGCGGTGTTGGCGACGGCGACTGACGTCGGGTCGTTGGCGGCGACACCGAGGACCAGCGTCAGCGGCTGACCGTCCTTGGTGAGTTGACCGCGGTTGTTGTCCGGCGGAGCCGGCGCAGGCGGCTCGAGCGGCTCGGGCGCCGGAGCCGATTCGATCTGGTAGCCGGCCTCGGAGAGCAGCGCGATCGCCTCCTCGCGCGTCATCGCCTTCGGTGCGGTCGGGACGTAGCCGGGGTCCGAGGGTGAGCGCACCTGGGCCTGGGCCAGTGTCACGGTGTTGTCGTCGCCGGCGCCGACGGCGGCGAGCAGGTCGACGTCCAGCAGGCCCAGTACGGCTTTGCGGACCAGCGGGTCGGTGAGCATGGGCTGCTGCGCCCGCAGCGTCAGGTGCATGACCCGCGGGGTCACGATCCGCGCGGTGCGCACATCCGGGATCGCCGAAAGCTGCGCGAACACCGCCGATCCGCCGTGAACCTGGGCGACCTGTGTGTCGCCGTTGCGGATCGAATCGGCCAGTGCGGCCGGTGCACCGCCGCGACGGAAGAGGATCAGATCCGGAGTGGCGGGTTTGCCCCAGTAGCGGTCGTTGCGTGCCAGGAGGATCTCATCGCGCTGCGGGTCGATGGTGTCGACCCGGAACTGCCCGCCGGTCACCGGGAGCGTCTGGGCCAGCCCCGCGGCGAACCCGCCGGGCACGTCCTTGACGATGTGGGCGGGCAGGATGTCGTTGAACAGCTCGCGCCACGCCGGGTAGGGCTGGGAGAACGTCACCACGGCCGTCTTGCCGCCTTCGACCGACTGCACACCGGTGATGAGGTCGTAGCCGGCCGGGTCGGCGGTGCCGGGCTGGCTCACCATCTGCCGCCACAGATACCAGTAGTCGTCGGCGCCGATCGGGGCGTTGTCGGTCCACTGCGCCTCGGGCCGGATCTTGTAGGTGACCGTGAACGGGTTCTCACTGGTGACCTCCGCTGATTCGAGCAGCGAGGTGTCCATCTCCCAGCGCGAACCCGTCGGGGTCCGGGAATCGGGTATCGGGCGGAACGAACTGGGCAGCACGAGCGAACTGATCGCGGCGTTGACCGGAGACTGGTCGGAGAGCAGATGAGAGTTGAAGCCCGGCCCGATCGAATCGATCGCCACGATGATCTGGGTCGCCTTCATCGGCGGCGGAGGGGTCACCTCGGTGGTGTCGGTGCTCTGCGGCGCCGGCGGCGGACTCACCGTACAGCCGCTGACCAGGGCCAACGTCATGCCGATCGCGCTGACACCGGCGCTGACGCGTCGCAGGGTCGTCAGCATGCTCTACAGGGTAGCCAGGGGCGGACGGTCCACCGGGGTCAGCTGTTTGCCTGCGCTTTGGCGCGCGCCTTGGCCCGGGCCCGCAGCGATGCCGTCAGCTCGACCTTGCGCACGCGCACGATCTCGGGGGTGACCTCGACGCACTCATCCTCGGCGCAGAACTCCATCGCCTTCTCCAGGTCGAGCTCCAGCGGGCGGGCCAGCGTCTCGATCACGTCGGCCGTGGAGGACCGCATGTTCGTCAGCTTTTTCTCGCGGGTGATGTTGATGTCGAGATCCTCGGCGCGCGGGTTGATCCCGACGACCTGGCCTTCGTAGGTCTCCTGGCCCGGTTCGACGAAGAACTGGCCTCGGTCGGCGAGCTGGATCATGGCGAAGGGCGTGATCTGGCCGCTGCGGTCGGACACCAGCGACCCGGTGTGGCGGGCCCGGATCTCACCCGCCCAGGGCCGGTATCCGTCGAACACCGCGTTGGCGATGCCGGTGCCGCGGGTCAGCGTCAGGAAGTCCGTGCGGAACCCGATCAGGCCACGGCTGGGCACGATGAAGTCCATCCGCACCCAACCGGCGGCATGGTTGGTCATCTGCTCCATGCGGCCCTTGCGCGCGGCCATCAGCTGGGTGATGGCGCCGAGGTGTTCCTCCGGGCTGTCGATGGTCAGCGCTTCGAACGGCTCGTGCAGCTTGCCGTCGATGGTCTGGGTGACCACCTGCGGCTTACCGACGGTCAGCTCGAATCCTTCGCGGCGCATCTGCTCGACGAGGATGGCCAGCGCGAGCTCACCTCGCCCCTGCACCTCCCACGCGTCGGGGCGGCCGATGTCGACGACCTTGATGGACACGTTGCCGACCAGCTCGGCATCGAGGCGGTTCTTGACCATGCGGGCGGTGAGCTTGTGACCGGAGATCTTGCCCGCCAGCGGCGAGGTGTTGGTGCCGATCGTCACCGAGATCGCGGGCTCGTCGACGGTGATACGCGGCAGTGCGTGCGCGTGGTCCGGGTCGGCGAGCGTGTCGCCGATCATGATCTCCGGGATGCCGGCGACGGCGACGATGTCACCGGCGAAGGCCTCGTCGGTGGGCGTGCGTTCCACACCTTCGGTGACGAGCAGTTCGGTGATCTTGGCGTTCGTGATGACGGGATGGCCGTCGACATCGCGCATCCACGCGACCTGCTGGCCCTTTTTGATGCGGCCCTTGTAGATGCGGATCAGCGCGAGGCGGCCGAGGAAGGCCGACGCATCAAGGTTGGTGACGAGGGCCTGCAGCGGCGCCTCGGGATCGCCCTGCGGCGGCGGGATGTGCTCGAGCAGCACGTCGAACAGCGGGTCAAGGTTCTCACCGTCGGGGTTCTCCCCGTTGGCCGGCGCTGTGGTGCTGGCAATGCCGGCGCGGCCCGAGGCGTACAGCGTGGGCAGGTCGAGAGCCTTCTCCGCGGCGGCCTGAGCTTCCTCGTCGAGATCGGAGGCGACGTCGAGCAGCAGGTCGTGGCTTTCCTCGACGACCTCCGCGATGCGTGCGTCGGGGCGGTCGGTCTTGTTGACGACCAGGATGACGGGCAGGTGCGCGGCCAGTGCCTTGCGCAGCACGAAACGGGTCTGCGGCAGGGGCCCCTCGGAGGCATCGACGAGCAGCACGACGCCGTCGACCATGGACAGGCCGCGTTCGACCTCACCGCCGAAATCGGCGTGACCGGGGGTGTCGATGACGTTGATGACCGTCATGCTGCCGTCGGGATGGTGCCGGTGGACGGCCGTGTTCTTCGCCAGGATGGTGATTCCCTTTTCCTTTTCCAGGTCACCGGAATCCATCAGGCGTTCGATCGCGTCATCGCCGCGGTGGCTCAGCGCACCGGACTGCCGCAGCATGGCGTCGACCAGGGTGGTCTTGCCGTGGTCGACGTGGGCCACAATGGCGACGTTGCGAAAGTCCGGACGAGAATTCACGCCGGTGATTGTCGCAGTGCAGTGCACCGATCGCGAAAACGAGAGATTCCCGTCACGTGAAAGCCACCAAGCTCGCCGGCGTCAAGCCCAAGAAGAAATGCTGCCGCAGCAAACCGCGGTGCAAGCGGTGCCCACTGGTGGTTCACAAGGTGCGCAAGGCGGAACTCAACGGCCTGCGGGGCAAAGAACTCGAGAAGGTCTACAAGCGGGCCAGGAAGGCCTGAGCGGCGGATTCGCCTCCGATTCCGCCGGATTCACGCCGGGCCAGGCGTACCGTGAAAGGCACCCGTCAGACGTCTTTGTTGGAGGTAGGTCATGACGGTTTATACGGTGCTCACCATCGTTCTCATCACGGTGCTCGCGACCTTGACGACGCTGGCGATCTTCCTGGGGCTGGCCAACTGGATCGGCGCGTTCTACGTCGTGCGATGTAGCGAGTGTCGGCATCTGACCTTCAGCTCGGCCAACCGCGCTCAGGCATCGTGCCCGCACTGCCGGCATCCAGTGCTGACCCACCCGATCCACGCGATCGCCCACCCGGACGCCCGGGCCGACGTCCGCGTCGCCGGGGACCGCCTGCGCTACTGACGCCCGCCCCCCGTCGTCCTCGGCGGCTCAGTCGCCCCTTCATCCTCGGCGGCTCAGCCGCCCCGTGACCCACGCGCTAGCGTCGGCGCATGGCCTCACCACTGCCGGCGCTACGCGCGGTGTCCGCCGACATCGATCCGGTCGAGCACCGCCCGGCATGACCGGGCTTCTCACCGTCGGCCACGGCACGCTGCGGCGTGACGGGCTGATTGAGCTACTCGACGGCGCCGGGGTGCGGATGCTCGTCGACATCCGCCGCTTCCCGGCCAGCCGGCACAATCCCGATGTCGAGCGCGCCGCGATGCAGACCTGGGCCCCCGCGGCGGGACTGAACTACCGCTGGGAGCCACGACTGGGCGGCCGTCGGCGTCTGGGCTCCGATACCGAGACCGTCGACACCTGGTGGCGCGTCGCCCAGTTCGCCGCCTACGCCGCCTACACCCGCAGCGAGGAATTCGGCGCCGCCCTGGCCGAACTGCTCGGGCAAGCCGACCGGCAGCGCACCGCGATCATGTGCAGCGAGGCGGTCTGGTGGCGTTGTCACCGGCGCCTCGTCGCCGACGTCGCGATATTGCGCTGCGGTGCCCCGGTCACGCATCTGATGCACGACGGCAGGCTGCAGCCCCACGCCCCGGCCGAGGGTGCCCGGCTAGGCGCCGACGGCCAGGTCTACTGGACCGCATGAGAACCCCGCCGGACCGTCGCCGAGATTGCCTGTGGTGCGCCTACTCTCAGGCTTGACGCACGTGGAATGCGATTTCGGCGGAACACCAGCCCCGGCGGGTCACCAACCCTGAGCGGGTCACCAGCCGCGGCGGTGGGGGGCCGATCCGATCAGTTCACCCTGCCGGGCCACGTCGCGGCTGCGGTAGACGATGTACGGACGGAACAGGTACCCGACGGGGGCACTGAACGCGTGCACCAGCCGGGTGAACGGCCACAGGCAGAACAGCGTCAGACCGATCAGCACATGGATGTGGAACCACAGGGGCGCGGCCACCATCAGGTCACCGCGCGGCTGCAGCACCCAGATCGAGCGGAACCACGGGGACACCGTCTCGCGGTAGTCGTGCTCGGCGCCGAGGGGTGTCGCCCCGATCAGCGTGCACGCCAACCCGGCGACGATGGCGAGCACCAGGACCAGATACATCACCTTGTCGTTGACGGTGGTGGCCATGAACACCGGACCCGTGGTGCGCCGTCGATACACCAGCAGCGCGATACCGACCAGCGTGCAGACGCCCGCGATGGCTCCCAGCACCAGCGCCTGGATGTGGTAGGCGTGGTTGCTCAAACCCATGGCGTCGGTCCAGGATTCGGGGATCACCAGGCCGATGACGTGGCCGACGATCACCACCAGGATGCCGAAGTGGAACATCGGGCTGGCGATGCGCAGCAGCCGGCTCTCGTAGAGCTGTGACGATCGGGTGGTCCAGCCGAACTTGTCATAGCGGTACCGCCACCAGGTGCCGACGAGCACGATCGCCAGCGTCACGTACGGAACGACGTCCCAGAAGATCTCCCAGCCGGACATGTCACCGCGGCCTTTCTGTCCCGGCGCCGGCCGCGACCCGGCGCGGGGGGACGGTCAGCGTGAACGGTTGCAGTCCGACGGCTTCGGCGGGGGGACCGTCCGCGGCCAACCGGTGCGCGCGGCGCAGTTCGCCGTCGGTGGCCGGCGGCAGCGTCGAGAGCACCGCCGCGACCGCCGGAGCATACGCAGAGTCCGCCTCCGCCAGTGCCCGATGCAGCACCTCGAGAGCGACCCGGTGCTCGCTCAGCAGGCGCCGCCCGGCGTCGGGGTCGACGGTGGCGGCGAACTCGAGCACCACCGGCAGGTGGTCGGGCGCCTCACCGGCCGGCATCCGGGCACCGGAATGCCGGTAGACGTCGGCGAACTCCAGCATCGCGCGACCGCGGTTGCGGGTGTCCCCCGCGGTCCAGTACGTCAGGTACAGGGTGGCGCGCCGGCGCATGTCGAACGTCGCGACATACCGCTGGGCCGCGCCCATCGGATCGACCCCGCGCACCGCCTCGATCGTGCGCGAAAGTTGTTCGGCCGCAGCACCGTCGATATGGCACAGCAGCTCGGCGGCGGTCTCCAGCTGCCCAGTGTCGGGGTAGCTCAACACCAGCGAGGCACACTGCCACACCAGCCGGTCGGTCAGCGGAGAGCGTCTGCGCAGTCTCATCCGCGGTCCCCGTTCCGCGGGAACAACCCGGGGGGTGCGCCGCGTCCGTCCCAGTTCAGCAGGTTGACCCGGGACGGACGGGACTCGTTGGCCGCCATGTGCTCGCTGGTCTGCCGGTGGCGCAGTGCGTGGAAGGTCTCCACCGCGACGGGCACCGGCACGCCGCTGGCCTCGCCGAACGGCCCGGACTCGTACATGCCCGGTCCCCCGTCGAACGACAACGAGCAGCCCGGCTCCTCGATCCCGGGGAGCCCGTCGGTGGCGTACGCGGTCGGGATCACGTAGCGCTCATCGTATTTCGCCAGGGCCAGCAACCGGTACATGTTGTACATCTGTTCCTCGGTCATCCCGACGGACTCCGGGATGTGCGGCTGCGTGTCGCGGCCGAGGTTGATGTCGCGCATGTAGGACCTCATCGCCGCCAGGCGCCGCAGCACACCCTCGACCACCGCGGTGTCGCCCGCGGTGAACAGTCCGGCCAGGTATTCGATCGGGATGCGCAGCGCCTCCAGGGCGCCGAACAGATTCCCGACGTCCTCGCCGTCGTGACCGCTGCGGCTGACCGCGTCCACCACCGGCGACAGCGGCGGGATGTACCAGACCATGGGCACGGTCCGATACTCCGGGTGCAACGGCAGCGCCACCTGATAGGTGTGGATCAGCGCGTAGATCGGGGAACGCTGCGCGGCCTCGATCCACTCATCGGAGATCCCCTCGGCGCGGGCGGCGGCGATCACCTCGGGATCGTTGGGATCCAACAGGATCGACTTGTGTGCGTGGTAGAGATCGGTGTCCTCGGGTACCGAGGCCGCCTCCAGCACCCGGTCGACGTCGTAGAGCACCAACCCCAGATAGCGCAACCGGCCCACACAGGTCTCCGAGCACACCGTCGGCAATCCCACCTCGATGCGCGGATAGCACAGTGTGCACTTCTCGGCCTTGCCCGTCTTGTGGTTGAAATACACCTTCTTATAAGGGCATCCGGACACACACATCCGCCACCCGCGGCAGCTGTCCTGATCGACCAGCACGATGCCGTCCTCGCTGCGCTTGTACATCGCACCCGACGGGCACGAGGCCACACACGAAGGGTTCAGGCAGTGCTCGCAGATCCGCGGCAGATAGAACATGAAGGTCTGCTCGAGTTCGAGCCGAACCTGCTCGCTGACCTGACGCAGCACCGGGTCGCCGGAGAGCAGTTCGGGTGAGCCGCCCAGGTTGTCGTCCCAGTTGGCCGACCACTCGACCTTCATCGGCTCGCCGCTGATCAGGCTGCGCGGTGGCGCGACCGGGATGTGTTCGCCCAGTGGCGCATTCGTCAGGGTCTCGTAATCGTAGGTCCACGGCTCGTAGTAGTCCTCGATCGACGGCAGTTTGGGGTTCGAGAAGATGTGCAGCAGCTTGCTGAATCGTCCGCCACCGCGCAACCGCAACCGGCCGCGCCGGTCCCGCACCCAACCGCCGCGCCACCGGTCCTGGTCCTCGTAGGTGCGCGGATAACCTTGCCCGGGCCGGGTCTCGACGTTGTTGAACCACACGTACTCGGTGCCGGGCCGGTTGGTCCACGCCTGCTTGCAGGTCACCGAGCAGGTGTGGCACCCGATGCACTTGTCCAGGTTCATCACCATCGCCATCTGGGCCATCGGTTTCACTGGTAGACCACCTCCTGCGAGCGCCGCCGCACGACGGTGACCTCGTCGCGCTGATTCCCGGTGGGGCCCAGGTAGTTGAACGCAAACGCCGTCTGGGCATACCCGCCGGCGAGGTGGCTGGGTTTGACCAGCAGCCGGGTCAGCGAGTTGTGGATGCCGCCCCGCTTACCGGTGGTCTCGGTCAGCGGCACGTCGATCGTGCGCTCCTGGGCGTGATAGACGAACACCACCCCCTCGGGCATGCGGTGGCTGACGATCGCCCGGCACACCACGACACCGTTGCGGTTGACGGCTTCCACCCAGTCGTTGTCGCGCACGGCGATTTTGGCGGCATCGGCCGGGCTCATCCACATCGTCGGCCCGCCTCGCGACAGCGACAACATGAACAGGTTGTCCTGATACTCCGAATGAATCGACCACTTGGAGTGCGGGGTCAGGTACCGCACGGTCAGACCGATGCCGTCGCGGTCCCCCACGGCGCCCTCCCCGAACAACCGGGCCATGTCCAGCGGCGGCCGGTACACCGGCAGCTGCTCGCCGAGTTCCTCCAGCCAGTCGTGGTCCAGATAGAAGTGCATCCGGCCGGTCAGGGTGTGGAACGGTTTGAGCTGTTCGATGTTGACCGTGAACGGCGCGTATCTGCGGCCGCCGGTCTCGCTGCCCGACCATTCCGGGCTGGTGATCACCGGCACCGGTCTGGCCTGCGTGTCGGCATAGGTGATGCGGCGCTCCTCGCTGCCCTCGGCCAGATGCACCAGTGACGTGCCGGTGCGCCGCTCCAACTCGCGGAATCCCTCGACGGCCAACCGCCCGTTGGAGGTCCCGGACAGCGCGAGGATGACGTCGGCCATCCGCTCGGCGGTGGTGATCGCCGGACGGCCGGCCGCCGGACCCGAGCCCAGCACGCCGAACTGCTTGGACAGCTCGGCGACCTCCTGCACCGGCCAGGTGGTCACGCCTTTCGTCGTGACGCCCAACCGGTCCACCAGCGGCCCGAGTGTCGCCCACTTGTCGGCGACCGCCGGATAGTCGCGTTCGACCACCGTGATCGGGCCGATGGTCCTGCCGGGCACCGGCACCTCACCGGTCTCCCGCCAATCGCGTTGCACGCCCGCGGGATACGCCATAGCAGCGGGTGTGTCGTGCTGAAGGGCGCCGAGCACCACATCGGTGCGGGTGCCCAGATGGGTGCGCGCCAGTGCCGAGAAGCTGCGGGCGATGGCGCCGAATGCGTCGAAGTCCGAACGGGTCTCCCACGGCGGGTCGATCGCCGGACTGAAGGCATGCACGAAGGGGTGCATGTCGGTCGAGGACAGATCGGCCTTCTCGTACCAGGTGGCCGCCGGCAGCACCACATCGGAGAGCAGCGTCGTCGACGTCATGCGGAAGTCGATCGACATCAACAGATCGAGCTTGCCCTCCGGGATCTCGGGCGACCACGCGACGTCTCGGGGGCGCAGCGCCTCTTCGGTCGGGGTGGCCTGCAGATTCGAGGTGGTGCCGAGCAGATGGCGCAGGAAGTACTCGTTACCCTTGCTCGACGAGCCCAGGAGATTGGCCCGCCAGACGTCGAGCACCCGCGGCCAGTTCGCCGGATCGTCCGGGTCGGTGACCGCCAGCTTGAGCCGCCCCGCGGCCAGCTCCTCACACACGTACCGCGGGATGTCACGCCCGGCCGCCTCGGCGTCGTCGGCGACATCAAGGCTGGATCGGTCGAACTGGGGGTAGAACGGCATCCAGCCCATCGCCGTCGCGGCGGCCACCACGTCCATGGTGTGCTTGCCCGCGAACCGGCCCCGCCCGGTCGGGCTGGCCAGCGCGTCGGCGCGGTAGCCGTCGTAGCGCCACTGGTCGGTGTGGGCGTACCAGTACGACGTGCCCGGCATCTGGCGCGGAGGCCGGGACCAGTCGGTGGCCATGCCCATCGTCGCCCAACCGGTGACCGGCCGGCACTTCTCCTGGCCGACGTAGTGCGCCCAACCGCCGCCGTTGCGGCCCATCGAGCCGGTCAGCAGCAGCAGCGCCAGCACGGCCCGGTAGGTGGTGTCCCCGTGGAACCACTGGCAGATCCCGGCACCCATGATGATCATGGACCGGCCACCGGATTCCTCGGCATTGCGGGCGAATTCGCGCGCCACCCGAATCGCTTGTCCGGCAGCCACTCCCGTGATCGACTCCTGCCATGCCGGGGTGTAGGGAACCTCCGCGTCGCCGTAGCCGGCCGGCCAGTCACCGGGCAGACCTGACCGGGCCACGCCGTACTGCGCCAGCATCAGGTCGAACACGGTGCACACCCGGTGGTCACCGACCCGGCGCACCGGCACCCCGCGCCGCAGGGTGGCACCCTGCCCACCCTCGGTGTCGAAGCGCGGCAACGTGATCACCGCGGTCTCGCCGCGGCCGGAGTCGTCGGCCACGGTCAGCGCCGGGACCAGGCCACCGAGGTCGAGGTTCCACTTGCCCTCGCCGGCCTCTCCGAACCGGAAGCCCAGCGACCCCGGCGGCACCGCGACGTCATTCGTCGCGCCGTCGAGCAGCACCGGCTTGAACGCGGCGTTCTCCTGCGCGGCACCCTCCCCGAGATCGGCGGCGGTCAGCATCTTGCCCGGTACCAGCGCGCCGGCACGCGCTTCGAGCTTCACCAGGAACGGCAGGTCGGTGTACGTGCGGACATAGTCAACGAAGAACGGGACCCGTTGGCGGACAAAGTTTTCGGTGAGGATGACATGCCCCATCGCCATTGCCAGGGCCCCGTCGGTGCCGGCCGCGCAGGGCATCCACTCGTCGGCGAACTTGGTGTTGTCGGCGTAATCCGGGCTGACGCTGACCACCTTGGTGCCGCGGTATCGCACCTCGGCCATCCAGTGGGCGTCCGGGGTGCGGGTGACCGGCACGTTGGAGCCCCACATCATCAGATACGACGCGTCCCACCAGTCACCGGACTCCGGGACGTCGGTCTGGTCACCGAACACCTGCGGAGAGGCCACCGGCAGGTCGGCGTACCAGTCGTAGAACGAGGTCATCGCACCGCCGAGGAGGCTGACGAACCGCGCACCCGCGGCGTGGCTGACCATCGACATCGCCGGGATCGGCGAGAACCCGGCGATGCGGTCGGGGCCGTAGGTCTTGATGGTGTGCACGTGCGCGGCGGCGATCATCTCGGTGGCCTCGGCCCAGGCCACCCGGACCAGGCCACCACGGCCCCGCGCCTGCTGGTAGCGCCGGCGCCGCTCCGGGTCGGCCTGGATGTCGGCCCACGCGAGCACCGGATCCCGCAGTCGCGCTTTGGCTTCCCGGTACATCTCGACCAGCACACCGCGCGCGTACGGGTACCGGACCCGGGTCGGCGAGTAGGTGTACCAGGAGAACGCGGCGCCTCGAGGGCATCCACGCGGCTCGTACTCGGGCCGGTCGGGTCCCACCGACGGATAGTCGGTCTCCTGGGTCTCCCAGGTGATGATGCCGTCCTTGACGTAGACCTTCCACGAACACGACCCGGTGCAGTTCACGCCGTGGGTGGAGCGGACCACCTTGTCGTGGCTCCAGCGGTCGCGGTAGAACACGTCACCGTCGCGGCCGCCGCGGCGGGCGACGGTGCGCAGATCGTCGGAGACCTCGCCGCGGGTGAAGAACCGGCCGCTGCGCGCGAGCAGCTCTTCGGCGACGCCGCCGGTCCGAGGTGCGGTGGTCACCGGGAAACCCCCTCAACGCGTGGCTCATGGGCGTGCAGCCGCAGCGCGGTGTAGGTGAACGCGATCAGCGCGGTCGCCACCAACAGCGACAGGCCTATGGAGTAGTCGTTCTCGATGCTGTCGTAGGTCGCCCCCATCACCAGGGGCGGGAAGTAGCCGCCGAGTCCACCGGCCGCGGCGACGATGCCGGTGACCGAACCCACCGACTGGGCGGGCGCGCGCCGGGCGACCCAGGCGAAGACACCGCCGGTGCCGATGCCCAGGAACAGCGCCAGGGTGATGAACGTGACCGCCGACCAGAAGTCCGGCGGTGGCTGAAAGATGGCGACGGCCGCGGTCACCGCCGTTCCGGTGAACGAGGCGAGCACCACGTACTTCGGGGCGAAGCGATCGGCCAGCGCACCGCCGACCGGCCGGGCCAGCACCGCCGCAAGGGCGAAACCGGCGGTACGCGCACCGGCGTCCACCGCCGAGAAGTCGTAGATGGTCTTGATGTAGGTCGGCAGATAGTTGCTGAAGGCGACGAATCCACCGAAGACGACGGCGTAGAGGAACGACATCTCCCACGTCACCGGCAACTTGGCCGCGGCCTTGAGTTTCGGCACCACTGCGTCGTGGTTGGGCGTGAAGTCCGGCGAGTCACGCATGACCACCAGGCACAGCACCGCGGTCACCGCCAATGCCACCGCGATGACCACGTGCGTGGTGAACAGACCGAACCAGTTGACGAAGCGCGGAGTGAAGAACGCCGACAGCGCGGTGCCGACCATGCCCATGCCGAACACGCCGGTGGCGAACCCGCGGCGGGAGGCCTCGTACCAGTGGTTGGCGAACGGGATACCGACGGCGAAAACGGTGCCGGCGACGCCGAGGAAGAATCCGAAGACCACCAGCAACAGATAGGAGCCCGACGACCCGGCGATGCCCACCGCCAGCACCGGGATGATGGACGCCAGCGTCACCGCGATGAACATCACCCGGCCGCCGAAGCGGTCGGTGAGCGGCCCGACCACGATCCGGCCGAGCGCACCGACCAGGATCGGGGTGGCCACCAGGATCGAGGCTTGGCTGCTGCTCAGCGACATATCGCCGGCGTAGGTGGTGGACAGTGGGCCGATCATGTTCCAGGCCCAGAAGTTGATCGCGGAAACCCAGGTGGCCAGCGCCAGATTGAGCCCCCGCCGTGCGCCGATGTCCGGCGTTGTCGCCGTACTCACCGATCCAGCGAAACATCTTTGCGCAGCGATGTGTCACGATTGGCGATATTGAATTGATCTGGGGCAGCTTGATTTTCGACCGGCAGGCGAACCTAAGCCGGCTAACTGGTGAACTGCGACCGCGCGGACGCCGCTGAAACCGCTGTTCTGAGGGTCATTCCGGGCCCGCCGCGGGGTTGCGTCACGCGACGGGATCGTTCAGCAGCCGGATCAGGTCGGGCAGCCACGCCCGGTCGGCGGGCACCCACGGCAGGCCCTCGATCTCTTCGCCGCGCGCCCAGCGCAGCGCGTGGTGGTCGTGGGGCGTCACGATGCCACCGGTCCGGGTGACGACGTACGCGCGCAGACTCATCGTCGCGGTCACGGCGACGTCGCCGCCCACCCGGGCGCCGACCGTCACGTCGACCCCGAGTTCCTCGTTCAGCTCGCGTGCGAGCGCGGCCTCGTCGCTCTCCCCCGGTGCGACCTTGCCGCCGGGAAGTTCCCACAGCCCGGCCAGCTCCGGTGGGCGGGCGCGCTGGGCGACAAGCAGCGCCCCGTCCTCGACGAGCGCACCGGCCACCACGATCACGTTCGACATCGCGCCAGACGGTATACCGTCGAGCTCATGGCTGTGTTAACGGATGAACAGGTCGACGCCGCCCTGCCGGAACTCAACGGCTGGGAGCGCGCCGACGGAACCCTGCGCCGATCGGTCAAGTTCCCCGCGTTCCTGGACGGGATCGAAGCCGTCCGCCGGGTGGCCGAGCACGCGGAAGCAAAGGATCACCATCCCGATATCGATATTCGTTGGCGCACTGTCACTTTCGCCTTGGTCACACACTCAGAAGGCGGCATCACGGACAAGGACGTGCAGATGGCCCGCGATATCGACGGGATCCTCGGATAGCGATCCAGGCCAGCGTCGCCAGCGTGGCGACGATGTAGATCAGACCTGCCCACGCCAGGTACCACGGCCGCGGGATCACCCAGATGGTCGGCTGGGCGAAACTCAGCAGCCACGGCACCCCGATCAGGGTCAACACCAACCATCCCCAGCCGAGCACCCGCGCACCAAGCCGGTCGCGCAGCGGACCGTGCAGCAGCCAGATCATCAGCGGCAACAGCCACACCCAGTGGTGGGTCCACGAGATCGGGGACAGCAGCAGACCGAACAACTCGACGATGACGATGGCGCCCAGCCGGTCGTTGGCACCGCCGATGGCCCGCCACGCCAGCAGCGCGAGCACCGCGGTCACCACGATCCCTGCCAGCACGACGGGACCGTAACCGGCGTCGTGCCCGACGATCCGGGAGATCCCGCCCCGCCACGACTGGTTGAACGACGTCCCGACCGGGCCGACACGGTCGGCGTCGCCGAGCAGCTCGGTGAAGTAGACGCGAGTCTGCTCCCCGACGAGCAGCGCCGACACGCCGATGGTCAGAAGAAAGACCGCCGCCGAGCAGAAGACCGCGGCCCAGCGCCGCGCACCGACGAAGTACAGCCCCGCCACCGCCGGCGTCAGCTTGACCCCGGCGGCCAGCCCGACCAGCAGGCCTGACAGCCACCACTTCGAGGTGTACACCGCGTACAGCACGGCGAGCACGAGCAGCACGTTGACCTGGCCGTAGTCGAATGTGCTGCGCAGCGGCTCGGTCCAGATACCGACGGCGGTCCACAACATCGCGACACGCCGATCGCCGGGCGCCGATTCCGGGGACAGCAGCCGCTGACTGAGCCGCACCACGCCGTAGAGCGCGGCGATGATGCCGACCTGCCAGGCGAACGCCACGACGCCGAACGGCAGCAGGTGCAACGGGAAGAAGACCACCGCGGCGAAAGGCGGATAGGTGAACGGCAGCGGAAAGTCCGGCGTCTGCTCGCCGTAGACGTAGTCGTACAACGTGCCTGGCCCGTCGAGTTCGGCGGCCCCGCCGATGTAGACGTGCAGATCGACGAAGTTGGCGCCGTTGGGTACGAGGTAGGTCCACGCCAGACGCAGCGCGATGCTCAGGGCCAACAGCGCGGGCGCCGCTGCCCGTAGCCCAGCGGTCGCCCGGGTGGCGGATTCGGTGGTGTTTATTCGACCGACTCTAGCGAGCGGTCACCGTCCGCCTTCACCTCAGTAACGGTTCCATAAATGCCACACTTGTCACTTGAGTAACTCTAGTAACAGGCTAGCTTCGGGTGCAGGCGTGCCGTCAGTGTCTTTCTCGGTCATTCGCGGCCTCCATCAAGCGCCACCGACGGAATGGGAGAACTTTCATGCACCGCACCCGGAAACTGTTCGCAACCTCGATGATCGCAGCGGCTGGAGCGGTGTCGGCTCCCGTGGCGCTGAGCGCCACCGCATCCGCCCAACCGGCTCCTGCGCCTGCCCCCGCGCCGGCTCCCGAGGTGCCGGGCCTGCCGTTCCTGCAGCAGCTGGCCGCCAACCCGGCCGCCGCCACGCAGATCATGCAGGGCTTCGCCAACATGATGGGCACCGCTCCGGCCGCGACGGCGACCACGACGCCGGCCACCCCGGTCTCGGGTCCGGGTGCGACCGCGTCGATCAACCTCCCGCAGCCCGCGAACGTGCTGCCCGGCGCGACCGCCCTGCCCGGCGGCAACATGACCACCGTGCCGGTCGGCAACACCACCACGGTGCCGCAGACCGCTCCGGCGGCCGCTCCCGTGTCGCCGCTGTCGGGTCTGACCGATTCGCTCGGCGTCCCCGGCGGCCTGGCCTCGCTGCTGCCCGGCGGGACATCGCTGGCCGGCCTGCTGCCGACCGGCGCGACGGCACCGGTCACCGCCGCACCCGCGGCCGCAGCGCCGGCTCCCGCTCCGGTACCGCCGCTGTTCACCCCGCTCTCGGCCCTGCCGTGACCGACTGAACGAGCTCGACCCATCTGAAACCACCGATGTATTGGGGGATCATGCCTACGACCCGGCTCATGTCAGCAAGCCCGACGAAGCTCACCACCCAGCTGGCGGTGTGCTCATCCGCGCTGCTGCTGACGATGGGCGTGACCGGGGTGGCGCACGCCGAACCGGCGGCGCCGCCACCGATTGACGGGTCGCAGGCCCCCGGTCTGCCCGCCGTGCAGAGCCTGGGGCCGGTGATCCAGCAGGCGGCTTCTGATCCCACCAATGCGGCATCGATGTTGATGGCGGCCGCCGCCGTGTTCGCCGGGGACATGGCGGCGCCGCAGCCGTCGCGCGATGTGGCCTCAGCGGTCAATCAGTTCGTCGCTCAGCCCGTCGCGCACGTCCCGGCGACCGGCGCCGTACCGGGTACCGAGGCGCACCTACCCGCCGGCGTCAACCCCGCCCACGTCGTCGGCCCAGCCCCCGAGGCCGTGCCGCACGCGCTGCCCGAGGCACACGCGCCGGCCGCGGTCCCGACGCCGCCGGGACCCGCGTCCCCCGTTGCCCCGGTTCCCGCACCCGAGGTGGCCACGCCGGTCGCTGCGCCGGTGGAGCCCGCGGCCGCACCCGCCGCCCCCGCCGCCCCTGGTGCTCCGGCGGCTGCACCCGGGCTCGGCCCGAACGCACCGGTGACGCAGGACTTCCTCTATCCGTCCATCAGCAACGGCTGCCTTGCCGACGGCGGCAATGTGCTCGCAACCGCGATCTCGGTGGCCGGCCCGGCGACAATCCCGCTGCCCGGACCCGGCCCCGGCCAGACTGCGTACGTGTTCACCGCGATCGGCACGCCCGGCCCGGCGGCCGAGCAGAAGCTGCCGCTCAATGCGACATGGGTGAACCTGACCACCGGCAAGTCCGGCAGTGTCACCCTCAAGCCGCGCCCGGACATGAACCCCAACGGTCCGACGACGCTGACCGCCATCGCCGACACCGGTTCGGGCAGCATCATGTCGACGATCTTCGGTCAGGTCACCACGACCGAGAAGCAGTGCCAGTTCATGCCGACGATCGGCTCCACCGTCGTCCCCTGACCCCGCTGCGCCGCGCAGGGGCGTGGATCAGTAGGCCATGAACAGGATCGCCTCGCGGTCGTAGTCGCGACCCGGATGCACCTCGGACAGGTGCTTCTGGGCCTGCTCCACGAGGTCGTCCTCGTCCTTACCGGTGATCGCTTCGCCGCAGGGGCAGTTGAGATGAGTCTTCATGGGTTCACTTTGACACAGCCGCCGGCGGGCGATGAGACAAGATCGTCAACATGGACCTCTACGACGTCATGCGCACCACCGGAGCGGTCCGGCAGTTCACCGCGGACCCGCTGCCCGACGACGTGCTGCACCGGATCCTGGACAACGCGAGGTTCGCCCCGAGCGGCGGCAACCGGCAGGGCGTGCATGTGATCGCGGTCCGGGACCGGAACACGCGGGAAGCGCTCGCGGCGCGGAGCGCGACTGGCGCACGACGTTACGTCGCCCAGAAGCGCAACGGCGAAGGGCCGTGGAACCCATTGCGCCCCATGGAGATCAGTGAAGAGCAGGTCGCGGCCACCGAGGTGCCGGCCGACATGACGGCCCCGCTGCGCAGCGCGGCGGTGGTACTGGTGGTGTGCGTCGATCTCGGCGTGGTCGCGGCGATCGACCAGAACCTCGACCGGATTGGTCTGGTCGCCGGGGCGTCGGTGTATCCGTTCGTGTGGAACGTGTTGCTCGCCGCCCGCAACGAAGGCTACGGCGGCGTCCTGACGACCATGGCGGTCGCCGAGGAACCGGAGGTGAAGGCGCTGCTGGGCATTCCTGACGACTATGCCGTCGCCGCGGTGCTGCCGTTGGGCAAACCTCAGCGTCAGGTCAGCAAGCTGACGCGCAGGCCCGTCGCGGAGTTCGCAACCCGCGAGAGGTTCGACGGCGAGTCTCTGTGACGGCGCCCGCGCGAGGTGAGACCTTGGAACGGTGACGGTCACGCTGGGTTATGCCACGGCCGCGAACGGGGACCTCGACGAGCAACTCGCCGAGCTCGCTGCGGCCGGCGTGGATCCGCGCCGGATCTTCACCGACAAGACCGCAGGCTCGGTGGAGAAGATGCGGGCCGGACTGGTGGCGCTGCTCTCCTACGCGCGCTCCGGCGACGTCGTCGTCGTGGTGACGATCGAACGGCTGGGACGGTCCGCGGCGGAGGTGGCGCAGACGGTGGCCGACCTGACTCGCCGCGGGATCACGCTGCGCTGCCTGCGCAACGGGCTCGACACCGCCACCTCGACCGGACGCGTGGTCGCCGGGATCCTGTCCGACCTGGCCGCTCTGGACGTCCCTGGTTCCGCCGAAGCCGCACACAGGTCGTGATTCGGCCGCGGTGTGAGAGCGCCCCGCCGAGCAGGAGAAACTAGGCCTTCGCCGCCTTCGCTTCCTTGTTCTTGGCCTTGGCTTCCTTCTTGTACGCACGGACCTTCTGCAGCGAGCCGGGGTCCGTCACGTCCGCCACCGACATGTGCGTGCCCGCCTTGCCGTAGTCGCCGGCCGCGGTCCGCCAGCCTTTCGGGGTGACGCCGTACTGCTTGCCCAGTAGCGCCAGGAAGATCTTGGCTTTCTGCTCGCCGAAGCCGGGCAACGCTTTGAGCCGGCGGAGCACGTCGGCCCCGTCGGCTCCGTCGGACCACAAGGCCGTCACGTCGCCGCCGTACTCATCGACGATCACCTGCGCCAGGGCCTGCACCCGCTTGGCCATCGAACCCGGAAACCGATGCACCGCAGGCGTTTGCGCGCACAGCTCGGCGAACTTGTCGGGATCGTGGTCGGCGATCGACTGCGCGTCGAATCCGCCCATCCGGTCGGCGATCTTCTTCGGACCGCCGAACGCGACCTCCATCGGGATCTGCTGGTCGAGGAGCATTCCAACCAGCAACGCGAACGGATTGTCTTCCAGCAGAGCATCGGCCGCCGGCTCCTGAACCAACTGCAGTTTCGCCACGCGGCCAGTCTAGGACGACGCGACTCTCGGCTTCCCCGAAGCCGGTGCTGCGAACCGTCGGTGGCTGATAAAGCCCACCGCGAAATCGGAATGCCTCTGGATATCGAAGCCGTACGTCGACGCATCTCTGATGCGGATCGTCCCGACTGGACGTACACGTTGCGCAAACTCGGCAACAGCCGTTTCGGGATCTGGACCGGGTCGATTGTGCGAACGTGTAGGCGATAACGGCGGCAGAGCCCGGAGGAGAGATGACGTTGAGACGTGTGATCGCACCTGTCGTCGCAGCGGTGGCCGTCGCAATCGCCACGGCAGGCACGGCGTACGCGATTCCGGAGCAGGGCACGCCGGAGTTCGACGGCTATATGCAAGGTCTGCAGCGAAACGGCTACAACCTGAATCCGGACACCGCGTGGCGTGTTGCTCACCAGGCGTGCGTGGGCGGCATACCGGGATACATCGGTTTGGAGTTGGCTGCTCAAGGAGTCATCGGTCCCGGCGCGCAGCAGCGGGTGATGGAGGTCGCCCACAAGTACGCCTGCCCCGTTCAATAGCCGACGACCAAGCACCTGTAACCGGTCACCGACGCGTCTGCAGCCGACCACTGCCGCATCACGCGTGTCACCGCGACAGCCCTCGGGCTGTCGGGATCGAACGGCGCCCGGCACAGGTAACTGATCCATCGCTCGGGCGAGCAGCGATGCAGGTCCGAGCCGCGACGCCGGCTTGATCTCCATGGGTCCCGGCGGGGACGAGGTCAGGTCAATTGGTGGTCGGTGGTGGGGGTTGGTAGGTGGGGTACCAGCGCCAGCTGATGCGTTCGCCGGTGGGTCCGCGGTAGGGCGTCACCGCTGGTGGGGGTTGGGTGGGTGGGCGGGCCAGGGATCCGGGTTTGAGGTCTCGGCCGGTGCTGTCGGTGACCCGGAGCCGCTCGGCGGGGCCGGTGATGGTGATGACTCCGCGGTGGTGCAGCCGGTGATGGTGGGGGCAGACCAGCACCAGGTTGTCTGAACCGTCCTGGGTCTGGTGGAGATCGTGATCGCACCAGGAGGATGTGGTTGTGGCTGCGCCGAGGAAGTTCGACCCAGAGACCCGTGAGCGGGCGGTACGGATGTATCACGATCGTCTCGATCAGACCGATGACTCGAAGTTGGCAGCTCGCCGACATGTCGGGGAGCTGTTGGGCATCAATCAGGCGACGTTGCGGAACTGGGTCGAGGACCGCCATTTCAGCACCCACCGCACAGATGACGTGATGCCGGGTGATCCGGCCGCTGAGCTAGCAGCCCTGCGTAAAGAGAACGCTGAATTGCGCAGGGCCAACGAGATTCTCAAGACAGCATCGGCGTTTTTCGCCGCGGCGGAGGTCGACCGCCGACTGCGGTGATCGTCGAGTACATCGACGCTCACCGGGACCGTTTCGGGGTCGACCCGATCTGTGCTGTGCTCACCGAGCACGACGTCACGATCGCCCCGTCCACCTACTACGCGGCTAAGGCCCGCGGCCCGGTCAGCGACACCGACTGGGGTGACGCGCACGCCGCCAACACCGTGCACCAGCTCTATCTGCAGAATCGGCGGCTCTACGGGGTCCGCAAGCTCTGGCATGCGATGAAACACGCTGGTCACGACGTTGGCCGGGATCAGGTGGGCCGGCTGATGCGTATCTGCGGGATCTCCGGGGCGGTGCGCGGCAAGCGGCGCACCGTCACCACCACCGCCGATCCCGCCGCGGCGCGGCACCCGGACCTGATCGAGCGCCAGTGGAGTCTGCCGGCCCGTCCGGACCAGTGGTGGGTGGCTGATTTCACCTACACCTGGACACTGGCCGGGTTCGTCTACACCGCGTTCTGTGTCGATGTGTTCTCGCGGCGGATCCTGGGCTGGCGAGTGATGTCGACCAAGGCCACCCCGCTGGTGACTAGCGTCCTCGAACAAGCCGTGTTTACCCGCCGCAGAACTGATTTACGTTTCACCACAACGGGTTTGATTCATCACTCCGACGCCGGAAGTCAGGGCGGATTCAACTGGTCGTCGCAACACCTTGATCACGGAGGTGTGGTGTGGCCAAGCGTAAGGACGCGGAATCGGTTGGTAGGCGACGGCAGTGGGCGGCTGACCGTGCGTTGCGGCCTGCGATGCGCTCACCAGGGCGCCCGGACCCGTCGCGGTCGGTGCAGCGTCAGTTTTGGCGGCTGATCGCCCAGGGTGTCTCCACCGACGACGCAGCCGCAGAGGTCGGCGTGTCGACACCGGTGGCGACCAGGTGGTTCCACCACGCTGGCGGCATGACGCCGATCAGTCTGGATGAGCCCACGGGCCGGTATCTGTCGTTCGCCGAGCGGGAGGAGATCGCACTGCTACGCGCCCAGGGCGCCGGGGTGCGTGAGATCGCCCGCGAGATCAAGCGTGACCCCTCGACAGTTTCGCGGGAACTGCGGCGCAACGCAGCCACCCGCAGCGGCACGCAGGTGTACCGCGCAGGGGTGGCGCAGTGGAAGGCCCAGCAAGCAGCAAAGCGCCCGAAACCCGCGAAACTGGCAGTCAACCCGCAGCTGCGTGAGTACGTGCAGCAGCGGCTCGATGGCAGTGTCCGCGGACCCGACGGCACCGCCGTCGCAGGTCCGCAGACCAAGGCCTGGAACGGCCGCAACAAGCCGCACCGACAAGACCGACGGTGGTCGACAGCATGGAGCCCGGAACAGATTGCCCACCGCTTACCGCTGGATTTCCCCGATGATGAGTCCATGCGCATCAGCCATGAGGCGATCTATCAGTCCTTGTTCATCGAGGGGCGTGGGGCGCTCAAACGGGAATTGGTCGCGTGCCTGCGGACCGGTCGTGCGCTGCGGGTCCCGCGGGCCAGGACACAGAACAAACCGCAGGGACATGTCACCGCGGACGTCGTGATCAGCAAACGCCCTGCCGAAGCCGCCGATCGCGCAGTTCCTGGGCATTGGGAGGGTGATTTGATCATCGGTGCGGGCCGGTCGGCGATTGCCACCGTGGTGGAACGCAAGAGCCGCTCGGTGATGCTGGTTCACCTTCCCCGCCTCGAGGGGTGGGGTCTGGCGCCGCCGGTGAAGAACGGGCCGGCGCTCAGCGGCTACGGCGCCGAGGCGATGAACGCTGCCCTGATCGCCTCACTGGCACAGCTACCCAAGCAGCTGCGTCAGACGTTGACATGGGACCGCGGCAAAGAGTTGGCCGCGCACGCCCAGTTCACCTTCGACACCGGAACGAAGGTGTTTTTCGCCGACCCGCACTCGCCATGGCAGCGGCCTACTAACGAGAACACCAATGGCGTTCTGCGTCAGTACTTTCCGAAAGGCACCGACTTATCTCGATGGTCGGCTCAAGACCTCGAAGCGGTCGCACTGACGCTCAACAACCGACCCCGAAAGGTCCTCGGCTGGAAGACTCCCGCCGAAGTCTTTGCCCAACAGCTACACTCACTCCAACAACCCGGTGTTGCAACGACCGATTGAACCCGCCCAGTACACATCGTTGGCGTTCACCGATGCACTGCGCGACTCCGGCATTGCCGGCTCGATCGGCTCAGTCGGCGACTGCCTGTTGACCGGCTAATCCGGGAGAATGCAGGCACGTAAACGACACGCCAGCAAGGAAAATGCTTGACTGGCGGTAGGCGGCGGGGTTGCACTTGTCTTATGGCGATTCAGCATCAGCTGCGTCTGCAACCAGGCACCGATGTCGCCTGGGTGTTGTCCGGTCCGGGCTGTGAGAAGTACGCGTTGGTCAACGAGTACCTGGGGTATTTGGCCGACCGGAATTATTCTCCCCGCACGCTGCGGGCCTACGGCTATGACCTGCTGGCATTCTGCCGTTGGCTCGACGACGTCGATGTCACATTGAGTGCGGTGACCACCGAGACGGTGCTGGACTTCATGCGGCACTGCCGGCAGACTCCGATCGCGGGGCGCCCCGCCAATGTGGTGTCGATGACCGGCGCGGCCTACGACCACTACTCGTCGATGACCATCAACCACCGCCTTGCCGCATTGACCGGCCTGTACCAGTTCCGCGAACTGCGTGACCCCAGGCTGCGGAGCCCGATCCCTAGTGGCCGCGAAGCCCGTCGGGTCAGCGCTGAGGAACGCACCGGCTTGCTTGGACATTTGGTCCGGCCCAAACGCCGATCGGCGCTGCGGCTGCGCGAACCGCGTCGGCTGCCGCGGGCCTTGAATCGTCATCGAGACCGCTCAGCTGTTATCGAGCCTGCGGACGTGGCGTGACCGGGCACTGGCTGGGCTGATGTTGTTGTCCGGGCTTCGATCTGGAGAACTGCTGACCCTCAACGTGACCGATGTCGATATCGGTGCCCGCTGGGTGAAGGTGATGGGCAAAGGCGCCAAGGAGCGCCGCGTGCCTCTCGATGTGGAGGTCGCCGGGCTGATCCAAACCTATCTGCTCGTCGAAAGACCCGAATCGGACAGCAACCTCCTATTCCTGGTCGCGAAAGGCCCGCATCGGGGCCAACCCTTGACCGCGGCCGGTTTACGCACAATCTTCCGGTATCACCGAGCCAAGACCGGGGTGCTCGCGGGTCACCCGCATGCGTTACGACATACCTTCGGCACCGCGATGGCCGAGGCCGGGGTGGATCTGGCGGTGATGCAAGCTCTGCTCGGGCACTCCCACATCGACACCACAGCCCGCTACATCCATCTGGCACCCATCCACGTCAAGGCGGAATACGATGCTGCCCGAACACGATTACGTTCCCGCCCCTGAAACACCGGCGCAGATCTACGCTGCCTACCTGGTTCACCTACAACGCCGGGACCGCGGCAACACCGCTTATGCCCAAGCCGCCCGATCGTTTCTACGGCGCTGGCCCCGAGTCCAGACCTGGGCCGACATCCCACTGCAGCAGCAGTTGGCGGCGAACTGTTCGACGCGGCCGTTTATCACGTTCCTGATGGTCAGCCGACGGCTGCAACCGGGTTACGACTACCTCGTGCACCGCAAACTCTGCAGCCTCTGGCACGAGCTGACCGACAGCTGCCTGCAACCCGACCTCGATCAGTTCCTGCGCGCAGCAGCCGAATTGGGTTTCAGTCAGCGGGTCGCTTCGGCGATCGGCTCGCAGATCATCGCCCGCCTGCTGATCCAGACCGCCCGCCCCTGGCCGATCTGCGGGAACATGATCTGCAAGAGTTGCTGCACGCTTGCGATAGCCGACAGGAACGCACCGGCCGCGGTGCCAGGCACTATCGCAGCACCACCCACAGTGCCCGCCAGATCCTGTTCCACCTCGGCATCCTCGACGACCAAGCACCTCCGGCGGTCACCCCGTTGACCCTCGAGGAGCGCATGGCCGACGTCCCGGCGGCGCTGCGGCCGGAGTTCGTGGCCTATCTGAACCGCAAATACGCCACCTGCGTGCCCAAAACGGTCAGCTCCCTGGCCACCCGATTGGCACATTTCGGCCGCTACCTCGCCGCCACCGACCCCAGCCTGACCTCGCTGAACCAACTGGACCGCCGCCGGCACATCGAGCCGTTCATCACCTCGCTGACCACCGCCACCAACAGCGTCACCGGTGAGCCGATCACCATCGCCGACCGGATCCGACGCATCCACGCGGTGGGCAACTTCCTGGCCGAAATCACCGAATGGGGATGGGACGACGCCCCACCGCGGCGCCTGATCTTCCGCACCGACATGCCGCGCCCACCCCGCTGTCTGCCCCGATATCTACCGGTCGATGCAGACCGCACACTCACTGCCGCCCTGGCGAAATCACCTTACCGACTCGCCGCTGACGCCCTGCTGGTGCAGCGGGCCTGCGGACTGCGCATCGGTGAACTGCTCGACCTCGAACTCGACTGCATCCACGAGATCCCGGGCCAGGGATCGTGGCTCAAAGTTCCCCTCGGCAAGCTCAACTCCGAACGCATGATCCCCGTCGACGACGAGGTCCTCACCCTCGTGGACCGCATCACCACAACCCGCTCCTGCGGGCTACCGATGATCCATCCCCGCACCGGCGCCCCCGCCGACTTCCTGTTCACTCACCACGGGAAAAGACTGTCCCAGAACGCAATACGCGAAGAACTGAACCGGGCAGCCCAAGCTGCTGGCCTAGGACACATCACACCGCATCAACTGCGACACACCTATGCCACTGCACTGATCAACGCTGGAGTATCGCTGCAGGCCCTCATGGCACTGCTGGGCCACGTCTCCTCCCAGATGAGTCTGCGATATGCCCACCTCTTCGACCACACCGTACGCACCGAATACGAACGCGCCTTGGACCTGGCCAAAAGTCATATCGGAGCGCTGCCCACCACCACCGCAGTCGGGTTGCCGCTGACCGATATCACCGGCACCGGCTGGAAAGACACCCCGGCCATCAAATCCCGCCTGGCCGGCGGATACTGCCTACGCGCACCCGCGCAAGGGTCCTGCCCGTATGCCAACATCTGCGAACACTGTCCCAGCTTCCACACCGACGCCACCCACCTCGCTGTCCTTGCCGCCCAACGCATCGACGCCCACGATCTGGCCGTAGACGCAGAAAAACGGGGATGGATCAACGAAGCCGACCGCCACCGCAAGCTCGTCTCCCGACTCGACGCGCTCATCACCGCAGCGGCATCCGCATGAACGAACCCGCCCTGCTGCGCGTCGAACGGGTCTGCGCCAACCTCGCCACCGCCGGCCAGCCCATCACCTTCACCGCCGTCGCCGAGCACGCCCAGATCAGCCGCGCCACCCTCTACCGCGACCGCCAGCTCCGCGCCATCGTCGACGAACACCGCACCCGACAAACCGACGCCCGCACCCTCACCGGCCTGGCCACCGACGTCGCCCACCTACGCACCGCCGTCGAAGCACTCGCCGCACGCGTCAAACGCCACGACGAACAACTCCGCAAACTCACCACACCACCCCGACAATGAACCACTCCGCACGCCAACACAGCTCCCTGAGCCCGCATTAGCCCGGATTTTTCGTCGAGGGTGATGGCAGTCGTGCGTTGAGATGCGATTGCGTCGCGAATCCGGTTGTGTGGTTCTGGGTATGGCGGGGTGGTCCCGTGTCGCCGGGTGGTGCGGGCTTTCCCAGTGCCGGTGGGTCTTTCGTGGTCGGTGGGTCAGGGGGCTTCGGTCATCGGAAGGCGGTGCGGATGGCTTGCCAGGCGGCCGCGATCTGGGCGGCCCAGCGCCAGGTGGCGTCGATACGTAGTCGGGTTCGGCGGGCGCCGCGGGTGATCCGGGCGGCCACGTGCAGGACCCGGTAGCGGAAGGTGGCGATCTCGGCGCGAGCCAGACCGGTGTGCTCACGGAATCCCAGAAGTCGGCACCAGGTGACCAGGTCGGCTGCGGCCAGGACGATTTCGAGCCAGGCGGCGTTGGGCCAGAAACCGTGGCACGGCAGATTCCGCAGTCCGGCGGCTTTGAGATCGCGGATGCGGTCCTCGACGCGAGCATGTTGGCGATGCCGTAACTCCAGGCCCGCGACCTGTCCAGGGACAATGCCGGGTTCGGTGTCGGTGATGAACGCGGTGACGCGCATGCCGTCGGCGTCGGTGAACCGCAGTTGTGCACCGGGGTGGGGGCGTTCTTTACGCAGGATCAACCGTGTCCCAGGCGGCCAGGAGTCCAGGTTGACCAAGGTGGTGGCCTCGGCGACCCAGGCGCCGTCGCGGATCCCGCCTTCGGTGTCGACTGCTGGGTACCAGCCGTCGGCGAGGTTGAGGGTGTCGACGGCATCTTGGACGCGGGTATCGACGGGATAGCCGAAGGAGAATCCCACCCCTGATCGCGGCAGGCGTCGGCGAATTTGTGGGTGGCTCCGGCGGTGTCGCAGCGCACCAGAACTCTCGGCTGGTCGGGATCATCGCCAGCACTGGGGTCGGGTCGCCATCGTGGCGGCAACGCTGCCAGCGCCTGCGCCAGGACGATGATGTGGTCGGAGGCGGTGTTGGAGCCGGCGTTGCCGGTGCGCAGCAGCCCGGCCAGGGCTTCGCCGCCGGCGATCTCGGAGCGATCCAGAAACGCCAGCAGCGGGTGATGGCCGAAGGTCTTCTTCCACGTCGGCGTGGCGCCGTGCTTGTTGTCGGAGTGATCGATGACCAGGGTGGCGTCGATGTCGATGTGCAGCCACTCGCCGGCAGTTGGGGCGGCGCCGGCAGCCCACGCTGCTGCTCGCGCCGCGGACCGGGCTGCTCGCACGGCAGGCAGGTGGGCGGCGTCGATGCGCTGATCCACCAGCCGCCACATGGTGGTCGTGGAGGCTTTCGCGCCGAAGGCGTGTTCACGGTCGCCGCAGAGTTGGCCCACGGCGTCGATGCAGTCTGCGCCGTCGGCGACCGCGGCGGCCAGATCGGCGAACACCTCGCCGGGCGCGTACACCCACGGGCCGCGGTAGGTGTCGGCCAACGCGGCAGTGACCTGCGTCGATAGCCCGGTTCGGTCGGCGAGTTCCCGCAACATCGCCATCCCGGCATGCGACACGACGCCCTGGCCGTCGGCGGACACTTTGACCCTCGATGCGGCCGCGATATTCTTCACCTGCGAGGTGCCTTCCCGCTGGAACGATTGAACCCTAGAGAAGTCCAATTATTCCTTGCAGGACAGGCACTTTCGCGTATCTACACCCCATCGAACGCAAACTTCCGCGAAAAATCCGGGTTAGCCGGTCAAGCTCTAGACAACGCGCTGATGGAATCGGCAATCGGGCTGTACAAGACCGAGCTGATCGACCGGCAGAAATCCTGGACCGGCCGCGCCGAGGTCGAACGCGAGACCGCCAGCTGGGTGCATTGGTACAACACCACCCGACTGCACTCCTCGCTCGACTACCTCTCACCGGTCGACTACGAGAACCGCTACCGTGACACCGTCACCTCCACGCCGGAGGTGGCGTAACCGAGGTCTCCATCCAGACCAGGACGGTTCAGTCCAGCTCGGTCAGTCCGCCGTCTTCCCAGTGCTCGATGTGGTGGGCGTGTAGCCCGCGGGTGGCCCCGCAGCCGGGCACCGCGCAGCTGCGGTGCCGGTGTTCCAGCGCGCGGCGCAGCCGGCGGCTGATGGTGCGGGTGGTGCGCCCGGCGCCCAGGGGTTGTCCGTCGCGTTCGAACCACACCTCGCAGGTGGCATCACAGCTCAGGTAGCGGCGCTGCTCGGCCGAAAGCAGCGGTCCCAGATGCAGGGCGGCGATCTGGTCTTTGACATCGACATGGACCACCACCGTGGTGTGCGCACCGTGCGGGCGGCGTGCGGCCTCGACATCCCAGCCCGCCTGGACCAACGCCATAAACGCATGACCGGCCGTCGGGATCGGCGAACGCCCCAGGCCCCGCCCCTCGCCGTCGCCATGCCCGTCACGGTCGCCGCGGCCGTATCCGCCAGCGCGGTCACCGCTGTCGTGGTCGGTGTCGGGGTTGGTGGTGTCGTCGCGTTTCCACTGGGCGATCAGCCCGTCATGGTGTGTCTTCAGGGCCGCTTCGAATTTCGCCGACTCCAGCAGCGGGAGCCTGATCCGCCAACACACGAACTCCCCGTCGATGGTTTTGGATAGCGACGGCTGCGGCACCGGCCCACGCACCGGCTCAGGCTCGGGGTCGGGGTCGGGTTCGGGGTCGGGCTGGGGTTGGGGGCGGGCTTCGACGCTGATCGCGGTCCGCAACTGGCTGACCGTGGCATTGGCGGCCAACTGCGCATAATGGGCATCCGAACCCCTCCCCGCGCCCTCGGCGATCGCCCCGACCTGATCCAACGACAGCCGACCCTCCCGCAAATCCCCTGTACAGAGTGGGAATTCGGCCATCCGACGTGCCACCGCCACCAGCGTCTGCGCGTTACGAAACGACGTCCCCAGTTTCCACGCGATCAACCCCTCCATCGATTTCACGCCCGTGATCGCCCACAACCCGGCCCGATCAATCTCGGCAGTGATCTCAGCGATGCGCCCGTCGATGGCGTTGCGCTGGCCGGCCAACTCCGCCAACTCCTCAAAATGCGCCTCCAGCCGATCCGACTGACGCACCACACCGTCGGTACCAGTACCAACCGGGGTCTTCGCGGGCATAACCCCATCCTGACACCACCCACCGACAAAACCACCCGACCCAGACCGACGACGCGAAAACGACTCCCCCACAACGCGGTTGCCGGTTCACGGTATGGCCAGACGGTTGCCCGCGAGAAATCTCCCGAGATAGACACCAGGGTCGTCGATCTGCCACGGAAAGCGACCCTTAGTGCTATTTCGTCGCCCCCTGCCGAGCGCCGAGCATAAACTCACGCTGTGGCATCGGCTGCCGTCGAGATCATCGAGAAGTACTTCACGTGCGAGTTCACCACGATCGCACGTGACGGTTCGCCGCAGACCTGGCCGGTGAGCCCGCGGCTGCTCCCCGATGGCCGGTTCTTGTTGGGCACCAGCATTGGGCTGCCGCAGAAGGCCTACAACATCCGTCGCAATCCGAAGGTCAGCCTGTTGTTCTCGGAGCCGACCGGCAGCGGTGTCACCACTGAAGGGGCGGTGCTGATCCAGGGCGACGCCACGGCCGAGGACCGCATTGTGACCGATCTGGCCTCAGATCCGGAGCTGGCGTCGTTGGCGCAGACGCTGTTCATTCGCCAACCGGCCGGCGCATTGTGGGGAACGTGGCTAGACATCCCAGGACCGTAGGTTGTCAAGCGGCTTGGGTATCTGGGGTGGGCTGGCGGTGTGCCCAGGCTTTGTGTTCGTCGTAGGCGGTGTGGTGGCGCAGGCAGCCGTGCAGGATGCCGACGAGGCGGTTACCGAGGGCGCGTAAGGCTTGGTGGTGGGTATCGCCGGCGGCGCGGTGCTGGTCATAGAACGTGCGGGCACCGGGACTGTTGGTCAGGGCGCAGAAGGCCCATTGGTCGATCGCGTCGTAGAGGCGGCGGTTGCGGACGTGGCGGGCCAGCACGGCGCGTTTCTTGCCCGACGCGACGGTTAGTGGTGAGGTTCCGGCGTAGTTTTTGCGAGACTTGCCGGTGGTGTAGCGGTTCGGGTCGTCCCCGAACTCACCGAGCACCCGGGCGCCGAGGATGACACCGAGTCCTGGCAGGGAGAGGTAGATGTCGGCGTCCGGGTGTGTCTCAAAATGTGTCGCCAGTTCGGTCTCGAGGGCGGCGATCTGATGGTTGATCTCGGCGATGATGGCGACCGCTGCGCGGGTGCTCGCCCCGAACGCGGCGGTGACCGCGGGCGGGGCGGCGAGGTGCTCGGTGCGCAGGGCGGTTTGAATCTCCAGCGCTCTGGCGTCGAGGTTGCGTTGTCGGCCCGCGGCTTTGAGTGCCGATCGGATCTTGGAGACGCTCAAGCGGGCGGCGTCGGCCGGGGTGGATGCGCGACCCAGGATGGCCAGGGCATCGCGGTCAGACAGCGAGTCGAAGGCCTCCAACGCGCCCGGGTAGTACTCCCGCAGCGCCGAGCGCAGTGCGTTGGTGTTGCGGTTGCGCGCCCAGATCAGGTTCTGATGGGTCCGGGCCAGCACCTTGATCGCCTCCACGTCGGGGGTGTCCCCGGCGATCGGACGGTGGTTGTGGCGGTCGGTGCGCACCAGATCGGCCAACACCTTGGCGTCGGCGGCATCGGACTTCGCGCCCGATACCTGGTGGCGGTCGCGGTAGCGGGCCACCGCGAGCGGGTTGACGGCGAACACCTGGTAACCGGCTCCGGCCAGCGCTTCGACCCACAAGCCGCGGTCGGTTTCGATGCCGATCACCACCTGGTCAGGTTCGTCGGCGTGGGTGGCCACCAGTTCGTGGAACCCACCGATCCCGGCAAGTCCCTCCGGGAGCCGACGCGATGCCAGCGTGATCCCGTCGGCGTCCATCAAATGTATGTCGTGGTGGTCCTCGGCCCAATCGTCTCCAACGAAGATCGTCAACTCGCCTCCCTGCTCGATATCGGGTGAAACCTGTTCGAGCCGAAGGACACCCGGCGGCAACCTAATGGATCAGTGCTCGAAGCACGACACCCCATCAGCGCTATAGGTGACCTCACCGACCGGCCGGGGCACGATCTAGCCCTAGAAGTCGAAAAGCGCCTCAGGGCGTGCACAGTGCTCACCGGCCAGCGGCTCGGTGACCAGCGTCCCCTCAACAGATCGCTATCGGGTGAAGACTCGCTGGTCGACTCCCATTAGGGCGACGGCTGTGGTGGTCGTACTACATGCGCATCCTGATCTACGTGACGCCACGACGCGCGCTGTACTGGCCGACGCGCGACTTCACGGCCGCTCCTGACGAACTCGATCTCGCCGAGGTGCGCCGTGTGGACTGACGCAGCAAAGCGGCTGAGCAGGTTTCCGGAGGCGGTGTTGACCGCGCTCGACGCCCAGGGCTACCCCGTCAGTGTCCGCGTCAGCACCGGCGCCTACGACGCCGCTACCGGCGAACTGCCCGCAACGCTGCCACCGGAACTCAATGCCGTGGAAGGCCCGGCCAATCTGGTGTGCCACTTTCACGACGACAAGCTCTGGAAGCTCGAGTCCGCGCAGGTCAAAGGCCGGCTCGAGCGGCGCGGCGACGGCTGGGTGTTCGTCAGCCGGACCTTCACTACGCAGTCCGCATCGCACATGCTGTCGTTCCTGCGCAGCATCCACAGGTCCGCACGGACGTACCTCGACAAGCGCGGACTGCCACGTCCGGCGGTGAATTGGGCCTCCGTCAAGGAGATTCGGCGTCGCGCGGCGGAGCAGCGAACCCTCTGAGGCCACCTCGGGTTCCGGATCACGCTCCCGGCTGCGAGAAGACCGGTCTAAGCCTCGATCCGTGGACTTGAGTGATTGATGTGTCTGCCATGGCTGGTTGTCGTTTGGTGGGCTTGTGAGCGTGACGTAACCGCTGGTCTGCCCAGCTTTTCCCTGTGCGCTCCGGTAGGGGCCTATTCGGCCAGGTGGTCAGGCTGTGGCCAGTAGAGGTGGATCGTAGCCGATGATGTTGCGCCACAGCGTAAGCCAGTGGTCAGCCCAGGGCCAGTGGCTCGGTAGGTGCAGAAGGGGTCGGCGTTGCGGTCGGACCAGGCGTGCGGGGACGGTGATGAGCTTGCGGCGCAGTGTGGCGCCCCGGGCGACTGCGTGGGCTCCACCGGCCAGGACGCCGGCGGCGCGCAGCAGGTTGTGGGCAATCGCGGCGCACAGGATCCACGCCGAGTTCGCTCCGAAACGTCCCGAAGGCATGTGAGCCAGGGGTCCATCGATCAGGTCGGCGAACACGGTTTCGATGATCGCGTGGCGGCGGTGGGTGATGTCGGCCGCAACGGTGGGTTCGTCGGTGTCGGTGAAGAACGGGTGATACCGCCACACCGGAAACAGCGCATCAGGAAAGCGGGCATCTTTGACCCGACGCACGATCAACCGGGCGGTCATCGGGTTGTCGGTGGAGGTGAAGGCGGTGTAGGTGGTCTCGGCGACTTCTGCATCGGAGATCCAGGCTCCCGTGTCGGGATCACGGACCGCTCCGGGGTATTCCACTGCAATCCAGGCGCTCTCGTCGATGGACTCGATGGCTGCAGCGACGGCGCGGGTCTTGGTCAGCACCAACGAGAACTGGGCACCGGCGCGGCGGCAGGCTGTGGCCACGGTGCTGTTGCCGTAGGCCGAATCGCCGCGCACCACAATCTGGCCGGTGACCCCGGCGGTGCGGGCGGTGGCGACGGCTTGGGCGATCATCCGGGCCGCACCCTTGCCGGAGTTGGCCTTCCCGGCTCGCAACCGGGCGCCGGTGATCACCGGCGCACTCGTGGCGGTGCTGATCGTGGTGACCAACGGCGACAGGCCCTTGCGCAGGATCTGCTTGCCCGCGATTTTGGTGTGTCCGTAGGAAGCACCTTGTTTGGCGTGGCCATAGACCGGACGCAGCAGTGAGTCGATGTCGAGGAACGCGCGCTCGCCGGCGCCAGGCAACAGATCGACCCGCGCGCAGAGTCCGGCCAGGTGCTCGCGCAAAACCGATTCGAGCTGGCGGGCGTGTCCGAAAGTAAACTCGCGCAACAAAGTTCCGATGGTCGAGGGTGCATACACGCCGCCGAACAGTGTCTTCATCCCACCTGCCCGCACCAGGTCGAGATCGTCAATGCAGTCCGCACCGGCACACATGCCCGCGATGACTGTGCTCAGCTTCGGTGCCGGGTTGGCCGCCCCGGACTTGATCCTCGGCTCGGCAATGACCACCTTGTCACGTAATAGCTGCGGCAAGGCAGTCTGGGCCGCCAGGGTCATCACCGGGACCAATCCAGCGCAGGACACGAGATGGTCATCATCGAAGACCGCCGACGACACAGCGAAACTATGGGACACTTTCACCGGAAGTGCCTTTCTGACCTGGACTGATTAGTGCGTAGAGAACACCAATCTTCCCAGTTCAAAGGGCACTTTCCTCATTCCGACACCCTGCGACCAGCCGATACATCGGTGGATCGAGGCTAAGGTTGGGCCACCCGCAAGCGAGGAGCACAAACAGATGTCCGGCGAGCTCGCGATCGCCCTGACGGCCGTGCTGGTGCTGCTGGCCGTCGCCGCGGTGATGCTCGCCGTACGGACTCGACGGGTGGTTGCCACCCCCACCGAACGCGCCGTGCATACCGCGCTGCACACGGCCTCGCTCGCGGCGCGCGCGCTGCGCCGCGGCCTCGACACTGATTCCGCGGCCACCGCCGCACCGTTTCTGCGCGGACTCACCGGCACCGACGGCCTGGCATTGTTCGACGGTGCGGGCGAGCTTCTCGCCGAGGACGCGTCCGACGACCAGATGTGGGACGACGCCGTGCGGGACGCATGCGTCGGCGCTGCACGGCAGTCCATCTCGGGCGGGCGGCGCGTGATGACGCACGCCCGGACGGTCGCTGTGGTGGCCCAACCCCTGCTCGCCGAATCCGGTGACCTGCTCGGGGTGCTGGTGGTCGTCACGACGCGCTCCCCCGGCCCCGGAATGCTCGGCGCGGTGGGCGAGGTGGCGCGTTATGCGGCCAGTCAGGTTGAGCTCGCCGAGCTCGACGCCTCCCGGGCGCGGCTGGACCGCGCCGAGGTGCTGGCGTTGCGCGCGCAGATAAGTCCGCACTTCATCTACAACGCGCTGAACACGATCGCGTCGTTCGTGCGCACCGACCCCGACCGGGCCAGGGAGCTTATCCTGGAGTTCGCCGACTTCACTCGTTACTCCTTTCGCGCCGCCGGCCAATTCACCACTCTCGCTGAGGAATTGCGCAACATCGATCGGTACCTGACCCTGGAGCGGGCGCGGTTCGGTTCCGCGCTCAAGGTCACGTTGCAGGTCGCTCCCGAGGTGCTCAACGTCGTGGTGCCCTTCCTTGCGTTGCAGCCGCTGGTGGAGAATGCGGTGCGGCACGGCTTCGCCGGCCGCGGCAGCGGGTCGATCGAACTCGTCGCTCGCGACGAAGGTTCCGACTGCGTCATCACCGTCGAGGACGACGGCGTCGGCATGGACCCGGACGCGTTGCGCGCGGGGCCGAGCGATGCGCTGTCCGACGGCGCCGCGGCCTCCGAAGGTTCGGGCGCGCATGTCGGCCTGACCAATGTCGACCATCGCCTGCGCGCCGCGTTCGGCAACGATTACGGTCTGGTGGTCGAAACCGCGATCGGCGCGGGCACCAAGGTCGTCATGCGGGTGCCCAAGTTCCGGTCCGGCGTACGGGCCAGTGGAGGTGGGTTCGGGGTGGGTCGAAATGAGTAGGACGTGACCAGACCGCTCACTGTGCTCGCCGTCGACGACGAGGCGCCCGCCCTCGACGAGCTCGCCTATCTCCTGGGCAAGCATCCGTGCGTCGCTGAGGTGCACCGCGCCGGCGACGCCACCTCGGCGCTGCGCGAACTGAACCAGCGCGCGATCGACGCGGTGTTCCTCGACATCAACATGCCCGGGCTGTCCGGGATCGAACTGGCCGGGGTGCTGGCCAACTACGCCCAGCGGCCGTCGATCGTGTTCGTCACCGCACACGACGACAAGGCTGTGGCTGCGTTCGACGTCGGCGCCGTCGACTACTTACTCAAGCCTATCCGCGAAGACCGACTCGACGAGGCGGTCCGCCGCGCAGCCGCCGCGGGATCCCCCGCAGCGGCGTCCCGCGACGAAACCGGCAGTGAGGAACCGGATTCGGGTGTCGTCCCGGCCGAGTTGGGGGGCGTCACCCATCTGGTGCCCCGCGACAGCATCGGCTGGGTCGAAGCCGAGGGCGACTACGCCCGGCTGCATTCGGCGTCGGGCTCGCATCTCGTGCGAATCCCGCTCAGCACACTGGAAACCCGTTGGCGTGACCATGGATTCCAGCGGGTGCACCGCTCCTATCTGGTGGCGCTGCGACTCGTCACCGGTCTGCGTACCGCCGACGGCGCGGTGCTGGTGCGGTTGCGGGCCAACGGGGCGTCCCCGGCGGTCGAACTTCCGGTGAGCCGCCGTCAGGCCCGCGAACTCCGCGACCGCCTGGTGCGCAACCCGATGCGCAGCCTGCGTCCGGGGAGCGCTGATGACCAGTAGTGAACGACCCCAACGTGAGCGGGTGGTACTGGCGCACCGGCGCGGCGCGCGGATGGTGCGGACCCGCGTCGAGGTGCAGGAGCAGACGCAGGTCGGCGACGCGCTGGTGCGTGGACTCATGCGCGCCCAGCTGGGCCTGGCGTTGCGGCTGGCGGCCGTGGTGATCGCGTTGATCGGCGCCATCCCGCTGTTGAACGCGCTCTTCCCGGAACTCGGCGGCATCACCGTCTTCGGTGTCCGGTTGAACTGGCTCGTGCTGGCCGTTCTTGTTTACCCGCTGCTGTACGGAATCGGGTGGTTCTACGTGCGGCTGGCCGAACAGGCCGAGCGGGACTTCGTCGGCGTCGTCGACTCCGAACCATGACCGGCTCCCCGCTGACCGCCGCGGCCCTACTACTCGCCGCCGTGGCCACCGTCGCGATCGGCGCGTACGGAGTCCGTTTCTCACGCACCACATCCGACTTCCTGGTCGCGTCCCGCACCGTCGGTTCGCAGTGGAACGCCGCTGCCATCTCGGGCGAATACCTCTCGGCGGCATCGTTTCTCGGTGTTGCCGGGCTGATCGCCAAGTACGGCGCCGACGCACTCTGGTACCCGGTCGGATTCACCGCCGGCTACCTGGGGCTGCTGCTCTTCGTCGCGGCGCCGCTACGCAGATCCGGCGCCTACACCGTCCCCGATTTCGCCGAGTTCCGGCTCGGGTCGGTGAGACTGCGCAAGATGGCCATGCTGGTGGTCGTCGTGATCTGCGTCTTCTACCTGGTCCCGCAGTATCAGGGTGCCGGCCTGGCGCTGAAAACCCTTCTCGGCACGCCGGTCTGGCTCGGCCCGCTGGCCGTCGGCGCCATCGTCATCACCAACGTCGTCGCCGGCGGGATGCGCTCGATCACGTTCGTGCAGGCGTTCCAGTACTGGCTCAAACTCACCGCGGTGGCCATCCCCGCACTGGCTTTGGCCGGGCTGTTCCTCACCGACCGCGGCGGAGAACTCGGCGGCCCGCTTCCGCCGACCGTGCAACAGGACACCACGGTGTCGATCGAGACCGACGTCGTGGTCCAGGTCGCCGACCCCAGCGGGATCTCGGTGACCGGAACCGTGGACGGCCGACAGGTCGACGATGCGCCGATCGGCCCGGCCGGCGAGCACACCCTCGGCGCGGGCAGCACGTTGACGCTGTCCGCCGGAGCGGCCACCCCTGTGGTCGCAGGCACGCCGGGCTCGGGCGCGGAGTGGATCGCTTCGGGTGGCGGGCTCGGCGGGCACCACCCGCTCTACCAGGTGCTCTCGATCATGGTGGCGACGTTCTTGGGCACCATGGGCCTGCCGCATGTGCTGGTGCGCTTCTACACCAACCCCGACGGCCGCGCCGCGCGGCGTACAGCGCTGGCTGTGATTGCGCTGCTGTCGCTGTTCTATGTGTTCCCGACCCTGCTCGGTGTCTTCTCCCGGCTGTATGTCCCGCAGCTGCTGATCACCGGCACCGCCGATGCGGCGGTGCTGCTGGCGCCGGGGTCGGCGATCGCCGGGGCGGCAGGACAGCTGCTGGCCGCGCTGGTGGCGGCCGGTGCGATCGCGGCGTTTTTGGCCACGTCGTCGGGTCTTCTGGTCAGCTTCGCCGGGGCGCTGGCCACCGACGTGCTCCCGGGCCGGGTGCGTGACTTCCGGGTGGCGGCGGTGATCGGCGGGGTGATCCCGATCCCGTTGGCTTTGGCGGCTTCCGGCGAACTGGAGTTGTCCCGCAGCGTCGGGCTCGCGTTCGCGGTGGCGGCCTCGACGTTGTGCCCGCTGCTGGTGCTGGGCATCTGGTGGCGCGGGCTGACCGCTGCGGGCGCGATGTCGGGGCTGGCGTTGGGCGGCCTGCTATCTGGCGGCGCGGTGACCGTCGCGGTGGCCGGCGGCGTCGACGAGGACTGGCTGGGCGGCTGGCCGGCGGTGCTGATCGGCTACCCCGCGGCGATCAGCGTGCCGCTGGCGTTCGCGACGATGCTCGTGGTCAGCCGTCTCACCCGCGCGACGGCGCCGGCAGGCGTGGCGCAGACCTTCGCGCGAATGCATGTGCCGGAGCACCTGGGCATGGGAATCGAGCGAGTGCCTCGCGGATGAGCGCTTGCGCGAAGACCAGAAAGCCGGATGAGCGCTTGCGCGAAGACCAGAAAGCCGGATGAGCGCTTGCGCGAAGACCAGAAAGCCGGATGAGCGCTTGCGCGAAGACCAGAAAGCCGGATGAGCGTCGCCGTTCGTCGTTGCTGATCGACCGCTCACCGCAACCTCCCCCTGCCTCGCCGTGTCACCGCGATCGACTCTGGGTATGTGACCCACATCTCAACTACGTTCACCCGAGAACCGGTTCACACCAGTCAGGAGCGTGAGATCAAGGTGTCCGAGACAGACCTTCCGATTCGCCCGGAAGCCATCAGCGGCGAACGCTATCTAGAAGTCCAGGCCAGCCCTGAGTTTCAGGAGCTACGAAGCCGCTTGCGCCGCTTCGTCTTCCCGATGACGGCAATTTTCCTCATTTGGTACGCGATCTACGTCATCCTGGGTGCCTTCGCCCACGATTTCATGGCCACCAAAGTGTGGGGCGACATCAACGTCGGCCTGCTCATCGGCCTGGGGCAGTTCTTGTCGACGTTCCTGATCACCGGCCTGTATGTGCGGTTCGCCAACCGCGAACTCGACCCGCGCGCCGAGGCGATCCGCACCCAACTGGAGAGTGAGCTCAAATGACCACCCTGCTGGCCCAGACCGAGACCGTGGGCAACCCGCTGGCCAACATCGGCATCTTCAGCCTCTTCGTCGTCGTCACGATGGTCGTGGTGATCCGCGCGAGCAAGCGCAACGCCACCGCAGACGAGTTCTTCACCGGCGGGCGCGGCTTCTCCGGACCGCAGAACGGCATCGCGATCGCCGGCGACTACCTGTCGGCGGCCAGCTTCCTCGGCATCGCAGGCGCGATCGCGGTGTACGGCTACGACGGTTTCCTCTACTCGATCGGCTTCCTGGTGGCGTGGCTGGTCGCGCTGCTCCTCGTGGCCGAATTATTGCGCAACACAGGCAAATTCACGATGGCCGACGTGCTGAGCTTCCGGCTCAAGCAACGGCCGGTCCGGCTGGCCGCGGCGACGAACACGCTGACGGTGTCGCTGTTCTACCTGCTGGCCCAGATGGCCGGCGCCGGCGGCCTGGTGGCGTTGTTGCTCGACATCAACAGTCGCGCCGGGCAATCGCTCGTCATCGCCGTGGTCGGCGTGCTGATGATCGTCTACGTGCTGGTGGGCGGCATGAAGGGCACCACCTGGGTGCAGATCATCAAGGCGGTGCTGCTGATCGCCGGAGCGGGCCTGATGACGGTGATGGTGCTCGCGAAGTTCGGGCTCAACTTCTCCGAGATTCTGGGTTCGGCTCAGTCGGCCATCAGCGGATCGACCACTACCGGCGTGGCCGACCGCGACGTGCTCGCTCCGGGTGCGCAGTACGGCGGCTCGCTGACCTCGCAGATCAATTTCATCTCGCTGGCGCTCGCGCTGGTGCTGGGCACCGCGGGTCTGCCCCACGTGCTGATGCGCTTCTACACGGTGCCGACCGCCAAGGAAGCGCGTCGTTCGGTGGTGTGGGCGATCGCCCTGATCGGTGCGTTCTACCTGTTCACCCTCGTGCTGGGCTATGGCGCTGCCGCGCTGGTCGGCCCCGACCGCATCCTCGGCGCCGCGGGCGGGGTCAACTCGGCGGCTCCGCTGCTGGCCTTCGAGCTCGGCGGGGTGATCCTGCTCGGCATCATCTCTGCGGTCGCGTTCGCGACGATCCTTGCGGTCGTGGCGGGCTTGACCATCACCGCGTCGGCGTCGTTCGCCCACGACATCTACGCGTCGGTGTTGAAGTCTCACAAGGTGACCGAGGCCGAGCAGGTGCGGGTCTCGCGGATCACCGCGGTCGTGCTCGGCGCACTCGCGATCGGCCTCGGCATCCTGGCCAACGGCCAGAACATCGCCTTCCTGGTGGCGCTCGCATTCGCGGTCGCCGCAGCGGCAAACCTGCCGACGATCATCTATTCGCTGTACTGGAAGCGGTTCAACACCCGTGGCGCGCTGTGGAGCATGTACGGCGGGCTGATCTCGACCATCGTGCTGATCGTCTTCTCACCGGCAGTGTCCGGTTCGAAGACGGCGATGATCCCCGGCGCGGACTTCGCATGGTTCCCGCTGGCCAACCCCGGCATCGTGTCGATCCCGCTGGCGTTCATCCTCGGCATCGTCGGCACGCTGACTTCACCCGACGACGAGGACCCGAAGGTGGCCGCCGAGATGGAGGTCCGCTCGCTCACCGGCATCGGCGCCGAGAAGGCCATCGCCCACTAGGTAGTGTCTGTTAATTGCGGACGCGGTGATAGATGATGATCGCAGCTAGGGTGACGCCCCCGAGGTAGCTCAGCGCGTATTTGTCGTATCGGGTGGCGATACCTCGCCAGTGCTTGAAGCGGTTGAAGGATCGCTCGACGGTGTTGCGGTGCTTATAGATTCGCCCGGAGAACGCCGGTGGCCGTCCGCCTTTGCTTCCCCGGCTCTTTCGGCGGGCGATCTGGTCGCTGCGCTCGGGAATGGTGTGGGCGATTTTGAGCTGGCGCAGTCGGGCTCGGGTCGAGTCATGGGAGTACGCCTTATCGGCGAGTAGCCGAAACTTTGGGCCCTGATGGGCAGTCAGCAGTGGCCACAGCATCGGGTTGTCGCCGGCTTGCCCCGGCGACAGTGCCATGGTGACCGCGCTGCAGCGTTGATCGGCCAGCGCGTGGATCTTCGTTGTCAGCCCGCCGCGTGAACGGCCGATGGCATGGTCATCGGGCTCATCGGGGTGTTTGTTGTAATTCGACAGATCCCCCTGTGTGGCGACCAGGGCGGGCACCAGCGGCATGCTGATGTACACGCACGCTGGTCGAATCCACCGCCAGCAGCAGTTCGACCAGCTCAGCGTCAGCGTCATCGACATCGATGTCACGGGAGATCGCTGCGAAGATCTGCGCGTAGGTGCCGTCGGTGGACCACCGCAGGTGACGTTCAGCCACCGACTGCCAGGCGCCGAACTGCGCGGGCAGATCGCGCCACGGAGATCCAGTCCGGTAACGCCAGATAATTCCTTCCAGCGTCACCCGATGATCGTTCCACGGCCGCCCGCGCCGTCGACCCGAAGGCAGTACCGGCTCAATCACCGACCACAAGTCATCAGAAATCACATCAGTCCGTAACACTTAAACAGCATCAGGCACAACATCGTTCACATTAAGCAGACACGCCCTAGGCGACCGAGAAACGCCGGGACCGGCGGCGGTGGTTCACAACGCGTGAACCACCGCCGCCGGTTCGCGTTCGGCCGATGCCGTCAGGCGAGGATGGCAGACAGCGCACGCCGCACCAATTCCAGGGCGGCATCGGGGTTGTCCCAGAACACCATGTGCCCGGCGGACGGCACCTCGACCAGTTCGGCATGCCGGTTGGCCTGCTCGGCCTCCCGCACGCTCGGGGCGGGCACCACCGGACTCTGTGCGCCGTAGACGAAGACGGTGGGCGCCGGGACCGCGGGCCATGTCGCGAAGAAATCCTCGGTTTCGAAGCCTCGATGGCTGGCGGTGACGGCCTCCTCGGCGCAACTGGACAGCCACCTGGCCCGCAGTTCCTGTTCGCGCCGGGGCCACCGCGGCCACGACTGCGCCACCTCATCGGCGGTCGTCCCGTTCCGCGCCTGGATCAGCTGAGCGAGGAACATCTCCAGGGTCGTGGGATAGGGATCCCGACCGGGCCCACTCGTCGGCGGATCGACCAACACCGTGCCCCGCACCGGGACCTTGGCCCGCGCAGCCGTCAGCGCGGCTATCCGGGCACCCATCGAATGTCCCAGCAGCACGGGGTGATCCAGCCCGAGTCCACCGATGAGGGCCTCGGTGTCCTCGGCATAGGCCTCGAGACCGTAGTCGTCACCGTCGTCGGACAGTCCACGCCCCCTGATGTCGACGACGATGGGCCGCACCAGGTCGGTCAGCCGGCGCGCGACGAAGTCCATGCAGATCGCCGGGCTGGTGATGCCCGGCAGGATCAGGACCGGGGGAAGATCCCCGCCGTAGTCCAGCACGTGCAGACGAAGCTCCGCCGAGCGTACCCACCTGCTGACCGCAGGGACATCGGCCAGATCTGCCAATGCGTCTTGGCGCACGCACCGCTTGTCGGAGCCGCCCGTCACGACGGACTCACCGTGGTCGCGGACGGCAACTCACCCAGGTACCCGATCGCCTCATCCAAAGAGATGACGTCGCCGTACTTTTCCTGGATGTCAAACAGGTTCGCCTCGTGAGGACCGGAGGCGCGATCGCCGACGCATTCGCGGACGACGAGGACCGACAGGCCGGTCTGAACGGCGTCGACCGCGGTCGCACGGACGCAGCCACTGGTGGTGGCCCCGCAGATCAGCACCGTATCGCAGCCGAAGGCCACCAGAAAGGACGCCAGCGGGGTGCCGAAGAACGCGGACGCCCCCTTCTTCACGATCTGCTGATCCTCCTCGCGCAACGGCAATCTGGGATCCAGCGCCGCTTCCGGACTGCCGACCCGAAGGTTTCGCATGCCGGTCGCCTTGGCCAGCCACGTCACTGCCGATCCGTTGATCTCGGCGGGTGTGTAGGCGATCGTGGTGAACACCACCGGTACACCTGCCGCTCGACCGGACCCGATTAGCTGTGCGGTGCTCGTGACGACGTCGGTGAGATCGGCGCCGGTCGGGAACTGCGACTCGGTGAAGCCGCGGCTGAGGTCGACGACGAGGATCGCCGGCCGCCGGCCGCGGCGCACCGCGGCCCCGAAACCGGCCTGGTCGTAGGTGTCGTCGGTCGCCGCACCGTAGCGGCCGGTCATGGTGCGACACCTTCGGTGTCGAAGGCACCGCTGAGCAGTCGGCCCGCGTCGGGAACCACCGCTCGCAGTCCCAGCCGGCTCAGCATCGAGTATGTCGTCGCGATCGCTGCAGTCAGCACCGGCAGTCCCGCCTCGTCCTCCACCGGCTGGACCGCCGCCAGCGACGGCATCTGGACACAGGCCGACAGCACCAGCGCATCGGCATTGCTCAGGTCCAACTTCTTGTAATGCTCACGCAGGTCCATCGGATCCAGACGCGCCACTGCAAGGTTGTCCGATATCTCAAGGCTGTGCGCGCTGACCACCTCGACACCGGTGTCCTCTATGTAGTCCACGACGAGCTTCGTGAGCGGCTTGAGGTAGGGCGTGAGGATGGCCACCCTGCGCGCGCCAAGCGTCCCGATTCCCTCCAGAAGGGCTCCGGCGCTGGATATCACCGGGGCGTCGGAGCCCTCGCTGCGCAACGTCGCGGTGATCTGATCCTCCGCGACGCAGTGGTGACCGGGGCCCTGCGCCATGATCGCGACCAGGCACGCCGTGCTAACGACGTCCGGGCGGGCGTCTGCCATCTCCAGCGCAGCCCGCTCGGTCTGGGCATTCATCGCACGCAATCCCTCTGGCGTCACGTGCTGCATGCGCATCCGACTGGTGTGGAAGACGAAATCGTCCTCGGGGACGATTTGGTGCCGGGCCCGCAGCATGCGCGGCAGCTCCGTCTCCATCGTCAGGTTCGAGCTCGGCACGATCATGCCGATGTGGTGCACGGTCATGGTCAAGCGCTCCTCGATGCCTGGGCAAGCGTCGCCTTGTTGTAGCCCGCCGCGGATTTGTAGCTGTCCAGGATCGCCCGGATCTCTTCGGTCGTGATCACGTCTTCGACCCGCTCGAAGCGTTGGTAACCCGTGCGCGTCTCCACCACCTCGATAAGGTGATCCGGCGGGGTCACGCGGTTCTTCAGGACCAGCGCATTGACTACGTCCCGGCGGGTCAGCTCGTACCGGACGAGGGCCTGGGCCACATAGGGCTCCTCGGCGATCGCCTCGGCGAGGACGACCGTGTCGAGAATCGCCTGCATCGCGCCATTGGATCCGCGCGGGATCATCGCGTGTGCGGCATCTCCGACCAGAGTGACGTGCCCGAAGGTCCATCGGTCGACCGGGTTCCGGTCCGACATCGGATACTCGAGGATGGCCTCGGCATTCTTGATCAGCGCCGGCACATCGAGCCAGTCGAACGTCCAGTCCGCGAACGTGGGCAGCACATCCTCGACCCGTCCCGCGACGCTCCAGTCAACCGGACCGGACTCCTCCTGGCGGATCTCCGCGACCCAGTTCACCAACTGATTGCCGTCCGGCAGATTGCGGATCGGGTAGATCACCATCTTGCCGCGGTCGACCGTGCCGATCCGCAGGTGCGAACCACCCGATGCGATCGGCGGGTGGATGGTGGTCCCCCGCCACATGTTCACACCGGTGAAGACGGGTTCGCCCTCGTCGGGATAGAACTGTGCACGGATGCTGGAATGAATTCCGTCGCAGGCGATCACGGCACGACCCGATTGCGAGGGCAGTGGTTCCCGAGTCTGCGAGTCGACGAAGTGCACGACGGCGCCGTCTGCGGCCTCCTCGACTCCGGTGCTGGTGTGTCCCAGCGTCACGGCGTCGGCGCCGAGTCGCTGCACCACGGCGTCGTAGAGCACTTCGTGCAGATCGGCGCGATGGATCAGGAACTGCGGGTACTCCGAGACCGCGGGGTCGGTGTAGACGAACTGCCCCTTGCCGGTGACGAAGCAGGATTCCTGGAAAATGACTGCGCGCTTGCGTAATTCGTCCAGAAGTCCGAGCTCGACCAGGGCCTTGGTGCCGTGCGGCAGGAGCGAGATCCCCACGCCGAGTGGCCGGAACGCGGGAGCCGCCTCGTACACGTGGCACGCGATACCCCGCTGATGTAGGTGCAGGGCGAGGCTGAGTCCGGCGATTCCGCCGCCGACGATGACGATTCGGTCATCGACCATTGAAGTTGCCACCTTTCTATGAGGCCTGTGGAGTGATACGGCCGAAAAGCCGGAGCGCGTTCTCACCGAGCACGCCAGGCAGGTGCTCGGCGGGCACGTTCGCCCGGACGAACTCCAGCGCCTTGCGGGAGGAGAAGTAGGGGAAGTCCGTCGAGAACAGGATCTGTTCTGCCGGCACGATCTTCATCAGCAGCTCCAACGTCTCGGGCTCATTGCAGACCGTGTCGTAGTAGAGGGTCTGCAGGTACTCCCGGAAGGACCGCTTCATGTCGGGCCACCACCCCTTGGTCCGGTACACCTCCAGGCGCCCGTGCAGGTAGGGCAAGGTGCCGCCGGCGTGCGGGTGCACGATCTTGAGGTTCGGGAACCGGTCCAGGACGCCACCGACGATCAATCCCATCGTCGCGAAGCTGGTGTCGAACATGTAGCCGAGCGAGACCTCCATCCGGTACGGGAGCGCCTTGGGTGACCGGAAGGCGCGGGTGGGGTGCAGCAGCAGCGGCACCCCGAGATCCTCGACCATCTCGTACAACGGGTAAAGACGTTCCGTGGCAATGGTTTCCCCGGCGACGTTGCCGGGGACCATGATCCCGCTGAGTTTCAACCGGCCGGTCGCGTCCTCGAGGACCTTCATGGCCGCGTCCACGTCGCCGAACGGAAGGTGGGCAAGGCCGATGAAGCGGTCGGGATATGTCACCTCCGCCCGGTGCATCTCCTCGTTGAGCAAGGTGCACAGCTCGGCAGCCTCGCCGTGATCGCGGTCGCTCAGGTCACCCGCGATCGACGCACTGACCACCGCGGTGTCGATACCCGAGCTGTCGAGTACCTCGACCTGGAAGTCCAGATCCGTGTGGCGCGCGTCGTACTTCCAGATCTCGTCTGCGGAGACCTCGTACAAGTAGCCCTCGTCGGTCCGCGAGGCGCGCGGGTAGTCGGCGCGCCCCAGGTGCAGATCGATCAACGCCGGCGGGTGCCAATGCCATTGGCTGTCAACGATCATCAGATGGGTGATCCTCTCTTCCGGCAAGGCGTGTCACTGCTGCTCGTTGAGCAGTTCGACAGCCTTCTCGGCGGGTTTGATGTCGACGATGTCCTCGTAGCTCAGATCCAGCGCGGACTGATCGAGCTGTCCGGCGCGCACGGCGACCTCGAGGTCGGTCCTGACCGTCTCGGGCGAGAGTGTCGAGATGTCGGTGGGCCACACCGCGAACTCGTTGGCGCGGTTCCAGTTCACCTCCAGGGTGTCCTTGGCGGGATCAGGATCCATCGCCTCGTTGGACCACTCGGTGTAGGATTCGAAGTCCTCCAGGGCCACCTCGTTGGCCTCGAGTACCGAGGCGCAGAATGCGGCCGCACGATCCTGGTTGTTGTCCAGCCATTCCTTGGTGGCGGCGTAGACGAAGCCCACCGAGTTCATGTCCTCGGCAACGACACTGAGGGTGTTGACATCGTCGCGCTGCGCCTTGAGCTGAGCGATCTCGAACGGGTCGAGCACCGCGGCCTGAGCCTCACCGGAGGCCAGCGCCGCGAGCCGCAGGCCGCCGTCCTCGAGGATCTGCACGTTGGGCAGGTCGGCGACCACGATGTCCATGTCGTGGGCCGCGAACACGTGGTTGAACACGTGGTCCACCAGGCCACCCGGGCTGTCCACGGCGACAGCGACATTCGGATCGGTGAGCTGTTCAATGCTGGTGACGTCACCGATGCCGACCACCTCGTCGGTCAGCGCACCCTGGATGGGGCAGAACAGCCGCAGATCGTGCCCCTGCTGAATCGTCTTGACGAACGCGGTGAAGGATCCGGTCACGACCTCCGCGCGGTTCGAGAGCAGCAGCTGCACCGCGGTGGCATGAGAGGACAGCTCGGTGATGTCGTCCTTCTTCTGGTCGAGACCGAACTGCTCGCCGAACCGCCAGGGGCCCTGCGCCTGCGGCACGTAGGCATCGCCCGAGGTGCTCCACGCCACCTGGACCGAACGCAGCTTTCCGCTGGCGTCCGCCTGCTCCTGGGGGCTGGAGCTGGAACAGGCGGCGGCGGAAGCCGCGACGCACGCGGCCGCCACGATGGCCCACGGACGAGGATTGAAGGTACGGGTTGCTGAGGTCATGATGGCTCCTAATCGTTGAAGGGTTGGGTTTGTCCAGATCCGGTTCCGTCGACGTCGTCGGACCCGTTACGTCAGGCCGTCTTCCATGCGAGTAGCCGGTTCTCGCCGGCTTTCGCCATGGACATGACGAGCGCCCCCAGGACCGTCAGCACCAGGACGGCCGCGTACAGATGATCGAGTTCAAACGAGCTCCCCGCCTTGATCATGTAGAGACCCAGACCCTCCGCTCGGAGGAACAGATCCGCGATCAGCGCGCCCTGGATGCTGCGGCCCACCGACATTCGGATGCCGGTCAGGATGTAGGGCCCGGCCCACGGGATCAGGATCCGCGCCATCATGGCGCGCGGCGTGACCTCGAAAGCCCGGGCCATCTCCATCACCTCATCGGGTACCTCGCGCAAACCCGCTGCGGTGTTGATGATCACGATGAAGATGCAGAACAGCACGGTGAAGGCGATCTTCGCCGTGGTGCCCATCCCGAAATAGATCGAGATCACCGGGACCAGCATCACCAGCGGCGCCGCGAAGCCGATCTTCACCAGCGGATCGAGCACGGCGTTCCACGCGTCGTAGTAGCCCATCAGCGCGCCGACTGCCACGCCGAGGACCGAGCCGACCACGACACCGATCAGGGCGATCAGCAGCGTCTGGGCGGCGGCGGCGGGCAGCGCGCCGTTGATGGTCTCCGACCAGGTGGCGGACAATATCTCCGACGGCGGCAGGAGCCAGAAGAGGCCGCCGTATGTTCCGGCGATCTGCCAGATGATCAGTGCCGCCAGCACCGCGCTCACCGAGACGGCCATCAGGCCGTATTTCGATTCCAGTTTGTTCATCACTGGCCTCCGGCCTTCGTCGTGCCACGGAACAGCCGGGTCTCGATCAGATAGAGGATCTTGTCTGCGAACAACGCGATGGCGATCACCAGGATGGCCAGGGCGAAGTACAGATCGAGCTCACGCAGCGCACCGAACTGCCGCAGCAGGTGGCCTGTTCCGATAGAGATCCACAGCTCGGCGATCACCATTCCCTTGATCGCCATGCCGAGACCGAGGCGGATGCCGGCCACCACGAACGGCGCGGCCGCCGGCAGGTAGATCCGGGTGTACATGCGCCACTTGCTGGTACAGAAGGCGTTCGCCATCTCCGACAGCGAGCCCTCCACGTACCGGACCCCGGCCGCGGTGTTCATGATCGGGAAGAACACCGCGAAGAAGACCACCACCGAGACCAGGTAGCCGAGCTGTGCACCGAAGATGATGATCAGCAGCGGCAGCAGCGACTCCTTGCTGGTCACGTACAGCGCGTTGACGAACGGGGTGAGCGCTGCATCGACGACCTTCGAGGCTCCCATCAGGGCGCCCAACGGGATGGCGATGGCCAGCGACAGCGCGAATCCGATGATCAGCTGCTGGATGCTGATCGCCAGCGTGGCGGCGTAACCCGCGCTGACCAGTTCTGGCATCGCGGCCAGCACCTCGGGGATGGTCGGCAGAAAGAATGGGCCCTGGATCATGGCCGTGATCTGCCACACCCCGAGAATCCCGCCGTACGCCACGACGCGGAGCCAGAAGTGCTTGCGCTTCTTCGACATCGGTGGTCGCCTGCGCTGGGTACCCGGCGCGCCCGATGGGCCTGCAGCCTCCTCGACCGCGGTGACCGTCACTGGTGGTCCTCTCCGGCAGAACCGGTCAGGTGCAGACAGCGCAGGACCTCACCCTTGAGCTTGGCGAACTCCGGCAGTGCCCGGATCTCCGGATTGCGAGGCCGGGGCAGCTCGACATCGAACACCTCGCTGATCCGTCCGGGGCGGGCGCTCATGACGATCACCTTGTCGGCGAGGTAGAGGGCCTCTTCGATGTCATGGGTGACGAAGACGACGGTCTTGTTGTCCCGCTCCCACAGATTGAGCAGTTCTTCCTGCAGCTTCATCCGCGTGAGGTCATCGACCGCACCGAACGGCTCATCCATCAACAGAATCTTGGGATCGATCGCCAGCGCCCGGATCAGACCGACCCGCTGTTGCATACCGCCGGACAGTTGCCCCGGATAGTGTTGTTCGAAGCCCTCCAGGCCGACGACTTTCATCCAATGGGTAGCCGTCTCGCGGCGTTTCTCCTTGGGCACACCCAGGTTCTCCAGGCCGAACTCGACATTCGCCAGCACCGTGCGCCACGGCAGCAGGTTGTAGCGCTGGAACACGAATCCGATGTCCAGGGTCGGCTTTTCGATCGTCTTGCCGTTGAGTAGCACTCGCCCCGAGTCCGGCTTCTGCAAGCCGTCGATGATCCTCAGCAGAGTCGACTTGCCGCATCCGCTGGGGCCGACGATGCAACAGAACGTGCCCGGCTCGATGGTGAGGCTGAAGTCCTCCAGCGCCTGCACCCGCCCCGACCGCTTGGTCTCGAACGTCAGGCTCACGTTCTGGATGTCGACCTGCGCCGCGTGATTGAGTCCTTCGTCGGGCCGGCCTGTGTCGAGTTGCGTTGTCATAGTGAACCTTTCCAAACGAAGTGAAGTGCCGCCGGCCTGGTCATGAGTGAGCCCGCTCGTCGTCGATCAGGTATCCGTTGACGACAACTGGTGCACCGTCGAGTTCGATGGTGCAGCCGCGCATGGCGATGTCGAGGTGTGCGTAGGAATCCCGCCCAAGGTAGGGATGCGGGCCGGTCGACCAGAGGAAGTTACCCGCGTAGGCGCGGGCGTCCATGCCCATGATCTCGTGTTTGGAGTACATCGCGGTGGCGAACCAGTCGGCGGTCCGCATCAGCCCCCAGCCCATGTGGCTGAGGTAGCGCGCCCACTTGTCGTCGGAATCGATGAAGTACTGCTCCAACATCGCCGCTTCGCCACCGCCGCTGACCTTCTCGATCTGACCGGCCACCACCGACAACCGGACCGCGTCGCGCACGTACTCCTTGAACGGAAGCAGGATGTCGCCGGGCGCGAGCACGATCGTTCCCTCGCTGACCTGAGGCCAGCACAGCATCATCGTCGACGGCCAATGGTCCCAACGGCCCGGATCGTCGGCGAAACCGGTCTGGAACCCGGGGTGCGCATTGGCCATGTCGACCGTCAGGTCGGTGCCGTGCGACGAGGTCACCACCATGGTCGCGGCGGCCTCGGCCGCTGCGACGGCCGCCAGTGCACGGTCCTTGTCGCCGGGTGTCGGCATGTTGCGGATGAGGACTTCCGGCGCGTCGCAGACGAAGATGATGCGCGTGCCGGCGGCCAGGATGGACTGCTGAGCGGGGGCGTGGATGAAGCCCTCGCGGGTGAGGTCGACCACCAGGTCGGCGTTCTTCAGCAGTTCCTGGGCGACGGTGTCCTGCAGCACGGAGACCAGACCGGGACCCGAACCGGTATGGGTCGAGGGGGTGGGGGCCGCCGAACCGCCCGGGACCACTGCCGAGATGACGTGCGCCCCCAGCGACTTGGCCGCCGCGAAGGTGGCGGTCACATAATCGGACCTGCTGCTGGGTTCGGAAAGGATCACCACGTGCTCGCCGGCATGAACCTTGCACAGCTCGAGTTCACGACGGAATGCCGATACGAGGTCTACACCTTCAAGGTCGATCATTGAAGCATCCTTAGTTCAGTACTATTTCTGGCTTTTCGGACGTCGGTACTGCTGGGTCGAGCCGTGCTGCCGCGGCGCTCTTGGCCGAACCGCGCACGGCAAGCGAGTGCAGATAGGGGATTTCGGAGCGAGCCCTGTCGATATCTGCGAGATCTACCTCGGAGTTCACCATCCCCTCTTCCCGGTCGAGGCCGGACATCACCTCGCCTCGGGGGCTGACGATCCGGCTGTGGCCGGCGAATTCGTTGCCTCGACTGTCACGTCCGGTGAGACCGGCAGCAACCAGGAAGCACCCGTTCTCCAGTGCTCGCGAGCGGGTCATCAGTTCCCACGCGTGAAGGCGAGGCAGTCCGAAAGCCGCTGGCACGGCGATTATTTCAGCGCCCCGGAGCGCCAGGTCACGGACCATCTCGGGAAAGCCCGCTTCGTAGCAAATGGCGACGCCGACAGTCCCGACGGGCGTCTGCACCACGACTCCTGGCTGCTCACTCGCGGTCAACGCCCCGACTTCAGGCCCCCAGAGGTAGCCCTTGTCCGCTTCCCCCAAGACCCCGGACGGACCGATTACATAGGCCCGATCGGTGAAGACCCCAGATGCCGTGCGCACATACAACGCGGTTGCGATCACGAGGTCGAGTTCAGCGGCGAGCGCGACAAGTCGGCGCACGGTGGGCCCCAGCGGCGGTTCGGCGTACTCGGCGTCGAAGGCGTATCCGTTGCTGAACAGCTCGGGCAGCACCACGAGTCGCATGCCTCCGCGGCGACCGGCCCGCAGTTCTCGTTCGACCCGCACCAGGTTGCGCTCCCAATGGCCGGTTGCGGCATCCAGCTGTACACCGCCCACGGCGATCTGTCGCGCAGCTGCGAGATGCATTCGGCCCCTTTCCAGCATTGTGCAAACGCTTATGCAAGCGATTGCGCAACCGACTGGCACACAGACTGGCAGCAGCCAGGGCTCTCGTCAAGCGCTAAGGGCAAATTTTTGCATTCGACAATAGTTCGTAAATTTGCGTAGCATCGTCGTAACATTTAGCCATCTGAGCAGGTAGAGGCCTTTGAGACGCAGGTCACTACCGTCTTTCAGCAAATACCGTATAGGTGAGGCTTTTGCTATTCCACACTGCGGCCAAACGCGCTACGCAGGACTGTTGCCGGGGTTCGTGCCAGTATTGCGTTACCTTTGCGCGAACGGTTGCATTGAATCGTGTCCGGTCTCGGCGATGGAGGAGATCTGGTGGTTGAGCGAGAAACGCCCAGTGGGCCAGTGACCCTGCGCACCGTGGCCGAGGCCGCGGGTGTCCACATATCCACCGTCTCGCGTGCGCTGCGGCGCGCCGCCGTGCCGGGAGCAGAGGTCAGCGCCGCCGATGCGCGGATCGCAGCTCTGGCCAAGGAATTGCGCTATGTGCCGAATCCGAACGCCGCCAGCCTGACCACCAACCGATCAACGACGATCGGCGTGCTGGTGCCACATCTGACCGACATCGTGCTGTCTCTGGTTTACGACGCGATCGAAAGTGAAGCCAATCGCGCCGGGTATGAGACCTTCGTTGCCAACACCCACGATGAACCCATCGAGCAGATGAGACGATTCGAGCTGTTGATCGGGCGTCGCGTCGATGGGCTGATCCTCGGCGATGCCCATCTCGACGGGACGAATCTCGCAGAACTGCAGCGCCGAAAGGTTCGATTCGTCCTGGTATCCCGGCGTAGCCCAGGCCACTTGTCGGTCTGCGGAGACGATTATCGCGGCGGCAGGCAGATCGGCGAACACCTTGCAGCACTCGGGCACACCGACGTCGGAATCATTGCGGGGCCCCCGTGGGCGAGCACGAGTGTCGATCGCGTCGCCGGCTGCGTCGACGCGCTTGCCGAGGCCGGCACAATGGTGCCGCGGTCCAACATTCTGGAGCTCGGCTTCGATTCGGAGCACGGACATCGTGGCACTCTCGAACTGTTGGACCGGCGACGCCCACCGACAGCGATCTTTGCGGTGAACGACTTTTCAGCCATCGGGGTGATGGGTGCCCTGCGGGCAGCGAAGCTACGTCCGGGCGCGGATGTCGCCGTCGCCGGGTACAACGATGTGCCGGTGGCGGCCGAACTGATGACACCTCTGACCACGATTCGAAGTCCGTTAGCCGAGATGGGCGTTCGCGCAGTTCAGACGCTGCTGACGCTCCTGCACGGCCTACCGACACTGTCGACGACACTGCCCACCGAACTGATCGTTCGCGAGTCCACCACCGGCTGACATACGAGCCGCTCTTAACGCCTGAACTCCCGGCGATTCTCCACCGCACCGTGGGCCCGTGACTGCCTGCGAGCGCCGTCGGCGTGCGACGTGCCGGCGGTGGCCTGGGACTTCTTCCCCGTCGCGCATCCACGCCCAGTTGTGGTGGTCATTCTCCAGCACAAAGGCCGGCATCCGGCGTTTCCGCGCTGAGTGGTCACGTCATGAACGATGCGTCTGGCCGCGCATGCCGAGCCGGCAACCGCAGACCCGCCGACAGTCCTTAGCCGCTCTTGCGGCGGAACTCGCGTCGGTTCTCCACCGGTCCGTGGGAGCCCCTGGCCGTGTTGGCGCCGCCGTCCTTATGGGACGAACCCTTGACCGCCTTGGCATTCTTGCGCTCGAGCGCTTCCCGGAACTTGCGCTTCTGGTCGTCCTCGTCGGACTCGGCGGGCTCATTCGATGCCATGACGGCAGCGTAGCCGTTCGGTCAGCGCTTCCCGGGCGGCATGCCGTACACGTGCGCGATGGGCAGCCGCATCAACACCCGGCGATCATCGACCATGGCCCGCCGGTAGTCGTCCCAGTCCGGATGCTCACCGGAGATGTTGCGGTACAACTCGACGAGCCCGTCGACAGTGTCGTCGTCGGGGCGGACCGCCGTAGGGCTGAGCACGGCGTCGCCTTCGGCGACCGCGTACGCCCACCCGTCGTCGGAGCTGACGTGGATCGCCGCGCGTGGATCGCGGCGCAGGTTGCGGGTCTTGGCCCGCGGCTCGGTGATCGACACCGAGATCGTCAACGTGCGCGTATTGAAGTGGTAGACCACGTTGGACAGCTGCGGCCGACCGTCGCGTTTGAGGGTGGCCAGCACGCCCAACGAGTTTCCGCCGATCAGCGCCAGCAGCTTGTCGTCGAAAGCGTCACGCGTCATGCGTCGAGCGTACGACCTCTTCGGGTCTGGGATCATCGAGCAGGTGAACCGATTTTCGCCGGAGTGCGGGTGATGACGCGCTACGCGGGCTTCTTACGCGGTGTGAACGTCAACGGGGTGAGCTTGAAGATGGCCGCCGTCGCTGCGACCCTGCGCGACGCCGGGTTCACCGACGTGACGACGATCCTGGCCAGCGGCAACGTGCTGCTGAGCAGCCGCGCCAGCGCCGACGCGGTGCGGCGGGATGCCGAGCGGGCGTTACGCGACGAATTCGGTTACGACGCCTGGGTGCTCGTCTACGACCTGGACGCCGTCGCCGCGGTCTCGGCCGCGTTTCCGTTCGAGCGCGAGGTGCCCGAGCACCATTCCTACGTCACGTTCGTCAGCGACCCCGGCGTGCACAGCGAGCTGTGCGCGCTCGCGGACCGACCCGGGCCGCAAGAACAGATCCAGCCCGGCGACGGGGTCGTGTACTGGCAGGTGCCCCGAGCGGCCACCCTCGCCAGCGCCATGGGCAAAACGATGGGCAAGAAGCGGTACAAGTCCTCGACCACCACGCGCAACCTGCGCACCATCGACAAGGTCCTGCGCGCCGGGCGCGGGGCGGGACAGGAGAATTGATGGCACGCACCGGCAAACACGTCGCCGACGTCACCGGGGTCTCCGAGACGGCATTGCTGACGCTGCTGGTCCGCGCGACCGAAGCGCGCAGGCCCGACTCGCTGATCGAAGACCCGATGGCCATTCACCTGGTGGACTCCATCGATTTCGACTTCGCCAAGTTCGGCTACGTACGCAGGCAGGATATGGCGTTGCGCGCCAAGGCATTCGACAAGCGCGCCCGGCGGTATCTGCTCGACCATCCGCAGGCGACGTTGGTGGCGCTGGCCGAAGGGCTGCAGACCAGCTTCTACCGGCTCGACGCTCAGGGATCGGACCTCGGCCACGACTTCCGCTGGCTCACCGTCGATCTCCCCCCGATCATCGAGCTGCGCCGCAAACTGCTTCCCGCGTCGGACCGGGTGCGGATGATCGCGCAGTCCGCGTTGGACTTGCGCTGGATGGACGAGGTCGACCCGGGTGAGGGGGTCTTCATCACCGCCGAGGGGCTGCTGATGTACCTGCAACCCGAGGAGTCGATGTCACTGATCGAGGCGTGCGCGGCGCGCTTCCCGGGTGGGCAGATGATGTTCGACCTGCCGCCGTCGGCGTTCGCGCCGCTGGTGCGCCGCGGCTTCCGGGCCTCACGGCGCTACAAGGTGCCCCCGATGCCGTTCACGCTGTCGGTGGCCGAAGCCGCCGACCTGGTCAACACCGTCCCGGGGGTGCGCGCCGTGCACGACGTGCCGGCCGAACACGCGCGCGGCCGACTGCTCAACGCGCTGCTGTGGACGGCGCAACGGGTGCCGTTGCTCGATCCGGTCCGGCCGACGTTCACGCTGCTCGAGTTCGGCTGATGAGCCGGCCGGGCACGCCTCAGCCGAAAGCCGTCTCGATGTACCGCAGCGCCTCCCCCTTGTCGACGCCCAGCGCGCGCGCCGCCGCCACGTAGGTGTGCGCCGCCGTCGCCATCGCCGCGTCGGCGGGATCCGACCGCGCAACGTAGGTTCCGAAACGCCCCCTCGTCTCCAGAATCCCCGCCGCTTCCAACTCCCGATACGCCCGCGCCACGGTGTTCACTGCCAGGTTGACCTGACCGGCCAGCTCGCGGACCGTCGGGAGCCGGGTGCCGGGCGTGAGCCTGCCCTCCCGGACACCTGCGATGATCTGCGTTCTGAGCTGGTCGAACAGCGGCCTGGCAGCGTGCGGATCGACGCGTACCCAATCCCCCAACTCGGCCACGTGCCCAGTATCACCCAAAGCCGCTAACTTGGGGGTGTGCAGGTGACGGTATTCAGTGGTGCGGGGATCTCCGCCGAGAGCGGTGTCCCGACCTTCCGCGATGTGGAGACCGGCCTGTGGGCGCAGGTGGACCCGTACGAGATCTCCAGCGCCGACGGTTGGCGAGCCCACCCGGACCGGGTGTGGGCGTGGTATCTGTGGCGCCACCACATGATGAGCGCCGTCGCGCCGAACAACGCCCACCGCGCGGTCGCAGCCTGGGAGGACTACGCCGACGTGCATGTGGTCACCCAGAACGTCGACAACCTGCACGAACGCGCCGGCAGTTCCCGGGTCTACCACGTGCACGGCAGCCTCTTCGAGTTCCACTGCGACCACTGCCGGTCGGCGTTCCGCAGCGCGGTGCCGGACATGCCGGAGCCGATCGAATCCGTCGACCCACCGACGTGCGGCGTCTGCGGTGGACTGATCCGTCCCAACGTGGTGTGGTTCGGCGAGGCACTGCCCGACGACGCGTGGCAGCAGTCGGTTGAGGCCGTCGTCAACGCCGACCTGGTGGTGGTCGTCGGGACGTCTTCGGTCGTCTATCCGGCGGCCGGACTGCCGGAGCTGGCGGTGGCCAGAGGGACTCCGGTCATCGAGGTGAACCCCGAGCCCACCCCGCTGTCCTCCAGCGCGACGGTGAGCCTGCGCGAGACGGCAGCCACCGCGCTCCCCGGGCTGCTGCAACGCCTGGCTGCGCTGCTCGGTTGATATGACTTGAGGTAGTCCTTCACAAACGCCTCCGGGGGTGTCAAGAAGGGATTGTCAGAGATTCCTTCGAGGGCCTGAGCGTTTGGCGCGCTGCAGGTCCTCAATGGCACGCCCCGGAGGTGTTGTTGTGTCTGTCCAAAGTGCTCCAGTCACGTCGTCCACGATCGTCGTTGCCGTCGATGTCGGCAAGACTTCGGCGATGGTGTCGGTTACCGACGGCGCTTGTCGACCCTTGATGGGCCCGGTTGAGTTCGCGATGACCCGCTCGGGTCTGGGCGCTGCGGTGCAGCGCGTGCTGGCCGTGGCGTCGTCGTGTCCGCAGGTCAGTGTGAGCGTGGAAGCCGCTGGGCATTACCACCGGCCCGTGGTGGATTACCGCTGGCCGCCGGGCTGGGAAGTGCGCGAACTCAACCCCGCGCACGTGGCTGAGCAGCGCCGCGTGATGGGCCGACGGCGGGTGAAGACCGACGCGATCGATCTCGAGGCGATCACCGAGTTGATGTTGGCCGGCCGGGGCCGGGTGATCGGCGAGCGTGAGGTGCTCATCGGGGAGATGACGGCGTGGGCCCAGCATCGGTTGCGGCGGGTCGCGACCCGCACGGCGACAAAGAATCAGTTGCTCGCTCAACTCGATCGGGCGTTCCCCGGACTGACGTTGGCGTTGCCGGATGTGTTGGGCACCAAGATCGGGCGTCTGGTCGCCGCCGAGTTCACCGATCCGGCGCGATTGTCGGGATTGGGGGTGAATCGGTTGATCCGCTTCGCCGCCGCCCGCGACGTGCAGCTGCGCCGCCCGGTCGCCGAGCGTCTGGTCGCCGCGGCCAAAGACGCCCTGCCGACCCGCGATGCCGTGGTGGCCCGACGGGTGCTGGCCGCTGACGTCAGCCTGTTGACCGACCTGGACACCGGGATCGCCTCAGCCGAAGCCGAACTCGCCCGGCTGTTGCCGTCAAGCCCGTTTCGCACCCTGACGTCGGTACCAGGCTGGGGTGTGGTTCGCGTCTCCAATTACGCTGCCGCTCTCGGTGATCCGAACAGATGGCCGGGGTCCAAGCAGATCTACCGCGCCTCGGGCCTGTCACCGATGCAGTACGAGTCCGCGCACCAACGCCGCGACGGATCGATCAGCCGCGAGGGCAGCGTGGCGCTGCGCCGAGCACTGATCGATCTCGGTATCGGTTTATGGCTGACCGAGCCGACCGCCAAGACCTACGCACACGGACTCAAGGACAGAGGCAAGCGTGGCGGAGTCATCGCCTGCGCACTGGCTCACCGCGCCAACCGCATCGCCCACGCGCTGGTCCGCGACCACGCCGTCTACGACCCCGCCCGCTGGAGCTAAATCCCTCGGTAGGAGCCCCTGGCCGAAAGGAGTTCAGAGCACACTCTTCACACCCCCGGCCGGCAGTGCCACGCTGAACGGACGGGACGAAGGGCCGGATCAGATGCCGCCTCGGTTATGGCGGACCCGTCTCGGGTAACGTCGCATCTCACTTGGCACCCGGCCCTTCGCCTCCACGGCAGCCCGAACGACGCCAGATGACCAGATCACCACGAGGTCGCATACGTCAACGTGGGCGCCAGGCACCCGTCCGCTTTCAGCCGGCCACCGGCTATCACAGCACCACCACACCACCCGAACACCGGATGTCGCCACTCCACGCCAAACCCGGCTATTGACACGACCCACAGCCAGTTAGGGGCGGACCGCGACCCCGATCGCGAACTCGGCCGCCGGCGTCGGCACCCACTTCGGGAACGCCCACTCCCGCTTGGCCCCGTCGACGCGGAATCCCGCGCCGACGATGGTGTCTTCGGTGTGGCGGTGGGTGTGGCAGTTGCCGAGCAGCCGCGGCCACAGCGTCGCGTCGGCGACCCGCTGCAGCCGCGCGCGGGCGCCCGTTCCCGCCACGTGTTCCAGGTAGCGCAGCTGTCCACCCGGACGCAGCATGGAGAACAGCTGGGCCACAACGGCTTCCGGGTCATCGACCGAGCACAGCACCAGCGAGCACACCACGGCGTCGAACGGTTCGGCGTCGGCGAACCGTTCGACGACGTCGGTGCTCACCACGATAGGCACCGTCGCGCGGACAGCCGCCTGCTGCGCAACCGCGGCCAGCCGGCGTTCGGGTTCCACGGCCACCACCTCGGTGACGGTGTCGGGGTAGAACGCGAAGTTCGATCCCGTGCCCGCCCCGACCTCAAGGACTCGTCCGCTGAGCCCGGCCAGGTTCGCGCGGCGCATCGCGCGCAGCGATTCGGGTTCACGCGAGGCCAACGCCGTCCACAGCCGCGCGAAGAACGGGTTATCCACGGTTTCGCTCATCAACCACCCCTTTCAACCAGGTCATGATGTCCTGCGGTGAGTCGTCCGGCCTGATCGCCCCGGAGATGACGTGACCGCAGCACACCGCCCGCATCAGGCCGTCGGCGAACTGTTCGACATCTCCCCAGGGCAGGTAGGGGCGGGAGATCAGCAACGCCGCGATGCCGTGGACGGCGGTCCACAGTTGCAGCGCCAGCCGCGTCGGGTCCCCCGGCGGGTAGATCCCCTCGGCGATCAGCGCCTGCACCGTCGCGCGCAGGTGCCCGAACGCCGAGCTGTTCAGGGCGAGGTCGACGTCGCTGCCGGGGCTGCCATGCCCGAGCATCGCGATCCGGTACAGCACGGGCGTTTTCATCGCGAATCGCAGATACGCCATGCCCTGGGAGCGCAACACGTCGAACGCCGAGACGTACGCACCGGCCACGGTCTGCATCTCTTCGTCGAGTTTTTCGAAGTATTGGCTGCACACCGCGTGCAGGAGAGCGGTCTTGTCGGCGAAGTGCAGGTAGATCGACGGCGGTGTGACCCCGACACGGTCGGCCACGGACCGAATGGAGACCACCTTCTCGTCTCCGGTTTCGAGCAGCAGTTCGGTTGCGGCGTCCAGGATCTCAGTGCGCAGTTGATCACCGGCGCCGCGGGGTGCGCGGTGCCGGCGGCGCGGTGACGCGTTCGGATCAGCCATTCTCTTTCCCGGTTGCGACCGGTTCCGGGCGCGAGGCGGGGACGCCCACGTCGTCCAGGGTCTCACTGAACCCGATGCGTTCATGCAATTTCGCCAATGGTTTCGGCGCCCACCAGTTCCATCGGCCCAGCACATGCATGAACGCGGGCACCAGCAGCATCCGTACCAGCGTGGCGTCCGCAAGGATCGCCAGGGTCAGACCGACCCCGAACATCCGCATGAACGCGACCTGGGCGGCGATCAGCGCCGCGAACGAGATCGACATGACCAGCGCCGCGGCGGTGACCACCCGGCCGGTGCGTGCCAGTCCGAGCGCCACGCTCTCGTCGCTGCCTTCGGCGGTCGTCGAGCCCGACGCCAGCCAGTACTCACGGATCCGGGAGACCAGGAACACCTCATAGTCCATCGACAGACCGAACGCGATGCAGAACAACAGCACCGGCATGGTCGCGACGAGGGTCCCGGTGGGAGTGGTTCCGAGCGCGCCCAGGTGACCTTCCTGGAAGATCCACACCAGCGCACCGAACGCAGCGGTCAACGACAAGATGTTGAGCACCAACGCTTTCAGCGGCAATACCACACTGCCGGTGAGCAGGAACAGCAACACGAACGTGATGGCTGCGATCACGCCGAGCACGGTGGGCAGCCGCGAGGTGATGGCGTCGGAACTGTCCCTGTTGATCTGAGCCAGGCCGGTCAGCAGTACCTGCTGGCCATCGGGCGCGGCGACGCCGTGCAACCGGTCCAGCTGGACCTCCGACGCATCGGTGAACAACGGCGCGGTACTTCCGATGGTCAGGAACGCACTGCCGTCGGCGATTCCGGTGGCCGCCGACGGCGGACCCACCCTGACCCCGTCGACGAACGTGCCGCCGGGCGAGGACACCGAGGACACGTCCTGAACGCGGGACAGTTCGGCGGCGTAATCGTAGAGCGCTTCGGGGTGCAGACCCTCGGTGTCGGGCAGCACCACAACGACATTGGTCGACGAGTCGACGGCGAAGTCGGTGCGCAGTTCGTCGCCGAGCTGGCGCGCCGAGGCACTCTCCGGCAGCACCCGGTCGTCGGGGAATCCCCAATTGGCGCCGAGGAACGGGGCGCCCAGCACCAGCAGCAGCGCGACGACAGCGGCGCCGATCGGAATCGACCGCCGCATCACGAATTTCGTCGACCGGTACCAGAACATCTGCTCGATCGGTTTGGCCACCGGTTCCGGCCGGCGGAACACCCGCCGGAACAGGCGCCGCACATCCAGCGAGTCGAGCCGGTCCCCGGCGACCACGATCGCCGCCGGTGCGATCAGGATGGCCGCCACCGCGGCGAAGCCGACCACGGCGATGCCCGCATACGCGAACGACTTCAGGAAGTACATCGGGAACAGCACCATCGCCACCATCGACAGCGCGACGGTCATGGCGGAGAACAGCACGGTGCGGCCCGCGGTCATCATGGTGCGCACCAGCGCCGTATCGCGGTCGTGTCCTTCGGAGAGCTCGTCGCGGTAGCGGCTGATGATCAGCAGGGTGTAGTCGATCGCCAGCGCCAGACCCATCGCGATCGTCAAGTTCAGCGCGAAGATCGACACATCGGTGACCATGGTGACGGCGCGCAGCACCGCCATCGACCCGAGGATCGCGAACGCACCGACCGCCAACGGCAGCGCGGCCGCGAGCAGGCCGCCGAACACCCAGACCAGCACGACAAAGCTCAGCGGAATCGCGATGGACTCCATCATCAGCAGGTCTTTTTCGCTCTGCGCGTTGATCTGGACATAAGTCATCGCGACACCGCCCGCGTTCACCGAGACGCCGTCGCGGTCGTAAACCAACTCTTCGGCCAGCGCCTTGGCGTGCTTCTGCGCCTCACTCTCACCGCCGGTGATCCCGGCGACGATCAGCCCGGTCCTGCCGTCCTCGCTGATCAGAGCCGGAGCCGCCGAAGGCGGGGCCGTCCACGCCGACGTCACCGATCCGACGTGAGGGGAGGCCGCCAACCGGTCGGCCAAGTCGGTGCCCACGCTGCGTGCCGACGGACTGTCAGCGCCCTCGGCCGAGGTGTCGTCGGTGACGCTGATCAGCATCTCCATGTCACCCTGATCGAACTTGTCGACGAGCACCTGGGTGGCGCGCGCCGACTCCGACGTCGGGTCCTGGAAGCCACCGGCCGACAGGTGCCGGGCCACCGGCGCGCCGAAGATGCCGCAGGCCACCATGACCAGCAGTGCGATGACGAGAACGCGGCGCGGTGCCGCGATGGCCAGTGAAGCGATGCGGTGCAGCACGGTGACCCTTCCCCAGGATTATCGCCGCTAAGTTATCAGCGGTAACTTCAGTCGGTCAACGGGTTGGCGATGAATTCCGCGACCGCATGCGGTCAACCTGTTCATGAGCACGAAGCCCACCCGGAAGCCCCGCAACCCGCTACCGTCAGCGTCGATGACCGAACGCCCCAGCCCGATCGCCGGCTCCGCCGACAGCAGCCCAATCGCCGGCTCCGCCGACGTCAGCCCAATCGCCGGCTCCGCCGACGTCGGCCTCCTCATCCTTCGCCTCGGTATCGGCGCGGCCCTCCTGCAGGCCGGCCTGATCAAGGTCTCCGACTTCCCCATGACGGTGCAGTTCATGGGCGACGCCGGCTGGCGGCTGCCGGCGTTCGCGGCGTTCATGGTCACCGCCACCGAGACGATCAGCGGCATCGCACTGCTGCTTGGCGTGCTCACGCCGCTGGCCGGCTGCGCCGCACTCGGCGTGATGCTGTGCGCCTGGGCGGTCAATGTGTCCGGCGCGGCGTTCTGGTCCGAACCGTTCAACGTGCCGTTCCTGCTCGGCCTCGGGGCGGCCACGCTGATTTTCACCGGCGCGGGCCGGTACTCCGTCGACCATCGCATGCTGAGCCGCATCGTCTGGTCCACCCGGGTCAGGGTGGCGCTGGTCGCACTCGCGTTCGTCGTCGCCGTACTGACCTGGGTCGCGCTGTACGGCGTCAATCCGATCCACTTCACCGCACCACCCGCACCGGCGGGACCGTGAGCTACCCGCCGGTAGGCAACGAACCTACCCGGCGGTAAGAATTGCCACAGTTTTCCGATACGAGGCTCAAAGATTCCTTAGAGCCCGTGGTTACTGTTCAGTACATGTGGATCGACGACACCAGTGCTGATGTCATCAAGGTTGATTTCGACGCTCTCTACCACGGCGATGTCCTGGTCGAGGGGTTGACCTCCGAGCAGCTCGACGACGAGCAGGTTCTGCCCACCGCGGTGTGAAAGAACGCGCGCCCTCACGGGCGCGCGTCCCTGCGTTATCGAGTTTGCCCGACGCCCGGGCACCTCGGGCGGACCCGAGGTGCGTCCGGGCGATCCGGCGATCACACCCGCTGCGCTGCAGGCATGACCATTTCTGCGAGACGGTTCGAGATCAGATCCTCCGCCTCCCCGACAATGCGGGCGACCAGGTCGCCGACGGTGGGGATGTCGTTGATCAGACCCATGGCGGTTCCGACGGTCCAGATGCCGGCGTCGACGTCGCCGTCGTCGAACACCTTGCGGCCACGTACTCCGGCCACCAGATCCTTGACGTCCTCGAACTGACCGCCCTCGGCGAGGATCTGCACCACCTCACGCGAGACCACGTTGGACGCCACCCGCGCGGTGTTGTGCAAGCTGCGGAAGATCAACTCCGTGCCCCGCTCGTCCCCGGCCACGATCGCTTCCTTGACGTTCTGGTGGATGCACGACTCGACCGTGCACATGAAGCGCGACCCCATGTTGATGCCGTCGGCACCCAGCGCCAGCGCCGCGGCCAGACCCCGCCCGTCGGCGAACCCGCCCGAGGCGATCATCGGGATCTCGATCTTGTCGGCCGCCGCCGGGATCAGCACCAGTCCGGGCACGTCGTCCTCACCCGGATGCCCCGCGCACTCGAACCCGTCGATGCTGATGCCGTCCACCCCCAGGGACTGGGCCTTGACCGCATGCCGCACCGAGGTGCACTTGTGCAGCACCTTGATGCCGTTGTCGTGGAACATCGGCAGGTGCGGCGCCGGGTTGGAGCCCGCGGTCTCGACGATCTTGATACCTGCGTCGACGATCACCTGACGGTATTCGTCGTACGGCGGCGGGTTGATCGCCGGCAGGATCGTCAGGTTGACCCCGAACGGCTTGTCGGTCAGATCCCGCGTCTTGGCGATCTCGTTGGCCAGGTCCGCCGGCGTCGGCTGGGTCAGCGCGGTGATGAAACCCAGCGCCCCCGCATTCGCCACGGCTGCAACGAGTTCCGCGCGACCCACCCACTGCATACCGCCCTGGGCGATCGGGTGCTCGACCCCGAACGTCTCGGTGAACTTCGTCTTCAGACTCATCGGTGCTCCTCGCTCTTCGCGCAAGCGCTCATCGGGGCGCCATCCGGATCGCGCCGTCGAGGCGGATCGTCTCACCGTTGAGCATCGGGTTCTCGACGATGTGCACCGCCAGGGCGCCGTACTCGTCGGGGTCGCCCAGGCGCGCGGGATGCGGCACCTGCTTGCCCAGCGACGCCTGCGCCTCCTCGGGCAGCGAGCCCAGCAGGGGGGTCTTGAACAGTCCCGGCGCGATCGTGCAGACGCGGATCAGCTCGCGCGAGAGATCACGGGCGATCGGCAGGGTCATGCCGACGACGCCACCCTTGGACGCCGAGTACGCCGCCTGGCCGATCTGACCCTCGAACGCGGCCACCGACGCGGTGTTGATGATGACGCCGCGCTCACCGTTGATCGGCTCGGTCTTGGCGATCCGCTCGGCGCTCAGCCGCAGCACGTTGAAGGAGCCGATCAGGTTGACCTCGACGACCTTCTTGAACCCGTCGAGCGGGAACGGGCCGTCCTTGCCCAGCGTCTTGGCGGCGTTGCCGATGCCCGCGCAGTTGACGTCGATACGCAGCGGGCCCATCTCCTCGGCGGCGTCCAGCGCGGCGCCCACCTGCTCCGGGTCGGTGACATTGGCCTCGACGAACTTCGCGCGCGAGCCGAGCGCGGAGACGGCCTCCTCGCCCTTGAGGTCGATGACCACCACCGAGGCGCCCCGGTCCAGCAGCCGCTTCGTGGTCGCCAGACCGAGACCGGAAGCACCTCCGGTGACGACGGCTACGGCGTCTTTGATCTCCACAGAACGAATCCTTTCCTGACCTTGACTTTGACTAAATCCATTCCTGCAGAACAGCTTCGGTGTCCGCGCCGGGTACCCCAGGGGGCTTCGGGGCGGATGGCACACTGCGCGAGAACCGCGGCGCGGGTGCGGGGTAGAGCGAACCGTTCTCCGAGTAGAAGGTGTTGCGCTCGGCGTTGTGCGGTTCGGACTCCACCTCGGCGAACGACAGCACCGGCGTCACGCAGGCGTCGGTGCCGGAGAACACCTCGGCCCAGTGGTCGCGGTCGTGGGCGGCGATCGCCTTGGTGAAGGCTTCTTTGAGCTCCGGCCAGCGGCTCATGTCGTTCTGGTCGGGCAGGTCGACACCTTCGAGACCGATGCCCTTGAGGAACTCGGCGTAGAACTGCGGTTCGATGCAGCCCACCGCAATGTGGCGCCCGTCGGAGCATTCGTAGGTGTCGTAGTACGGCGCGCCGGTGTCGAGCATGTTCACGCCGCGTTCGTCGCTCCACATGCCCATGCCGCGGAACGCCCACATCATCATCGACAACACGCTGGAGCCGTCCACCATCGCGGCGTCGACCACCTGACCCTTGCCCGAGCGTTCCCGCTCGTACAGCGCCGACAGCACCCCGACCAGAAGGAACATCGATCCGCCACCGAAGTCGCCGACGAGGTTCAGCGGCGGCACCGGCCGCTCCCCGGCCCGGCCGATCGCGTGCAGCGCACCGTTGAGCGAGATGTAGTTGATGTCGTGGCCGGCCTGCTGGGCGCGAGGGCCGTCCTGGCCCCAGCCGGTCATCCGCGCGTAGATCAGCTTCTCGTTGACCTTCGCGCAGTCCGCCGGACCGAGCCCCAGCCGTTCGGTGACCCCGGGCCGGAACCCCTCGATCAGCACGTCGGCCTTCGCGATCAGCCTCAGGACCATGTCGCGGTCCTCTTCGCTCTTCAGGTTCGCCGCCACCGACCGGCGGTTGCGCAGCAGGTAGTCGCCACCTGGTTTGGTCGCCGGGCCGGGGCCCTTACCTGGGCGTTCGATGCGCACCACATCGGCACCGAGGTCGCCGAGGATCATTGCCGCATGGGGTCCGGGGCCGATGCCGGCCAGCTCCACAACTCGAAGTCCCTGTAGTGGTCCAGCCATGCCCTGACCGCCCTTCATGAGTATCGCTCGGTTGACCGCGACATAGCTTACTTGTATAACCAAGTCGACCGGCCACGGGGCTTCAGCAGTCACCGAAGGCCCCAATGAAGAGGACATTCATGACCACCACCGACCCGAGCACCGACGTCTACGAAGGCATCGACGACCTGACCGTCGGCCTCGACGGCGGCATCCTCGCCATCACGCTGAACCGCCCGGAGAGCCTGAACTCACTCACTGCGCCGATGTTGCAGACGCTGGCCTCGACGCTGGAACGCGCCGCCAACGATCCTCGGGTGCGCGTCGTGCGCCTCGGCGGCGCGGGCCGCGGCTTCTGCTCGGGGGCGGGAATCAGCGAAGAAGACCACGCTAATCCGGGCGCGGCGGGAACGCCGGCCGACGTGCTCGACGCCGCGAACCGCTGCATCCGCGCGATCGCCGCGCTGCCCCAGCCCGCGGTCGCGATCGTGCAGGGCGCGGCAGCCGGGGTGGGTGTCTCGCTGGCCATGGCGTGCGACGTCGTACTCGCTTCCGAGAAGGCGTTTTTCATGCTGGCCTTCACCAAGATCGGCCTGATGCCCGACGGCGGGGCCTCGGCGTTGATCGCGGCGGCGGTGGGTCGCATCCGTGCGATGCGGATGGCGCTGCTGGCCGAACGCCTCTCGGCCGACGAGGCCTACAGCTGGGGCCTGGTGAGCGCCGTGTTCCCGGCTGCGGACTTCGACGGCGAGGTCGACAAGGTGATCGGCACCCTGGTGTCCGGGCCGGCCGTGGCATTGCGCAAGACCAAGGACGCGATCAACGCCGCGACGCTGTTCGAACTGGACGGTGCGCTCGAGCGGGAGAAGACCGGACAGCTGATCCTGCTGGAGTCCAACGATTTCCGCGAGGGCACCAAGGCATTCCAGCAGCGCCGCCCGGCGACGTTCACCGACTCATAACCGTTACTTCGCCGAAATCGCATTCCACGCGCGTCAAGTCGTGAAAAGCGCGCGTGGAATGCGATTTCGGCGGTAGAAAATGGTTCGACGCATCCCGTGCTCGTCGGCGACCATCGATCGGTGAGCACGAAGTACGAGACCGGGCGCGACAGCGCACGATCGGGGCCGGAGCAGCCGGTGGCCCCCGCCGGCTGGCGGGTGCTCGCGCCGTTCCGCTTCCGCGAGTACCGCCTGCTCATCGCGGCGGTGTCGCTGTCCATCTTCGCCGAGGGCATGTGGGCCGTGGTGATGGCGCTGCAGGTCATCGAGCTGTCCAACGACCCCACCTCGCTGTCGCTGGTCGCGACGTGCCTTGGCGCGGGACTGGTCGCGTTCGTGCTGGTCGGCGGCCTGGCCGCCGACCGGCTGAGCCAGCGCGCGATCATCATCGTGGTCGCGACGGTCAACACGGTCGTGGTGTCGACCGTCGCCGCGCTCGGACTTGTTGGGGCACTACGGATCTGGCACATGGCGGTGGCAGCCGCGGCACTGGGCATCGCGGCGGCGTTCTTCTTCCCGGCGTACAGCGCGATTCTGCCGAGGATTCTGCCCGCCGAGCAGCTGCTGGCCGCCAACGGTGTCGAAGGGGTGGTCCGGCCGGTGTTCCAGCGCGCGGTGGGTCCCGCGGTGGCCGGGCTGGTGGTCGGCGCGACAGTGCCGGCGACGGGTGCGGTCATGGTGGCCATGCTGTTCGCCGTCAGCCTGGGCCTGCTGCTGTTCACCCGGCCGGCACCGAGAGATCCCGGCCCGGTAGAAGTTTCGCGCCCGAATCTGCTGCGGGACCTGCGCGAGGGTTGGGTGTTCGTGCTGCGCACCCCGTGGCTGCTGTGGACGCTGCTGTTCGCCAGCATGTTCGTGCTCGTCGTGCTCGGACCGATCGAGGTGCTGCTGCCCTTCCTGGTGCAGAACCGCTTCACCCACGGTGCGCAGACCTACGGATTCATCCTGGCGTTCTTCGGGATGGGCAGTGCACTGGGCGCGCTTTCGGTGTCGTCGCGGCGACTGCCGCGCCGGTATCTGACGGTGATGATGACGATGTGGGGCCTGGGCTCGGTCCCGCTGGTGATCGTCGGTGTCACGTCGTCGTTCCCTCTGATGGCCGCGGCGACGTTCGTTGTCGGCGTCACCGATGGCGCCGGGATGGTCATCTGGGGCACCCTGCTTCAGCGCCGGGTGCCGCCCGAGATGCTGGGCCGGGTGTCGAGCCTCGACTTCTTCGTGTCCCTGGCGTTCATGCCGGTGTCGTTCGCGATCGTCGGCCCGCTGTCGAAAGTCGTTCCGATGGAAGCGATCTTCCTGGCCGCGGGCGTGGCACCGGTGCTGCTGGCCGCGGTGGCACTGCGGGCCGCGCGGATGCGACAGGACGAACTGGCCCACCCGCTGAGCTAAGGCGCTGCGGTGAGGATGCGCGGACCGTCCTCGGTGACGGCGATGGTGTGCTCGGAGTGCGCGGTGCGGGAGCCGTCGGCCGACCGCAGGGTCCAGCCGTCGTCGTCGACGGTCAGGCGCCGTGTGCCCCGCGCCCACCACGGCTCCAGCGCCAGCGTCAGTCCCGGGCGCAGCCTCATCCCGCGTCCGCGGTTTCCGCGGTTGGGGACGTGCGGGTCCTCGTGCATGGTGCGGCCGAGTCCGTGGCCGCCGAAGTCGGTGTTGACGGCGTACCCCTCGGCAGCCGCGACCTCGCCGATGGCCGCCGAGATGTCGCCGAGGTGCCCGCCGGGGACCGCGGCAGCGATGCCCGCGCTCAGCGCGCGCCGGGTGGAGTCGACCAGCGCGGCGTCAGCTGGGTCGACGCGCTCACCGACGATCACGGTGACCGCCGCGTCGGCGACCCAGCCGTCGATCGACACCGCGAAGTCCATGCTCAGCACGTCGCCGTCGGCGAGCCCATAGTCGTGTGGAAGTCCGTGCAGCACAGCGTCGTTGACCGATAGGCAGATGACGTTGCGGAACGGTCCGCGACCGAACGACGGTGCGTAGTCCCAATAGCAGGACGTCGCGCCGCGCTCGTCGATGAGCGCCCGGGCCCGGTGTTCGAGCTGCATCAGGTTGACGCCCGGCTCGGCCTCACCGCTCAGCGTCTGCAGGGTGCGGGCGACGAATTCGCCGGTGACCGCCATCTTGTCGATCTCGCGGGCGGTCTTGAGTTCGATCATGCGCTGCTCCGTCGTGTCGGTATTTTTATACCGCCACGGTAGCAGGCGCGGTATTTGAATACCGTTATGCTGTACGGCATGGTCCGCGTACCGCTGAGTCCCGAACAGATCCGCGCCGGTCAACGCCTCGGCGCGCTACTGAGAACGGCACGGGCGGGCCGCGCCCCCGAGGGCGTGGCCCGGGCCGCGGGGATCTCCCCGGAGACGCTGCGCAAGATCGAGGTGGGCAGGATGCCGAGCCCGAGCTTCGGCACTGTGGTCGGACTGTGCGACGCACTCGGTCTGCCGTTGCAGCGGGCGGTCGAGGTGTGGCGCGGCGCCGATGCGCAGGACGCCGACGAACAACTGGCGATCTGAGCTACACCCCGAACATCGGCGGCAACGCCAGCACCATCACCAGCCCCCAGAAGAAGTGCGTCAACATCGGGGCGAGCACTCCCCCGGTGGCCCGCCGCAGCAGCGCGCACACAGTGCCCAGGATGATCGCGGCGAAGCCCAGCATCGGGTTGCCGGTGGTGGCCGCCGTCGCGATGACGTAGAGCACCGTCGAGACGATCACCGGATGGTATTTGAGCAGTGCGGTGTACACCGCGCCGCGGAAGAACATCTCCTCGGCCAGCCCGTTGATCACCGTGATGAAGATGATCAGGTACAGCGGGCCGGCGTTCGAGTACTGCAGGACTTCGCGGATGTAGTCGTTGACGCCGGGGATCTCGCGCACCACCAGACCGCCGAGCACGAAGATGCCGCCGAGTAGCAGCCCAACCGCGGTGCCGGTGATGACGGGCCGCTGGTTGCGGCCACGGACACAGACGTGGCCCATGTGCAGCGGGCCCGACGCGAAAGCGCCCGCCGCCCACACGCCGGCGAGTGCGAGGGTGAGCCAGATGAAGGTCTCGTCGCCGGGCGGCCGGCTCAGCGAGTAGCCCAGCAGTGCCGCGCCGATCAACAGGACGACGCCGACCACCCATTTGCGTTTGCCGACGACCGACGGTGGCTCGTTGTACGGCGGAGCCTTCCTGCGCGCGATCTTGCGCAACTCGCCGGCCCAACCCACCTCGGTGCTCACGCCGTACTCACCCTGGGCACCAGTCCGAGCACAGTGTCCAGCCCGGTGCGCACGGCCGCCGCGACCGGACCCGGAACGAAACAGAGCAGACCGAGAATCGGCCGGGCCACCGGCGGTGTCACCGCACGGGCCAGCTGCCGCAGCCGCAGGGTGTCGCCCCCGGCCCAGTCGGGGTCGGTGTCGGCGAGATGGTGCGGGTCGGTCAGCTCGTCGACAGGCCGGCGAGGCGGGCTGGCGACCGCCCGCTGGATCGCGTCCTGGACGCCCACGAGTCCGTCGGGAGGATCGGGCACCAGATCCCGGAGACTCTTCGCCGTCGCCAACATCGGGAAGTCCAGGGACTCAACGAGATCGGCGGCCAGTCCACCCGGAACGGGCAGCACGGCGCCGGTCAGCTTCGAGACCAGCGAGGTGTCGACGCCGTACACCGCGACCGGCGTGCGCCAGATGCCGGCCACCTTCGCGTAGGTGCGCAGTAGGTCACCGTAGGTGGTGGTTTCCGGACCGGCGATGTCGTAGGCGCCCGCGGGCACGGCGTCGGTGTCGACCGCGGCGACCAGATAGTGCAGCGCGTCGCTGATCGCGATCGGGTCGATCGGGTTGGCCGACCATTCCGGCATGGGCAGCAGCAGGAACCGGTCGCCGACGTAGCGCAGCATCTCGAACGACGTGGAGCCCGCACCGATGATGATCGCGGCCCCCAGCCACACCACGTCCGGCCCGCCGTCGATGGTCAGCGCGGCGGCGACCTCGGCCCGGCTGGCCAGGTGCTCCGACAGCGAGTTCTCATTCGGTACGAACCCGCCCAGGTAGACGATGCGTCCCACCCCGGCGGCCTTCGCCGCGGCCGCCACGTTGGCCGCGGCGCGGTTGTCGGCCTCGCGGAATCCCGGCTGGCCGATTCCGTGCACCAGGTAGTAGACGACGTCGACGGGACCGGCGTCGGTGAAGGCCTGGTTGGCCGAGATCTCGTCGTGCGCATCGAGCGTGACCGTCGAGACACTGTCGTACCAGCCGAACTGCGCCAACCGGTCCGGATCTCGGCTTGCCGCGACCACCTGGTGTCCGTCCTCGAGGAGCGCCGCGACCAGGCGGGATCCGATGTAGCCGGTCGCGCCGGTGACCAGGGTGCGCACGGGTTTCACGGTAAGCCCTGTACCCAGGCCGCCTGAGTTCAGAACACGGGGCGCGGGGTTAGGTCGGTCACGCCTGGTTCCGGTGCAGCTTCACCAGCTCCTGATACACCGCGGCGTTGCTGCGGATGCCGGCGATCTCGTCCTCGCTGAGCTGGCGCCGCACCTTGCCCGGCACCCCGGCGACCATGGATCCCGGCGGGATCACCGCGTTCTGCGGCACCACCGCGCCGGCGGCGATCAACGAGCCCGATCCGACGACGGCGCCGTTGAGCACCACCGCGCCCATGCCGACCAGTGAGTTGTCCTCGATGGTGCAGCCGTGCAGCACCGCGTTGTGCCCGACGCTGACTCCCGCGCCCACCCGTGCCGGGAAGCCGGGATCGACATGGATGGTCACGCCGTCCTGGATGTTGGTGCCGGCCCCGATCTCGATGGGCTCGGCCTCGGCCCGCAGGATCGCGCCGTACCAGGCGCTCGCGCCGGCGGCGAGGCTGACCCGGCCGACAACGGTGGCGTTGGGCGCCACCCAGCTGTCGGGGTGCAGGTCGGGTGAGTGGCCGGCGACGGGCAGGATGAGTGGCTCAGGCATGGCCGTCATCGTAGGGCCGGGTGCGGACGGTCCCGACGCCACGTGCGATCCTCACGTCGTGACATCGACGTCAGCGCCGACCGCACTCGACATCGTCGAGGGAGTCGACCTCACCGGCAAGACCTGCGTCATCACCGGCGCCTCCTCCGGACTGGGCCGCGAGTCCGCCCGCGCCCTGGCCAGGACCGGTGCGCACGTGATCCTGGCGGCCCGCAACACCGATGCGCTCGCCGAGACCGAGGCGTGGATACACGCCGAGGTGTCCGACGCGGCGCTGTCGTCGGTGCACCTGGACCTGACGTCGTTGGCCAGCGTCGCGGCAGCCGCGGCGGAGATCGCCGAGCTGACGCCGGCGGTGCACGTGCTGATGAACAACGCGGGAGTGATGTTCACCCCGTTCGGCCGTACCGCCGAGGGCTTCGAAATGCAGTTCGGCACAAACCATCTGGGCCATTTCGAGCTGACGCGGCTGCTGTTCCCCGCGCTGGTCGCCGCCGACGGCGCACGGGTGGTCAACCTGTCCTCTGAGGGACACCGCATGGGTGACGTCGATTTTCAGGACCCGAACTGGGAGCACCGCGACTACGACAAGTTCGCCGCCTACGGCGCGTCGAAGACCGCCAACATGCTGCACGCGGTCGAGTTGGACCGCAGGCTGCGTGACAGCAGCGTGCGCGCCTTCGCGGTGCACCCCGGGATCGTGGCCACCTCGCTGGCCCGCCACATGACCGACGACGACTTCACGAGCCTGAACAAGTCCAGCGCGGAACGGACCGGCGACAAGCCGCCGACCGACTTCCGCACGCAGTTCACGACACCGGAGTACGGCGCCGCCACCCAGGTGTGGGCGGCCGTCAGCGCCGAACTCGACGGCAGCGGCGGGGTGTACCTGTCCGACTGCCGGGTGCGCACCGCCGCTCCCTACGCCGTCGACGAATCCCGTGCGCTGGCACTGTGGGCACTGTCCGAACACCTCTGCACACCGACCGCGTCGAGTTCGGGCGCGGGTGCGTGACCACCGGCGCGAAGGTCTTCTACCTTCGCTCCTACGGTGACCGCGACCGCGACGACCATGCGGTGGTGGCCGCCGTCCTCGACGCCACCGTCGCGCAACTCGCCGAGGTGGCGTTCGACGGGCTGAGCACACAGCGCATCGCCGCGGCGGCCGGCGTCTCGCACCGCGAACTCTGCGTGTACTTCCGGTCGAAGGACGCGATCGTCGCCGAGATCTATCTCAATCTGCTCCGGGACGCGCCGCTGACCGTCGATGTGGACAAGTCGGCGCGGGCGCGGGCGGCCGCGCTGTTCAACCAGCTGGTGATGCTGCCCGCGAAGCATCCCGGGCTGGCCGCCGCGTGCGCCGGCGCGCTGATTTCGCGGGAGCCGTCGGTGCAGGTCATCCGGCGTCGCATCCATGCCGAACTACACCGCCGGGTGCGCGCGGCGCTGCGCTCGCAGGTATGGCCCGAGGTCACCGAGGCGCTGGAGTTCGGGCTGGTCGGCGCGATGGTGCAGGCCAGTTCGGGAACCGCGACGTTCGAGGCCACCGCGGCCGGGTTGGGCAGCGTCGTCGCAACCCTGTTGCCCGACACCTCGCCGACGCCTTGAAGCCCAGCTCAGGGCACTGCCGACGGGTCGAGCGACAGGCCTCGCCCGCTAACTCGACTTGGCCGTCGCCGACAGCGGCACATACCATGCCAGGCGACTTGACGACTGTAAGGAGCGCAACGTGAAGACCCCTACCAGCAAGGCCATCGGCGTCGCTGTCAGCGCCGCCGCGATCGCCCTGTCGGTCCCGCTGTCCATCAACGCCCACGCCGAACCGACCACCCCCGTGGCGGAGATCCCGGATCCGCAGGGACCCGAGTGCGGCGCGTTCAAGGAGGCACTGCCGAACTGGAAGGGCCTGGCGAACCTGCCGGTCAGCACCGCGCTGTCCTCGATCGCTGAGATCTCGACGTTCAACGCCGCGCTCTCGGGGCAGATGACCCCTGCCGTGAACATCACCAGCGTGCTCGACAACGGGCCGTACGTGGTGTTCGCGCCCACCAACGAGGCGTTCGCCGCGCTGCCGCCCGACCAGCAGGAGGTGCTGCGCACCGATCCGGCTGCGCTGACGACCCTGCTGTACTACCACGCGTTCCTCGGCCTGCTCGGTCCCGACGACGTCAAGGGCCAGCGTCCCACCCAGGAGGGCACCGAGATCGAGGTGACCGGCTCCGGCGGTGACATCCAGGTCAACGAGACCACCGAGGTGCTCTGCGGCGGCATCCCGGCGCAGAACGCCCGGATCTACCTCGTGGACAAGGTGCTCGACCCGACCGAGGCCCCGGCCCCGATCACGCCGACCGGCACATCGGAGACGAGCACCACCGAGACGACGACCACGTCCCCGACCGAGACCACCGAGCCGGCACCGGCGCCGGCGGAAGCACCGGCCGAGTCGCCTACCGTGCCCGCGGCCGAGGCACCGATCGGCTAGCCGGCCGTCTCAGCGCCGAGAGTGCGCTGGGTCTGGTGATTGCGCGGAATCACCGCTCTCACCGCACTGTCGGCACACGAAATGCCCCCGCCTCGGGCGGGGGCATTTCTCGTCGGCGGGCCGACTCAGATTCCACGTCGGCGGGCCGACTCAGATTCCACGTCGGCGGGCCGACTCAGACTCCCAGGTCGCGACCGATGATCTCCTTCATGATCTCGGTGGTGCCACCGAAGATCGTCTGGATGCGCCCGTCGACGTAGGCACGGGCGACCCGGTACTCCATCATGTAGCCGTAGCCGCCGTGCAACTGCACGCACTGGTCGACGACCTTCTTGGCGACCTCGGTGGCCCACCACTTCGCCTTGGCCGCCTCGACCGCGGTCAGCTCTCCGTCGACCACGCCCTGCAGGCAGCGATCGATGTAGGTCTCGGTGACCTCGAGCTCGGTCTCCATCTCGGCGAGCAGGAACCGGTTGTGCTGGAAGCTGCCGATCGGCTGGCCGAAAGCCTTGCGGTCCTTGGCATATTGCAGCGTCTCGTCGAACACCGCCCGCGCGCCGGCGATCGCCGAGATCGCGATCGACAGTCGCTCCGAGGGCAGGTTGGTCATCAGGTGGTAGAAGCCGCGCCCCTCCTTGCCGAGCAGGTTCGCGTTCGGCACCCGGACGTTCTCGAAGTGCAGCTCGGAGGTGTCCTGGCTGTGCAAACCCATCTTGTCGAGCTTGCGGCCGCGGCTGAAGCCCTCCATGTCGCGCTCCACCACGAACAGCGAGAAGCCCTTGTGCCCGGCCTCCGGGTCGGTGCGGGCCACCACGACGCACAGGTCGCAGTTGATGCCCGACGAGATGAACGTCTTGGAGCCGTTGATGATCCAGTCGTCGCCGTCGCGCACCGCGGAGGTGCGGATGCCGGCCAGGTCGCTGCCGGCGCCGGGCTCGGTCATCGCGACCGCGATGATCGTCTCGCCGCTGGCGATGCCCGGCAGCCACCGCTTCTTCTGCTCGTCGTTGGTCAGGTCCTTGAAGTAGGGCCCGACGACGTCGTTGTGCAGGCTCAGCGCGGGTCCGTGCACACCGGCCTTGGCGATCTCCTCGTCGATGATCGCGTTGAACCGGAAATCGTCCGACCCGCCGCCGCCGAACTCCTCGGGCATGTTGAACCCGATGAGGCCGTACTTGCCCGCCGCGGTGTAGGCCGACCGGTCCACGATGCGCTCGGTCTCCCACTTCTCGTGGTGGGGGACGAGCTCACGCTCGATGTACTCCTTGACGGTCTCGCGGAACGCCTCGTGCTCGGCGTCATAGATGGTGCGCTTCATGGCTTTTCGCTCCCCTTGCTTGGCTTACTTGGCCTTCCAGACCGGCTCGCGCTTCTGCGCGAAGGCCAGCGGTCCTTCCATGGCGTCTTCGGTCTTCAGCAGAGTCGAGAACTCGCCGAAGGTCTGCTTCCAGAATGGCTCGTCGCCGGCGACCACACCGTCGATCGCGCCATAGGACACCCGCTTGCTGGCCTGCACGGCCAGCGGCGCGTTGCAGGTGATCCGTTCGGCCAGAGCCAGAGCAGCGTCGACGACGGTGCCGTCGGGCACGACCTGATTGATCAGACCCCAGCGCAGCGCGTCGGCCGAGCTGATCGGCTCACCGGTGTAGATCAGCTCCAGCGCCACCTTGCGCGGCAGCTGCTCGACGATGCGGAATACGCCGCCGGCGCCGGCGATCAAACCACGCTTCACCTCGGGCAGACCGAATTTCGCGCGTTCCTCGGCGACGACCAGATCACTGGCCAGGGCCAGCTCGGTGCCACCACCCAGCGCGGTGCCGTTGACCGCGGCGATGGTCGGCTTGTCGATGAAGTGCCGCACGTAGCCGGCGAAACCCCACTCCGAGTGCTCGGGGTGGAACAGGTTCTCCCCGCGTGAGATCGCCTTGAGATCGGCTCCGGCACAGAAGGATTTGTCCCCGGCGCCGGTCAGGATGACGGCCCGGATCTCCGGGTCCTCCTGCGCGGACTGCAGTGCGTCACCGACGGCGGTGCTGACCGAGGCGTTGATCGCGTTGCGGGCCTCGGGGCGGTTGATCGTGATGATCAGGACGTTCCCCCGGCGCTCGGTGAGCGCGCCAGGGGCGACGGCGGTGTCGGTCACAGCAGTTCCAGGATGGTCGCGTTGGCCTGGCCGCCACCCTCGCACATGGTCTGCAGGCCGTACTGAATGTTGTTGTCGCGCATGTGGTATAGCAGCGTGGTCAGGATGCGCGCACCGGAGCCGCCGAGCGGATGGCCGAGCGCGATGGCGCCGCCGTTGGGGTTCAGCTTGTTCTCGTCGGCGCCGATGTCCTTCAGCCATGCCATCGGCACGGGCGCGAACGCCTCGTTGACCTCGAATGCGCCGATCTGGTCCAGGCTCAGGCCGGACTTGGCGAGCGCCTTCTGCGTGGCCGGGATCGGCGCGGTCAGCATGATGACCGGGTCGGCGCCGGCGAGCACCGCGGTGTGCACCTTGGCCAGCGGCTTGAGACCGAGCTCCTTGGCCTTCTCGGCGGACATGAGCAGCAGTGCGGCCGAGCCGTCGGAGATCTGGCTGGAGTTACCGGCGTGGATCACGCCGTCCTCCTTGAATGCGGGCTTGATGTTGGCCATCGACTCGACGGTGCCGCCGCGGCGGATGCCGCCGTCTTCGAGCACGACGGTGTCGTTGCCGTCGGCGTCTTGGGTCTTGATGCCCACGATCTGATCCTTGAAAGCACCGGAATCCTGTGCGGCAGCAGCCTTCTCATGCGAGCGCAGCGAGAACTCGTCGAGCTCGGTGCGGGACAGGCCCCACTGCTCGGCGATCATCTCGGCGCCGATGCCCTGGTTGGGAGTCTTGTCGTAGCGCGCCTTGAACGACTCACCATAGGGGTTGCCGCCGTTGGCCAGCGACGAGCCCATCGGGGTGCGCGACATCGACTCGACGCCACCGGCGACCACGACGTCGTAGTGACCGGCCACCACACCGGCGACGGCGAAGTGCAGCGACTGCTGGCTGGAGCCACACTGGCGGTCCACGGTCACCCCCGGGACGGTCTCGGGCCAGCCGGCCGACAGCACCGCGGTGCGGGCGATGTCGAGCGCCTGCTCGCCGGCCTGCATGACGCAGCCCCAAATCACGTCGTCGACGAGCGCGGGGTCGACACCGGCACGCTGCACCAGTCCGTTGAGCACCTGGGCCGACAGTTCGGCCGGATGGATCCCCGACAGAGCGCCATTGCGCTTGCCGACTGGTGAGCGGACTGCCTCGACGATGACGGCTTCAGCCATGCGGATACTCCTTCATTGGATCGGCTTTTCCACGAACCTAACCAACAAGGTTTACTAGGTCAACCTACTGGTTGGTAGGGGTTTGGACCCGGGCCGCCACCTCCCAGGGTGGTTCGCACCTGGACGGGCCCCCGCGTGGTCCGATTACCCCGTCATCACATGGTTTACTGAGTTGCACAGCTGTCACGCAGCGTAGTCGACCGACGAGGAGGTGCAGTGACCCACGGCATACCCCTGGCCCCGATGATCGGGCCGGACGCCGTCGCCTCTCGCGCCGCCGTTCGCTCCCCCAAGACCGCCGAGCTCGTCGCCGGCACGCTGCGCCGGATGGTCGTCGAAGGACAGCTCAAGGACGGCGACTTCCTGCCCAACGAAGCCGAGCTGATGGCCCACTTCGGCGTCAGCCGCCCGACATTGCGCGAAGCCGTCCGGGTGCTGGAGTCCGAGCGCCTGGTCGAGGTGCGCCGCGGCTCCCGCACCGGCGCGCGCGTGCGGGTGCCCGGCCCCGAGGTCGTCGCCCGACCGGCGGGGCTGCTGCTCGAACTGTCCGGCGCGACGATCGCCGACCTGCTGACCGCCAAGTCAGGCATCGAACCGATGGCCGCGCGGTTGCTCGCCGAGTCCGGTTCGCCCGAGGCGTTCGACGAGCTGGAGCAGATGCTGGAGAAACTCGCCGCCGACGGTCACCAGTCCAGCCGGCTGGCCGAGGCCACCGGGCTGTTCCATTTGCGCGTGGTGCAGCTGTCGGGCAACGCGACGCTGAGCATCGTGGCCGGCATGCTGCACGAGATCACGGTCAGGCACACGGCCTTCGTGTTCAACGAACGGCGCCCGGTGTCGAAGGCGGACTACGACACGCTGTTGCGGTCCTACCGCAGGCTGATGCAATTTCTGCGCGCCGGCGACGCCGTCGGCGCCGAAACGCATTGGCGCAAGCACCTCGACAAGACCAGGGAGCTGTTGCTGACCGGCCTCGAGAGTGTGCCCGTCCGCGACGTCATGGGCTGACCCGCCGCGCGGAGCCGGTCCGCGACTCACGAGGCGTCGGCGGCGTCCTTCTGCCACGTCACGTGCACCGGAACCGTGTCGTCCCACGGCTGCCGGGTGACCATGTCGGCGACCATGACGTAACCGCGTTCGAACTCGCCGGTGGCGGCGTCGACCAGCCGGTACTGCTGACGCTGCCGGTGGATCGGCTGCGCGTCGAGCAACAGCACCCGCACCTCTCCGGGCTCGAAGTGGCACCGCTTCTGCAGCGCGGCGATCAGCTGCTCGTTGTGCATGTGCCCGTCACCGAAGTTCCACCCGATCGCGGTGCTGCAGATCCGCTCGCCGTCGGTCAGCACGTACTCGTCCTCGTTCCCGTCGGCCATGAGCCGGTGTGCGAGCGTGAACATCGCCCGGCCGTGGGTGTTGAACGATCGGAAGGCATACCCCATGTACTGGTAGATCTCGGCGGTCTCCTTGCTGCCGTAGAACTTCTCCATCTGCGCGGCGGGCATGCTGGCGATCGCGACGATGCCGTTGGTGATCTTCTCGGCGGCCGACGGTTTCACGCACCACAGCGAGGTGTCCCAGTTGCCGGCGTAGTAGCGCATGCCCGGCAGGAAGGACACCTTGCGGGGGAAGAGGTTTCCGACCACGACAGTGCCGGCGACCACGACGAACAACACGATCGGCCAGGGGCTCTGCAGCTCCGACAGACCCACCCCGGCGTTGCCGACGAACAACGCCAGCACGCTGAACATCATGAAGACGTTCCACTCCAGGGGCACCCCCATCGGGATCGCGGACAGGATGCCGAAGTGGAAGACCAGCATCACGAACGCCGCGATCGCCGTGGCCCAGCCACCGTGGGAGAAGAACAGCACCAGCGGCACCAGCATCTCGATGGCCGTGGAGAAGTGCGCGAGTACTCGAGACGCGCGGCCCGGACGCAGGTCGTCGGGGAAGTGCTCGAAGAACCTCCGCTTGATCGACCGCGGCCTGATCACCGGGTTGTTGCTCATCATCGTCGAGATCACGAACGGGAAGTGCTTGTTGAGCTTCGAGGTCGCCGCACCCATCCAGATCACCAGGCAGACCAGCTTCGCGGCGATGATGATGTCGGCGCCGCTGAACAGGAAGCACACCGCCAGCGATCCGTACACCTCGCCGCGGGCGGCCAGGAAGATCACCTTGTCGCGCAGCCCGGCCAGAATCAGCAACCCGACGATCGTCGCCGTCTGCCACACCGGCAGGACGCCGACCTCGGACCCGATCTCCGGGATCGGGCCGGTCCCGTCGGAGAACAGCGCGACCACGAGCACCACCAGCAGGGCGCCGTAGAGCGCGACGTCGAACAGGGTGCGGGTGTCGCCTGCTGTCAACGGAACCCGGTTCGGCCACGGTGGGAGCCGGATGGTCTTGGGTCGCAGCCAGTACAGCACCGAGCCCATCGGCGGAAAGAACCGGTTGTTCAGCGGACCGAACCCGCAGCCGAGACCGACGACCTCGAACAGCATCGTGTAGAAGACAACCTTCTGGTACACGATCGGCTCGTGATACCAGGCGGCCACGTTCGTGAACCCGTCGATCCCGCTGGTGCTCAGCACGATCAGCCACGCGACGAGCACGTAGAGCAGGATCTTCACCACATAGAACAGGTGCAGCACGACGGGCGTGCCGAAACCGACCTCCGCCCAGTGCCGCGCCATCGGCACGATCCGCTCCGCGCGGGTGCCCTTGCTCCATTCCGCGTAGTCGACGACGGGAGCGTCCTGTTTGAGAAACCCCATGCCGGACAGACTAGAACGTGTTTCAGTTTCGATTGCCGCGAACAGACACAAAATCGCACGATTCGCGGCGCGATCGTGCGATTTTGTGTCTGCTCGCGGGCTACCGTGCGGGGTTGGCCGGGAGGTTACGCGCCAGTCTTGGCGGGCGGACGGTAGAAGATGACCAGCTGACCGATGCCGCCGGCCAGGCCGAGCACCACCGAGATCACCAGCCCCCACCAGCCGTGCAGCAGGTCATACACGCCCGTGCCGGAGAACAGCAGGTGGTCGAGGCTCAGCTTGCCTGCGCCGATGGTCGCGATGCCGATCGCCGACGCTGCGAGCACCAGGTTGTATTCCCAGCCCTCCTTGACGATGAAGAACCCGTTGGGCTTGTGCACCGTCCAGGCGGCGACCAGCATCAGCGCGACGAAACCCGCGGCCGGGATCGGGGTCAGCAGACCGACCGCCAGCCCGATGCCCGCGGCCATCTCGGTGGTCGCGGCGACCCGGGCGTGGAACATGCCCGGCCTCATCCCCATGCTGTCGAACCAGCCGGCGGTGCCCTTGAGTCCGCCTGGGCCGAAGAACTTGTTGTAGCCGTGCGCAGCCATGGTCAAGCCGAGGACGACTCGCAGGATCAGCACTCCGACGTCATAGGCAGTCATGCAACAGAACTTAGAACATCTGTCACCTCGCTGCCCACCCCCTGCCCGTCTGGGCCGTCGGCACCCAGTTGCCGTGGAACCCGGCCGGCACCCGGTGCGGCAGCCGGACGGAGGCGAGGTCATCGAGAGTGGCCGCGTCCAGGATCGCCAGTTCGCTGCGGTCGGTGGACCGGTCGTAGACGTAGCCCATCAGCACGCCGTCGTCCTCGGCAGCCTCGGGTGTGGACGGGTTAAACACGAACTCACCCACCGTCTTTCCGGCCCCGAACGAGCGGGTCACGGAGCGGTTTCCGACGAAATCGTGCTTGAGCAGCGTGTCAGCGCAGGTCCCGCCACCGGTGACGGCCGGGGCGTAGCCGTACCGGTGCCGCCGGCCCACGACGCGTTCGTCGACGCGCGGGAACTCCTGGCCGCGGTCGTCGATCCGGGATTCGCGAATCTTTCCATCGGCGAGGTCGACGGTCCAGCGGTCCAATGTCGGCGGGCCCTCATTGGGACCACGATGATCGGTGGCGAACATCTTCTCGTGCCGCACCACGTCGAGCACCACGGTGTCGCCGTCGTCGAACGCGTTCATCGGGTGGAAGACGTAGCACGGCTCGACCTCGAACCAGCGGACGTCGCCGTTGCCGCCGTCGCGCGGCATGACGCCGACACGAGCCGGATAGCGGGGGTTCCACGAGTACGGGAAGGCGGCCTCAGAGCCGCCGGCGCCCGGGCGGCGCGCCGCGACGGGGTCGGGGATGCGCACCCGGCCGATCAGCGCGGACAGCAGCAGCCGGGCGGGCAGCCGCAGCCCACGCGGCACACCGATCGCGGCGGCCTGGCGGGCGTCGAACGTGACCGGCAGGTCGTAGAACACCACGTGCCGTTCGGTCAACGAGAAGTCGTGCATCATCGGACTTCCGGTGACTTCGACGTTTACGGTGCGCCGGGCCCGGCCGTCGACGCCGATCACCGAGTACTGCACCGTGTTCCCGTTGAGTAGGCAGTAGGACACCGCGTGCAGCTCACCGGTCTGCGGGTCGCGTTTGGGATGAGCGGTGTAGCCACCGGCCAGCGTGCCGTCGAAATCGCAGACGCCGACGGTGTCCAGTTCGTCGGTCAGTTCGTATTGGGCGACCCCGGCCTCGATCAGCGCCATCGTCCTGCCCGCATGGCCTATCACGTTGGTGTTGGCGCCGATCGGGGTCAGGCCGTAGTCCCCCCGGGGCGGTGTCTCCCCGAGCGCCGCGGCCACTCGCGGACTGCGCACCCACCGGTTGCGATACCACTCGGCCCGGCCGTCGCGCAGGCGGATGCCGTGCACCATGCCGTCACCGGTGAACCAGTGATAGAGCTCAGGGTCGATCTCGGCGACCGGATTGGGGCCGTTGCGCAGGTAGCGGCCGTCCAGATGGTCCGGAATACGGCCGACCACGTCGAGATCGGTGAGCGTGTACTCCTGCGCCACCGGGGCGAATGCGCCTTCGAGGTACTGATTGGCCATACCGCCCCCTATAACAGCGTTATACGTGGTCTCTGTATAACACCGTTATGGCAGCATGGCAACCATGAAACAGGTAGCTGACAGCCTTGTCGGGGCCGGGGTACGGCTGATGGAACGCGACGGCCTCGCGGCCTTGAGTGCCCGCAGCGTCGCCGCGGAGGCCGGCACGTCGACGATGGCGGTCTACACGCACTTCGGCGGCATGACGGGCCTGCTCGACGCGATCGCCGTCGAGGTGTTCAGCCGGTTCACCCAGGTCCTCACCGAAGTCGCGGACACCGACGATCCGGTCGCCGATTTCCTGGCCATGGGGCTGGCGTATCACCGGTTCGCGCTCGCCAACCCGGCGCGCTACCAGATGATGTTCGGCGCGGCCTCGCCGGCGTCCATCGCCCGATTCCGCAGCGACATCACCGCCACCGGTACCGCGACCAACCGCGCCGAATGGGCGGCGTCGTTCGGCGCGCTGCACCGCGCCGTGCACCGGATGATGGCGGCCGGCCGCATCCGCGTCGACGACGAGCTCGCCGTCGCGGGCCGGTTGTGGAGCATCAACCACGGCGCGGTGATGCTCGAGCTGGCGGGCTTCTTCGGGCACGAGGGCCACGGGCTGGCGCAGATCCTCGGCCCTCTGGTCATCGACACCCTCGTCGGCATGGGCGACGACCGGGACGCCGCGACGCGTTCGATGGAGTCCGTCGTCGCGGCACTGGCCGATTCGTAGGGTTGGCCGAGTCGTCGTGAGATCCGCATCATCCTCGCCGAGATCGCGTCCAGCGTGCGATTTTCCCGACTTGACGCGCGTGGAATGCGATTTCGGCGGTCAGGGCGACAGCGCGTGGGCCAGCCGCTCGACGTAGGCGTCGATGTCGCCGATCGCCGAGTCCGCGGCGTGCACGCTGACCGCGACCGTGTCGCCGATGCCGTGCACGCCGTGCGTGACGCCCATCATCGGCGACAGACTCGGAAAGCCGGCGGTCAGCACGACCGTCGCGGCGCCGAACCGCAGATCCGCGGGACCTCGGTTGACGCTGGAGACCACGGTGTTGCCCGTCACTGTGGGCGACCGCACGTCGGGATCGATTTGCGCTGTACCCCAACGCAGTAGAGGGGCCGGCAGGGTGGCGAACGCAGCCGCCTCGCTCTCCATCGCCGGGTGTGCGGCACGGCGCCGCCGCCGGTGGAGGTCCCCCGCGATCGCTTCGGCGCGCTCCTGCGGCGCCAGACCTGGATAGAGGCCGACGCCGACATTGCCGAAGTGGTTGTGTGCCCTGGGCGGCCCCGGCCGGGCCATCGGCACCTCCGCTCCCAACTCGGCCGGGTCGTCACCGATCTCACGCAGATGACCGGCCAGCGCCGCCGACACCGCCGCCAGCACGCCGACGGTCACTGTCGACGCACCGAACCGTCCGCGCGGGCACACCACCGTACGCAGCCGGCGAGCGCCGTCGGGGCGGGTATTGCTGGTCAACGCGGGTCGCGAAAGCGCTTGCGGTGGAACCAGTCCCGCTTCGGTGTCGCGCACCAGCCGGCGGTGCGCCCGGCCGGCGGCGAACGCTCGCCAGGGCAGCGCCGCCCCGGACGCCGCCGGCGCGGTCACCGCGGGCACATCGACGTCACGGCCGAACAGGCGGGCGGCCAGCGCCGAGGCCCGGGTGCCATCGGCGAGGGCGTGGCAGATCTGCAGCACCGCAACCGATCCCGTGCCGTTGCCCGGCAGGCCGCCGACGGACGGGAACACGTGCAGCCGCCAGGTCAGAGCGGTCGCGTCGAGCTGTTCGTCGGTCAGATCCGCGACCGCCGCCAGGCACGCCTGCCAGTCGAGCGCGCCGAGGTTGTGCACCACGATCTGGTCGACGGCGACCTCGCGCGGCGCCCACACCGGATATGTCCAGAACCCGGTGTCGGCGATCCGCAGTCCGAACTCCGCACAGGTCTGCGCCCGGCCACGCACGACGTCCAGCGCCCGGTCCAGGTCGCCGACGCCGCCGTCACCGCCGCCGTCAAAGGCGTTGAAGGCGTACAGCAGGAACTGGTCGTTGGGGACCGCCGCCGACATCCAGTACATCTGCGCGTCGACCGCCGTGAGCCGGCGCACCGTCATCGGCCCAGGCTAGGCTGCCGGCATGGCGACAATGCCCGCGCCCTCGGACACGGGGGCGGCGTTGATCACCGGCGCATCGTCGGGAATCGGGGAACACCTGGCCCGCGAACTTGCGCGGCGCGGGCATCAGGTGGTCCTGGTGGCGCGGCGTTCCGAGCGGCTGCGGCAGCTGGCCAATGCGCTCGGCACGCGCGCCCACGTGCTCGCCGCCGACCTGGCCGAGCGTGCGGACCGGGCGGCGTTACCCGACCGGGTGGCCGCCCTGGGGCTGACGGTGGATGTGCTTGTCAACAACGCGGGCGTGGCGAATGTGGGGGCGGTCGCGCGGGTGGACGTCGACGACGAACTGCGGCTCATCGAGGTCGACGTCGCTGCCGTCGTCGACCTGTGCACCCGGTTCGTGCCGGCCATGGTGGCGCGCGGACGGGGCGCTGTGCTCAATGTCGCGTCGGTCGGGGCGTTCGGTCCGGTGCCGTGGCAGGCGTCCTACGGCGCAGCCAAGGCGTTCGTGCTCTCCTACACCGAGGCGATGCGCGAGGAGTTGAAGGGCACCGGCGTGACGGCGGCCGTCGTGTGTCCGGGTCCGGTGCGGACGGGGTTCGGCGAGGCCGCCGGCATTCCCGACGAGGACGCCGAGAAGTTGCTCCCGAGTTTCCTGTGGGAGCAGCCGGAGGCCGTCGCCAGGGCCGCGGTCGACGGCCTGGTCCGTGGCCGGCGGATCATCGTGCCCGGCGCTGCGAACCGGGTGGCGGCGGCGCTGAACCGGTTGGCCCCGCGCTGGGTCCTGCTGCCGATGCTGGCCCGCAACCACCCCGGCCGCGAGCCGCGCTGAACCGCTACACCGGATCGAACTTGGAGATCAGCCAGCGGTCGCCGTCCTTCTCCAGCGTCACCCGCACGCTCGAGGCGGTGTCGGTGGGGGCGTCCGCGCCGACCGACACCGTCTGGTTCACGAACAGCAGCACCACGGCCTCGCTCGGAGTCGCCGACACCGACGCCGCGGCAGGCACCGACGCGACGGCCGAGATCTGCTTCTCCTTGGCGCCGGGGATCACCACGTCTTTGGTCAACGACGTGTAGGCGTCCCGGAATTCACCGGTCAGCAGCTCGCGTGCCGCACCGAGCTGCTGTTCGACGGTGTCGGGCTTATAGGACAGCAGCGCGATCGTGCTGTCGCGGGCCGCTTGCACCGACATCGCAGCGGCGACTTCGCTGTTGCGGATCGAATTGTCGCGCCACTTCAGATATCCCGCGCCCAGCGCGAGCACCAGGGCCAGCGCCGGCAGCACCGCGAACGCCACCACCCGCGACCATGCGATGCCGCCTTTCGGCGCAGGCGCGTCAGCGGCCCCGGCCACCTCGTCAGCCGCGGCGGTCTCGTCGACCGCCTCGGTTTCGTCCGGCCCGGTGGTCTCGTCGGCCGCCCCGGTGTCGGCGGGCTCGGCCGGCTCAGCGGTCTCGGCCTCGACGATCTCGGTCGCGTCGTCGTCGGTCGCGCCGACTGTCACGTCGTTCTTGTCGCTCACGGCACGAACTCCACTTTCGCCACCTTCGCCTCGCCGTCGACGTCCTGCACCGTCAGCCGCATCCGCCACGCCCGCGGTTGCTGTTCGGGTGCGCCGGCGTTCGTGGTCTGCACGGTCACCGCGACCAGCACCTGGGCCTCGTTGTCGCTGGAGGACTCCAGGCCCGCCTCGGCGACGGTGCCGACCGACTTCGACTGAGCCTGCTTGACCACCTCCACGAACGGCTCCGCGCGCCGCTGGAAATCGTCGTAGAACGTGCCGGTGGCCGAGTCCAGAATGCGCTGGACGTCGGCGTCGGCGTTCTGCCAGTCGATGGTCGTCAAATTGAGGGCTCCCTGCCGCCCGACCTGCAAGAAGACGTTTCGCTGTTCCTCGGCCTTGTTAGGACTCGTAGGTGCGGTATCCGAGCCAGCCGGTGAGGCCCGCCAGGGCCAGCACGCCGACCGTCCCGGCGATCAGCGCGAGCTTGACATGCGAGATCGGCCTGCGGGGCGCGACCTCATCCTCGACCTCGGCCGCGGCGGCCTCGGAGTCCTGGACCCCGTCCGACTCCGTCTCGCCCGTATCCGCGACCGACGCCGTGGCTTCAGGGCTCTCGCCGGGCGCGCCGACCTCGGTGGTCGACTCCTCCTCAGCGGGTCTCTTCTCGTCTGCCATCAATGTTTCCTCAGCGGCCGGCGGGCCAGATCGGGGTCGGTGCACAGGTCGGTACCAACTTACGTGTCCGACACCATATCGTCGGCGGCCGCGAGCCGATTCGACGCACTGACTATTGACCACCACGTTCGGAACAGTCCCGTGCCCCAGTCGTCCGCAGACAGCGAGCGGTCAGCCCCCGGGCGGGACGAGCATCGACTGCCACGGCCGCTCCCCCGACGCGCCACCGGCAAGGTTGGATTGCGTGTACACCTTCCCGTCCGGACCGACGTATTCGCCAGAGGCGGGGTCGTATTCGGCAGCCGCCACGGGCAGCGGAGGCGTCCCCGGCGGTGGAGGCGTCACCGCGACCGGAACATCCGGTGGCATGTCGGGGATCGGCTCTCCGGACAGCGTGGCGTTCGGATCGCCCTTCCAGTTGTAGCCGTCGTTGAGCGGCACGTACACCTCGTCGCTTTCACAGTCCTGCCAGGTCGGGGCGCGTTTGCCCGGCACGGAGACGCACGGCAGGTTGCGGGCGCCGCGGACGTTGAACGGCGCGTCCTGCGGGACGCGGCAGTACAGGTTGCCCGCCGGCCTGTCGGGGTAGTCCTCGAAGGTCGGCACGCGACGCTGCTGCGCCGGAAGGAAGCCGGTGGTGCATGGCGGCGGCAACTGCTGGGGCGGCAACGGAATCGGCGCCGGGAAAAACGGGATCGCCAGGTTCAGGTTGAAGACCAGGGCATCACCCATGTAGTCCTGCTTGGTGTTGCGCTTGTGCACGCCGACGGCTTGGGTGACCGCGGTGCCCTGCGGCAGCAGCACCAGTAACTGCTCAAGGCTGGGCTGATAGGTGACCGCCACCTCGCCGACGCTCACCAGGTTGGCCAGCACGATCGGCAACGTCGGTTGCAGCCGGTCGAACAGCGCCCGCACCTCCTCGGCGCCGCCCGGCCCCTTCTCCAGAATCCCGGCCACGGCCGGGTCCTGGTTCTGCAGCTGCCCGGAGATGCTCGCCAGATTCGCCGCCCACGCCTGGATCGAGTCGCCGGTCTCGGTCTGAGAATCGAGCACCGGTTTGGACTGGTCGATCAGCGTGGTCAGCGACTCGAGGTTCTTGCGGGCGTCGATGGCCAGTGCGGTGCTGCCGGTGACCAACCGGCGCAGGTCCGGCCCGAGCCCGCCGACGGCGGTGTAGGCCTCGTCGACGACGGTCTGCAGGTTCTCCTGCGGTATCGCCTCAAGGCCGGTGTTGGTGGCGTTCAACACCCCGTTGATGTCCGTCGGAATCGACGTCCGGTCCATCGGGATGACGTCGCCGTCCTTGAGCACCGGCCCCTCGGCGCTTCGGGGCAGCAACTGCACGAACTGCTCACCGACCGAGGACACGCTGTGCACCTCGGCGTCGACATCGGCGGGAATCTCGACGTCGTCATTCAGCGACAGCACCGCCACGACGCCTTTATCGGTCAGCTGGACGCTCTTCACCTCGCCGACCTCGACGCCGCGATAGGCGACGTTGCCCCTCGGGTACAGGCCACCCGTTTCGGGCAGCTCCACGGTCACCCGGTACTGCCCGATGCCGAGGAACGCGGGCAACCGCATGTAGGCGAAAACCATGATCGCCAGGGCGGTCGTCGCGATGACGGCGAAGATCGCCAGCTGGATCAGGATTCGACGAGTCAGACGCATGCTATGGCCCCTGGTCCCAGCGGTACGGAGCGACCAACGGGTTGCCCGCGGTGCCGGGGCCGCCCGCGATGCACGGGTTGGGGAACTGCCCGATGGTGCGGCCCCACTGCAACTCCAGCCAGGTCAGGTCGCACTCCCACCGGCTTCCGGTGAAGAATCCGGAGTCGATCCTGCTCAATGTCAGGTCGAGGATCAACGTGAGGTTGGCGTAATCGCCGCGCATCCAGTTGGTCAGCGTCTCCTTGGGGAACGGGAACGTCGGCAGGAAGCTCAGCGCGCGGGTCAGCGCGGGGCCGGCATCGGCGAGTTCCTCCAGCACCGGGCCCAGGTCTTCGAGTTCGGCAACCAGCGCCTCCTGGGTCTGGTTGACCGAGTCGGCGGCCAGCGCGCTGAACCTCCCCAACTGGGTGAGCGCCTCGGCAAGGTTGTTGCGCTGGTCTCTGAGCACGGCCAGCGCATCGGGGATGGTCCGTAGGGCCTTGTCCACCACGGGTTTCTGCTCCGCGAGCTGTCCCACCAGGTTGTTGAGGCTCTCCGCCGCGGCGATGATGTCGTCCTTCTGGTCGTCGAGGTAACCGATGGCCTTGTCGAGCTGCTCGATCAGGCTGCGCAGGTCGTTCTCCCGACCGGTGAAGGCGGTGCTCAACGCTTCGGTGATGTCCTGGATCTCGCCGATGCCGCCGCCGTTGAGCAGCATGGCGATGGCAGCCAGCGCCTGTTCGGTGGTCGGGTAGGCCCGCGATGACGACAGCGGAATCAGCGAGCCCTCTTTCAGTCTGCCCTGCGGCGCTTCGTCGGTGGGTGGCGCCAATTCGATGTGCAGCGAACCCAGCAAGCTGGTCTGGCCGAGGGTCGCTGTCGCGTTCGCCGGCAGCTCGACGTCGCCATTGAGCTGCATCGTCACCAGCGCATGCCAGCCTTGACGTTCGATCTTTCTGACGTGGCCGACGTTGACGTCAGCGACCCGGACGCGGGAGTTCGGCTCGATGGTGTCGACCTCTGGCATCTGCGCCTGGATCTGAAACGCTCCCGGCCCCGTGCCCTCGACACCGGGCAGCGGAACGGAGTTCAGCCCGCGCCAGTCGGAACAGCCCGCCAGCAACCCGACCAGCACGGTCGCGATGGCAACCGCGCGAAATGCGCTGGCGCGCATCATGATCCTGCTCCATGCGGCACCATCAGGCCCTGCAGGCCGTCAGCCGGGTTGGGCGCGGTGGGCGGCGCCGCCTCCGCGGGCAGGAGCGGCCCCATGGCTGGTGACGGTGGCGCACCCGCCGGCGGCTCGGCGGAAACCGGTTGCGGCGGAATGTAATCGGGACGCAGCCAGTCCTCGCTGTAGGTGAGCTCATTCGGCCTGGTGGTGGCGCCGACGAAGACGTTCTGCGCGAGCGGCAGGAAGTTGTATTGGCGGTTCTTGATGATCGGCGCCATGTACTGCACGCACAGTTTCGCCGACTCCTCGGCGCCCAGGCGTGAGGCCGCCTGGATGGCGCCGCACAGGAAGGAGACCGGGTCGGCGAAGTTGTTGATCATCGGCACACTGCTGACCGCGCCCTGGGCGGGTTGCCAAATGTTGACGTAGTTCTGCAGGGTGTTGGGAGCCACGTGCAGAAACTGCTTCACGTCGGCGAGACTGTCCGTCAACGCCTGGGTCACGCCCGCGAGTTTGTCCGACGTGGTGCCCAGCGATTCGCGGTTGTCGGCAACGAATGTCTGGACCTCCCCGACGGCCCTGTCGAGGTCCCGGACCGCGTTGGCCACCTCGTCGGGATCGTCGGCGAGCAGACCGGTCACGCCGGCCAGATTCTGGTTGAGCTGACGCATCAGGTTGGTGCTGTCCTGCAGCGCGGACACCAGGGTCGCCAGGTTCTTGACCGTGGAGAAGATGTTGGTGCTGTTGTCCCCCAGCGCCGAAACGGCTTGCGACAGCTTGATGACGGTGTCCCGGATGTTGGCGCCTTCGCCGCGAAGATTGTCGGCGGTGGTGTTGATGACGGAGCCGAGCGGGCTCACGCCGCCGGGCTCGGTGGGCTGCAATGTGTCGGCCAGTGTCGCCAGCTGCTGGCGGACCTCGTCCCATTCCACCGGGACCGCGGTGCGCTCCCGCGGGATCACCGCGTCGTCCTCCATCACCGGCCCACCCGTGTAGGCGGGGGTGAGCTGGATGGTGCGCGCCGTCACCAGCGTCGGCGACAGGATCACCGCCTTCGCGTCCGCCGGCACCTTGTACTTGCTGTCGTACCAGAAGGAGATCTTGACCGACTCCGGCTGCGGCTCGATGGACTCGATCCTGCCGACGGGCACGCCGACGATACTGACATGGTCGCCTGCATAGATGCCGTTGCTGTTCTCGAAGTACGCGACGGCGTAGGTGCGGCTGATCCGATCGGTGGTGCGCAGCAGCACGACCACGCCACCGACCAGAATCACAGCCAGTGAAGCGATCAGGAGGATCCGGAGGGTGCGCGTCATCGTCCGGCCTCCGCGGATCCGAGATGAGGCGCCTCACCGGGCGCGGGTACCAGCACCGGCGCCGGGGTCGGTCCCGGAATCGACTGCTGGGCCGGTGCCGCCTCGGCGGGCGGCCCCGGCGGCGGCCCGCCGGGTGGCGGCGCCGGCAGCGGCGCGCGATAGGGGTAGCAGCCCGGGCCGGGCAACGGCAGCCCGGGCGGCCCGCACGGCTGGTCGCCGGGATTGCCGGTGATGGCGTCGGGAACCGTCAGTCGCGGCTCGCCGCCCTGCCCTGTCCGGGGGTAGGGCGAAGGCAGTGCCGGTGTGCCCGGCTGTCCGACGGGCGGATCGGTCAGTTCCGAGGGCAACAGCACAGTGGGGTCCAGCCCCAGATCGGAGAACGCGGAGTCGATGAAAGGCTGCAGGAACTGGCCCGGGAGCAGGTTGGCGACATAGGTCTTGAAGAACGGCCCGGACGCCACCGACTCGCCCAGCGACATCGAGTACTGCTGAAGCAGTTGGATGGACTTCTGCAGGCGTTCCTTGCGGTTGTCGATCATCGTCAGCACGCCGTTGAGCTTGTCCAGCGCGGGCCGCAGCGTTTCGCGGTTCTCGGCGATGAAGCCCAGCAGTTGATCGCTGAGCGCAGAGATGTTGCCGGAGATCTGATCAAGGGCGGCGCTCTGGTTCCGCAGCTCGATCAGCAGCGCGTTGCTGTTCGCGACCAGGCTCACGACCTGATTGCTGCGCTCGGCCAGCACCGTCGTGGCCTTCTCGGCGTTGCCCAGCAGGGATCGCAACTCGGCGTCGCGCTCGTTGAGGGTCTCCGAGAACCGCGCGACCCCCTGCACGGCAACGCGCAGTTGCGGCGGGGTGTCGGCGAACGTCGCCGACAGGACCCGCAGCGAATCAGACAGCTGATCGGTGTCGAGCCCGCTGATCGTCATCGCCAGATCGCCCAGCGCGTCGGGGAGTTGGTACGGCGACGTGGTGCGCTCGAGCGGGATCGGACCGTCGAGTTGACCCCCGCCCCGCGAGGTGATCTCCAGCATCTTGGAGCCCAGCAGGCCCTGGGTCTTGATCGCCGCCTCGGTGCGCTCACCGAGCCGGATGTCCCGGGCGATGGTGAATGTGACGCGCGCACTTGATCCGTCCAACTCGATGGACTTGACGTCGCCCACGGTGAATCCCGAAACCTGCACGTCTTCACCGGTTTTCAGGCCGCCCGCCTCGGCGAAGTAGGCCGAGTACTCCTTGCCCTGCAGAAACGGCAGCCTGTCGTAGTTCAACGACCCCAGCACGATGCCGATCGTGGCCGCCAGCCCGACGACGCCGACGACGAGTTGGTTGCGTTCACTGAAGGACTTCATCGCGGCGCGCACCTCCCGGTGGACTGGCCGGCGACCTTGACGTACACCGGCTGCCCGCCCTTACCGTTGAGCTTCAGCACGATGTCGCACAGGTAGAAGCTGAAGAAGTCACCGTAGATGCCTTGGCGCGCCAGCGCTTGATACGCGTCCGGGAGCGTGTTGAGGAAGTTGTCGAAGTACTCGTGATCGGCCACCACGATCGCCGCGGAGCGGTCGGTCTCCCGAACCGTCTTGGCCAGCGGCGGACGAGCCTGTGTGAGCAGGTCCGCGACGGTGGCGGCCGCGGCGTTCGTATACGCCAGGCCGTTGCTCAGGTCCTCTTTGCGATCCCGCAGCGTCTGCACCAGGTCGGCGAGCGCGTCGATCGCCTTGGCGAACTGGTCGTTCTGATCACCGAGCGAGCCCAGCACGACGTTGAGGTTGGTGATCACCTGGCCGATCAGCTGGTCCCGGTCGGCCAGCGTGCTCGTAAGGGTCGCAGTCTGCGCCAGGAACGAGTTGATCGTCCCGCCCTGTCCCTGCAGGGCCGAGATCAGCTGACCCGACAGTGCGTTCACCTGCTCGGGATCCAGCGCCCGGAACAGGGGCCGGAATCCACCGATCAGCGCGTCGAGGTCCAGCGCCGGCGCGGTGCGGGCCATCGGAATCGTCTCTCCGGGTTCGAGAGTCGTCGTCGCGCCGGCCCCCTCCTGCAGCGCCAGATAGCGCCCACCGATCAGGTCGTCGTACCGGATGACGGCCCTGCTGCCCTCGGTCAGCACCACCGACTGATCCGCGGTGAACTCGACCAACGCCGTCGTGTCCGGCTGAATGGCGACCTTTTTGACCTTGCCCACCTCGACGCCGGCGATGCGGACGAAGTCCCCGTTCTCCAGCCCGGTCACATTGGCGAACGCAGCCTTGTAGGTGTGGGTCTTCTCCCCGAAACGCATCTGACCGAACACCGCGAACAATCCGAAAACACCGATCAGGCACACAGTCAGGAACGCGCCGAGACGCACGGCGTCGTGGCGCACCCTGGTTGTCAAGCCCGGCATGGCGGTGTACCTCTCCTCGCTCTTGCGACGGCGGTCATGGTTTCGGAGCCGCCTCGCGCGGCAACGGCACGGGTGGTCGGGGCGTCGGCTGCATCTGCGCCGGGTGGTGCACGATGAACGGCTCGGAGCCGGGCCTCGGTCCGGGGTCCCGCGGCGCCATCGGGGGCGGTGCCGGTGGCAGTCCCGGCCACAGCGGGGTGCCGTCCGGTGCGTACAGGTCCGCGCCATAGGCGGGCGCGCCCGGATACGGAACCGGACCGATCGCGGGTCCGCCGAAGAGGTTGCGGATGCTCGGCGGTTCCGGCACCGCCCGGGTGACAGGCAGGTAGTTGGCCCAGGCCGGGAAACCGATGCCCGGATTGGGCCGCCAGTCGATCCCGGTGCCGAATCCGGTGTTGGTGACCAGGTTTCGCACGGGCCAGTTCTTGGCGACGTCGGGCAGCGAACCGCAGCTCGGTTTGCCGCCCGGCCCGCCCTTGGCGCCGATGATCGGCAGGTTGTCCGGGTAGTGGTACGGGTCATCGCCGAGCGTCAGCCCGACGTCGAGCACCAACGTTCGTCCGTTGCCGCCCGGCGCCTCGTAGCCGCCGGTGTCGAGCAGGGTCTTCGCCCCCGTCAGCAGGCAGGTGTAGGACGGGCTGTACTTGTGCAGCAGGTTCGTGGTCGGCTCGAGCACGTTGACGGCCTTGATGAGGTTGGCCTGGTTGGGCGCCAGCAAGCTGATGCCGCTGTTGGAGAGTCCCGTGGTGGCCAGCAGCAGAGCATCCAGCTGGGTGGCGCGGGCGGTGATGGTCGTGCTGGTGGTGCTGAGCGCATCCAGGGTGGTCAGGATGTCCTGCGCGGCAGCGCTGTACGTGTCGTTGAAATCTCGTAGCGCCCGCCAGTCGGCGGCGATCGTGTCGCTGCGCGGATTCAGCTGGAGCAGGACCTGATTCGCGTCGGTGGTGGCCTGGCCGATTCGCTCGCCCTGCCCACGGACACCGTCGGCCAGCGCTGACAGGGTGCTGTTGAGCTTGGCCACGTCGATGCGCTCGATGATGTCGACGATGTTCTGGAACACCGTGTTGGCTTCGACGGTGACATTGCGGGACTCGATCACCTGCCCGGCTTGCAGCTGTCCCTGGGGATTCTCCGGATAGACCAGGTCGACGAACTTGGCACCGAAGACCGTGGTCGCCCGGATCTGACCTTCGACGTTGGCCGGGATGAACGCGATCTTGTCCTTGTCGATCTCCAGCGTCAGCGCCACCGGTTGGCTGCCGCCCTGGATGGCGGAGACCCGCCCGACCTGGACACCGCGCAGCTTGACCTTGGAGTTGGTCTCCATCACCAGGCCCGCACGTTCAGAGGTCAAGGTCACCGTTTCGTGCGGCTTGAACGTGCCGAAGAACAACGAGTACGTCAGCCACAGGGCGACCGCGAGCAGGACGAGCAGGATCAGCGTGTACCACGCCGGATGCAGGCCCTCGTCGTGTTGGTCCATGTCAGCCCGCCAGATTGAAGTTGCCGGACTGGCCGTAGACGGCGAGCGAGAGGAGCACCAGCACGGACGCCGAGACGATCAGCGAGGTGCGCACCGCCCGCCCGACGGCCTCCCCGACGCCTGCCGGCCCGCCGCGCGCGGTGTAGCCGTAATAGGTGTGCACGAGCATGATGATCACCGACAACACGATGCACTGCCCGAACGACCACATCAGGTCGGTGGGGTTGAGGAACGTCTTGAAGTAGTGGTCGTAGACGCCCGTCGACTGGCCGTAGATCACGGTCGTACCGAACCGCGCCGCCCAGAACGCCATCAGCACACCCACGCAGTACAGCGGGATCACCACGAGGAAGCCGGCGACCACCCTGGTCGAGGCGAGGAACGCGATGGACCGGATGCCCATCACCTCGAGCGCGTCGATCTCCTCGTTGATCCGCATGGCGCCCAGTTGTGCGGTGGCGCCGGCGCCGATGGTGGCCGACAACGCGATCGCGGTGGTGGCCGGTGCGATCAGCCGAACGTTGAAGTAGGCCGACACGAAGCCGGTCAGCGCCTCGACGCCGAGTTCGGAGAAGTCGCTGTAGCCCTGCACCGCCACCAGCGCGCCGGTGGTGACCGTCAGGAAGCCGACGATCGCGACCGTCCCGCCGATGACGATGAGCGCCCCCGCCCCGAGCCCCATCTGGGCGACGATCCGGATCAACTCGACGCTGTAGTGGCTGAAGACGTAGCCGACGGAGCGCAATGTGCGGCCGTAGAACTTCGTCTGCACCCCGATGTCGATCCAGGGATCGGCGACGGAGCGGAACCGGCCTTTCAGCCACGGGAACTGGGAATGGGGCCGAGCGACTGTCATAGCGTGATCTTGATCGCTACGGCCGTCGCGACGATGTTGATCGCGAACAGCGCCATGAAGGTGAACACCACGGTCTCGTTCACCGCGTTGCCGACCCCAGCCGGGCCGCCACGCACGGAAATCCCTTTGTAGCAGGCGATCAGACCGGCGGAGAGCCCGAACAACGCGGCCTTCATCAACGCGATCACCACATCGGCGGTACCGATGATCAGCGTCAGGCCCGCCGCGAACGCGCCCGGCGACACGTGCTGGATGTACACGACGAAGAAGTAGGCCCCCGACAGGCCGACGAGGATCACGGTCGCCGACAGCGCCAGCGACACGACCATGGCGGCCAGCACCCGGGGAACCACAAGGGCCTGAATGGGATTGATGCCCATCACCCGCAGTGCGTCGAGTTCCTCGCGGATGGTGCGGGCGCCCAGATCGGCACACATCGCGGTGGCCCCCGCGCCGGCGACCACCAACACGGTCACGATCGGCCCGATCTGGCGGACGGTGCCGAGCGCAGCTCCGGTCCCGGAGAAGTCCGCGGCGCCGAGCTCGGTCAGCAGGATCGTTGTGATGAAGGTGAGCAGCACGGTGTAGGGAATCGTCAGCAGCAGCGTCGGCACAATCGACACCCGAGCGACGAACCAGGCCTGGGAGATGAACTCACGCCACGCAAACGGCGGCTGGAACATCGCCACGAAGGTGTCCAGCGCCATCGAGAAGAAGCCGCCGAAAGCGCGCACGGGCTTGGCGATCACGTCAGAAGCGACCATCTATCCGCCCCTCCCCGTGTGCACCTCAGCCATAGGTCCTCCGACAACCGGCCTGGCCCCGATTCGGGTGGGGCTGAGGTTACACAGCCGAGGACGCGCAGAACCGTATATCAACAAATTCTGAGCTGGCAATACGAACGCCGTCGGGCGAGCTGAGACCGACTGGATACGTCGTGACTAGATACCCCGGACGGCGCCTTCGAGCTCGGCGATCACGATCCTGCGCATGCCCAGCATCGCCTTGGTCGCCGCCGCCGCCCGCGCGGGATCCGGATCGCCGATCAATTCACTGAGCCGGTCCGGCACGATCTGCCAGCTCAGCCCGTAGCGGTCCTTGAGCCAACCGCACTGCGATTCCTGGCCACCGTCGACCAGCCGGTCCCAGTAGTGATCGACCTCGTCCTGGTCACGGCAGGCGACGGTGAACGACACGGCCTCGGTGAACGGGAACTGCGGCCCGCCGTTGATGGCGATGAAGCGCTGACCGTCGAGCGTGAACGTCGCCGTCACCACCTCGCCGGGAGTCCCGGGGCCGGCGTCGGTGTAGCGCGCGACGGACTCGACGGCGGAGTTCGGGAAGATCGCGGTGTAGAACGCGACCGCCTCCTCCAGGTTGTCGTCGAACCACAGCGACGGCGTGATGGCGGGCATGGCAGCTCCTTCGGTCGAACAGTGTCCTGCCCGTTCCGACTCGGCGACGCCCCGCCACTCATCGGCGGGCGCCGCGATTCACCGTGGGCCGGTGGCTCCGACCGCCCGCAGCGCAAAATCCAGCACCGTCTCCTGGGCCTGCTTGCGGATCTGCGGATCGTCGCTGTTTTGGTTGCCGAGCACCCTGCTGACCACCGCATTGATCGCGACGGCATCGATCTCGGGTTCGGTAAGCGGGAAAGAGCCGTCATGCCGGCCACGGCGCAGGATCTCCGACAGCGACCGCTCACGGTCGGCGTGAAAGCGCTCCCTCAGCTCGCGGTAGCCTCTGGCCGCTCGGACCTCCTCGGAGTCGATGACGGTCAGCTGCAGTCGCTGCTGCGGGTCCACCACGAGGTCGAACACGGCGGCGATCCACGCCGCGAGCTGGTCGGTCGGTGTGCCGACCGCGGCGTCGGCGACCGCGTCCACCGCAGCGACGACCGCCTCGCACTCCTGCTGCAGCAACGCCAGGAAGAGGTCGTCCTTCGACAGAAAATGCCGGTAGAACGCCCGGCTGGACACTCCGGCCCCACGCAGGATCGCCGACACCGGAACAGGTCCGGAGTGCGGTTCTGCCAGGCAGCGGTATGCGGCGGTGATGATGCGCCGTCGATCGTCATCGTGATGACCCCCCATTGTCACAACCGTAAATATTACTGTCCGCAGGGTTGACCCGGCCCCGGGACGGCAACCACCCGCCCGCGCAGTAGCGTGATCGCGGGGACCAGCCGAGAGGACGCCCGTGAGCACCACCTGCAACGAACCAAGGACCGTCACCTTCCGCGGCGCCGAAGACCTGACACTTGTGGCCGACGAGTGGAACAAGCCTGCGGAGACCGCCGGGTTCGACGCCACCCGCCCCTCGGTGCTCATGCTGCACGGCGGTGGGCAGAACCGGTTCTCCTGGAAGAAGACCGGAAAGATCCTGGCCGGTGAGGGTTTGCACGTGGTCGCGCTCGACAGCCGCGGCCACGGTGACAGCGACCGCTCCCCCGACGCGAACTACACCGTCGAGTCGCTGTGTGCCGACACCTGCGCGGTGCTCGACCAGATCGGGCGGCCGACCGTGCTCATCGGCGCCAGCATGGGCGGCCTGACCGGGATTCTGACGGCCCGGCAGGCCGGTGCCGGGCGCGTGGCGCGGTTGATCCTCGTCGATGTGGTGCCGCGCTACGAGAAGGAAGGCAGCGCCCGCATCCGCGATTTCATGTTCAGTCACGTTCACGGCTTCGACTCACTGGAGCAGGCCGCCGACGCGGTGGCCGCGTATCTGCCGCACCGGACGAAACCCCGCAGCCCCGAAGGCCTCAAGAAGAATCTGCGGCGTCGCAACGGCCGGTGGTACTGGCATTGGGATCCGGCGTTTCTGACCAAGCCGAACGAGGACCCGTTCGTGCGGGTCGAGCTGCTCGAGCAGGCGGCGATCGAGTTGACGATCCCGATCCTGCTGGTGCGCGGGAAACTGTCCGATGTGGTGAGCGAGGAAGCGGTGTACGACTTCCTGGCGAAGGTCCCGGCTGCCGAGTTCGTCGAGCTCTCCGGTGCCGGACACACCGCAGCCGGGGACGACAACGACGCGTTCTCGGACGTCGTCACAGAGTTTGTGTTGCGATGAGCGCTCGGGCGAAGAGCATGGTGCACCAGTGAGCGCTCGGGGCTTCAACTTTCTGGAGCAGCCTGAGCTGCCCGCCCCGCAGGTGAGTGAGGCCCAGGCAGCCGACATCCTGTCCACGCACTACGGCATCACCGCGCGTGTGGAGTCGCTGGGCAGCCAACAGGACAAGAATTTCACCGTCCACGCCGACGACGGTCAGATCGTGGGCGTCCTCAAGATCGCCAATCCGGCGTTCACAGCCGAGGAACTGGCCGCACAGGACGAAGCCGCGCAGCTGATCGCGGAGGCCGAACCGGCGCTGCGGGTGTCGGTTCCGTTGGAGAACAAGGCCGGGCAGAAGTGCACGGCCGTCGAGGATTTGGCAGACGGCACCGCGTATGTGCGGCTGCTGCGCTACCTGCCGGGCGGGACGTTGCTACAGTCCGGGTACCTGAGCCCGGAGGCGGTCGCCGGTCTCGGCGACGTCGCCGGGCGCGTGAGCCGGGCCCTGGCGCAGTTCACCCATCCCGGACTGGACCGGATCCTGCAGTGGGACCTGCGATTCGGCATGGATGTGGTGGAGACGCTGAGCTCGCATGTCGCCGACGCGCCGCTGCGGGACCGGCTGCTGGCAGCGGCGCGGGAGGCGTGGGCGCGAATCACCCCGCTCGATGAGAAGCTGCCGCGCCAGGCCGCCCACATCGACCTGACCGACGCGAACGTGGTGGTGTCCCGCGAGGGCGCCCGTGTGCGCCCCGACGGAGTCATCGACTTCGGCGACCTGTCCCACACCTGGGCGGTCTCCGAGCTCGCCATCACCGCCTCGTCGGTACTGGGACATGTTGGTGCCCAAGTTGTTTCTGTACTCCCAGCGATCAGGGCCTTCCACGCCGTACGTCCGCTGTCGGCGGCCGAGGCCGACGCGCTCTGGCCGCTGATCGTGTTGCGGACCGCGGTGCTGATCGTGAGCGGAGCACAGCAGGCAGCGCTCGACCCGGACAACGACTACATCACCGCGCAGTCCGACGGCGAGCGTCGCATGTTCGAGCTGGCCACCTCCGTCCCGGTCGACGTGATGACCGCGCAGATCAAGGCCGACCTGGGATTGGCCGAGACGCGTCCCCCGGTGGCGGTCCAGGCGCAGCTCATCGGCGTGGATCGGTCGGCGGCCGTGAGCCTCGATCTGTCCACGACGTCAGATCTGTACGACGACGCGTTCGACTCGGCTGGATCGCTCCGTCCCGGCACGGACGAGAACGCCGCGCAGGCCGCCCTTGACCGGGGCGCCGCGGTTGTGGTGACGCGCTTCGGCGAGGCGATGCTGTGCCGGGCACCGAGACTGAGCCAGGACAGCCCGGAGGTGGTGGCCACCGGCGTCAGCGTGTGGACTGCCGCCGACACGCCGGTCGCAGCACCGTGGGACGGCGAGGCGCTGCACGACAGCACCGGATCGATCACGTTGCGCGGCACAGATTTCGAGGTGACACTGGTCGGCGTGACTCCTGGGCCCACCGGGGCCGTCACCGCCGGGGAGCTCGTGGGCACCTCGCGTGCGCGCGACCGGTTCGAGGTCAGTGTGCGCCCGGCCGGTGCACCGGCGGCCCCTGCGTTCGTGCGCGCCGAGCTCGCTGCGGGGTGGCTGGCCCACTCCCGGGATCCGCGACCGCTACTCGGCCTCGCACCCCTGCCAGGCCGCGCCGCCGCGGACCTGCTGTCCCGCAGGGACGCGAGTTTCGCTCCGGTTCAAGAGTTCTACTACCGCACACCGCCGCAGATCGAGCGGGGCCGTCGGCACTATTTGATGTCCACCGCCGGCCGTAGTTATCTCGACATGGTCAACAACGTGACCGTCCTGGGCCACGCACATCCGCGGATCGCAGATGCCGCCACCCGCCAGTTGCGCAAGCTGAACACGAATTCACGGTTCAACTACGAGGCTGTTGTCGAGTTCAGTGAGCGGCTGGCCGCGCTGCTGCCCGACCCGCTGGACACGGTGTTCCTGGTCAATTCGGGTTCGGAGGCCAGCGATCTCGCGATCAGGCTGGCGACGGCAGCGACGGGCCGTCGCGACGTGGTCGCGGTCCGCGAGGCCTATCACGGCTGGACATTCGGCACCGACGCGGTGTCGACGTCTACCGCTGACAACCCGAATGCGCTTGCGACCCGGCCGGATTGGGTGCACACCGTGGAATCGCCGAACAGCTTCCGCGGCAAGTTCCGCGGCACTGAGGCTTTCCGCTACACCGCCGAGGCGGTGGCTCAGATCGAAGACCTCATCGCATCGGGGCGCGCGCCGGCGGCGTTCATCTGCGAGAGCGTATACGGCAACGCCGGCGGCATGGCGCTGCCGGACGGTTACCTGCAGCGGGTGTACGCCGCGGTGCGGGCCGGTGGCGGGCTGGCGATCTCCGACGAGGTGCAGGTCGGCTACGGCCGGCTGGGCAACTGGTTCTGGGGCTTCGAACAACAGGACGCAGTGCCCGACATCGTTGCGGTGGCCAAGGCGACCGGCAACGGGTATCCGCTCGGCGCGGTGATCACCAGTCGCGCTGTCGCCGACGCGTTCTCCAGCCAGGGCTACTTCTTCTCGTCGACGGGCGGCAGTCCGCTGTCGTGCGCGATCGGTCTGACCGTCTTGAACGTGTTGCGCGACGAGGGTTTACAGGACAACGCCCGCCGCGTCGGCGAACACCTCAAAGCCCGGCTGGAGGCGCTGCGCGATCGTCACCCGATCGTCGGCACCGTGCATGGGTTCGGGCTGTACCTAGGCGTCGAGATGATCCGGGATGAGCAGTCGCTGGCGCCGGCGACCGAGGAGACCGCAGCGATCTGCGACCGGATGCTCGATCTCGGCGTGGTGATTCAGCCCACCGGGGACCACCAGAACATCCTCAAGACCAAGCCGCCGCTCTGCATCGACGTCGAAGCCGCCGACTTCTACGTCGACACCCTGGATCGGGTGCTGACCGAGGGCTGGTAGCACCCACCGGCAATGGACTGGCGCGGACGCGCCGGCGCCGAAGCCGGCCCGATGAGCATCAGAGTTGAGCCTCAGAATTTTCTTTGGTCACTGTGGTTTCGTGTGTCACTTGCGTTGTGCGCGGGCGGGTTTGTTGTCGGACCCTCGAATTAATGTTCGATACATGGAGTTGGTGTCCGAGGCGGTGGAGGCGATCGTCGAGCAGGTCGCCGTGCTGTCCAAGGCCGCCGAGGAGCTCTCCCACCGCGAGCTGATCGGCCTGCTGACCGAGTTGACCAGGGTGCTGCGGTCGGTCCCGGCGCTGGAGCACAAGGTGCTGGCGCGGCTGACAGAGGAGACCGAACCGTCCCGGGTGGGCGCGGCGAGCTGGAAAGAGATGCTGACCACGACCCTGCGGGTCAGCGGTGCTGAAGCCGCGCGCCGGCTCGCCCGCGCCAAGACGTTGGGGCCGCGCCGGGCCATGACCGGACAGCCGTTGCCGCCGCTGTGGGAGGCCACCGCCGCAGCCCAGGCTCGGGGCTTGCTGGATGAGGAGCATGTCGCGGTGATCGCGAATTTCCACCGTAAGCTGCCGTCCTGGGTCGATGTCGGCACCCGCGCCGAGGCCGACCGGCACCTGGCGTGGGCCGGGGCGGGATTGGATCCGGAGAACCTGACCGAAGCCGCGCGGGTGCTGTTGACGATGATCGACCAGGACGGCGTCGAACCCTCCGACAAGGAGCTGGCCGAAAAGTGTGGCATCACGATCAGCAAGCAGCGTCCCGACGGCACGGCCAAGATCTGCGGGGTGCTCAGCCCCGAAGCGCTGGCGATCTGGCAGGCGATCTTCGCCAAAGAAGCCGCCCCAGGCGCCAATCTCCCCGACGACCCCGCGGCAGGTGACAGCCCGCCGCCCGGCGGTGACCCCGAGAACCCGGCCGGCGACGAGGCCGAGCAGGCGCCCAACGAGGATGCGGCGCCGGGTGCTGATCGGCACGCTGAGCCCGACCGCGATGATGGTGGGCGCGATACCCGCACCCAGGCTCAGCGCAACCATGATGCGTTCCTGGCCGTCGGACGCAGGCTGCTCGAATCCGGCCGGCTGGGCAGCCATAACGGCCTCCCGGTGACGGTGATCGTCTCGACCACTCTGCAAGACCTCGAAAAGGGGGCCGGGGTGGCGGTCACCGGCGGCGGATCACTGCTACCGATGCCCGACCTGATCCGCATGGCCGCCCAGGCCCATCACTATCTGTATGTCTTCGACGAGCACACCGGTCAAAGCCTGTACCTGGGTCGGGCCCAACGGTTCGCCAACGCCGCCCAGCGGCTGGTCCTGCATGCCCGCGACCGCGGCTGCACCCGGCCCGGCTGCACCGTGCCCGGCTCCTGGGCCCAGGTCCACCATGCCGTCACCGGCTGGAAAGACGACGGACAGACCAACATCGACGATCTGACCTTCGCCTGCGGACCGCACAACCGCATGATCGAGAACACCGGCTGGACCACCACCAAAAACGCCAAGAACCAGACCGAATGGCACCCACCGCCCGAACTCGAGGCCGGCCAACACCGCATCAACGGCTACCACCACCCCGAACGCTACCTACTCCCCGAAGACGACCAAGGCCCGTAACGCCGCCGCATGAGAGGGGTTGCTTTATGCGCCGTCGCTGGGTTTCATCAAACGATGACACGCACCCCCAACGACCTGGTGACCGAGTTCTGCGCCAAGTGGGCCGACCCCGATCCCGAGGAATTGGCCGCCTACTTCACCGAAGACGGTGTCTACCACAATATCCCGATGGAACCAGCGGTCGGACGCGATGCCATCAAGGTTTTCATCGCCGAGTTCACCGGCATGGTGGACGGCATCGATTTCCAGGTGCACCGACAGGTCTGTTCGGGCGGGCTGGTGTTCAATGAACGCACCGACGTGATGCGGTTCAAGGACGGCCGGGAACTGCCGCTGCCGGTGGCCGGGGTGTTCGAGATCGTCGACGGCCGGATCGCGTCCTGGCGCGATTATTTCGACATGGCGACGGTGACCTCCGCCTGGAGCTAGGCCAGCAGCGGCACCGAGTCGAGCCGGTCATCGGTGAGGATTTCGAACATCGCGCGCTCGCTGACCAGCTCGGCGCGCTCGAAAGCCTTACCCGCCACCTGCATTCGACAGCTCGCGATCGCCGAGTTGTAGCAGTACTTCACGCCGCCATGGGTGTCGGTGTAGGTCAGGCCGATGACATCGGTGGGCACTGTGGTGATCTCGCCCTCGATCATCTGCTCACCGACCCTGGCACCGAAGGTCCACGTGAACGGCGTGTAGCGCCCGTGGCTCTGCATACTCCCGGCGATCGACCGCACCGCGAACTGCTGACCGTCATGACGGAACACGAACAATGTCACGCCCGGCAGCAGGACGGGACCCAGCGCCGCCCGCGCGGTGACGATCTCCAGCGTCGACTCCGGGGCGTTGTCGAACCCGCACACCTGCCCGTACGCGTAAGCGGGCGTGTGCCGGGTCCCCCAGTTGTGGTTGACGCTTCCCCGCCAACCGTCCACCTCGACGTGGCGTCCCGCGACGTCGACGTGCCCGTCGAAGCGTGCCAGCGGATCACGGACCATCGTCTTGGCCGTCGGAAACCGCGCCCGGTAAGCACGATCGGACAGCACCCGTACCGGTTGCCGACCGCTCGCGGTGATCCTCAGATCCCAGCGCGCGTCAGCCAGCCCACCGCAGGCAACGGTCTGGTCCAGCGAGGCCGAGGCGATCCGCGTCGTCCACTCGTCGGTGAACACCGCCTCCTCCAGCGGGAACTGCTGCTTGACCGCCCGGTGACCGGCCGGGTCGAAGACCATGACCCACACATCGGCGGCCGGTTCCCCCTCGGTGGGCAGCAGCAGGGTGTGACGCAGCCACAGCGCGCGGGCCCTCTCGGGATCGTTCGCGCGCACGAACCGGCTCTCGTAATAGGGGGCCTCGGCGATGGTCACGCCCCCAGCATCCAATACTGGAGCCGTGACCGGAACGCTGATCGCGCTGTGCCTGGCCGCGGCGCTGGCCGCCGGGCTGGCGGTGGCCCTGCTGGTGCAGACCCGGCGCCTCAACGCCGCGCGCGAGGAAGCCGAGGAGTTGCGCAAGCGTCTGGACGCCCGGCAGATGCTGGTCACCGGCGGCACCAAGGCCGTCAAGACGGTGTGGCAGACCGCCAACATCCTGCGTCGCGACGGTCTCGGCGCGGCGGTGCGCTCCTCCATCGAGGAACTCGCCGACTGGGCCGAGGTCGAACGTCCCGACTTGGCGCGACTGGCCCCCAACGGCCGGGTCGCAGTGATGTTCTCCGATATCGAGGAGTCGACCGCGCTCAACGAGCGCATCGGCGACCGCGCGTTCGTGCGGTTGCTGGGTAAGCACGACAAGTCGGTGCGCCGCCACGTCGACGCACACGACGGTTACGTCGTGAAGAGTCAAGGCGACGGGTTCATGGTCGCATTCGCCCGACCGGAGCAGGCCGTCCGGTGCGGTCTTGCCATCCAGCAGTCACTGACCAAGCGGCCCAACGATATCCGCGTCCGGATCGGCATTCACACGGGGAAGTCGGTGCGCCGCGGTGACGACCTGTTCGGCCGCAACGTGGCGATGGCGGCGCGGGTGGCGGCTCAGGCCGAAGGCGGCGAAGTCCTGGTCAGCAGCGCGGTGCGCGACGCGGTGACCGACTGCGACGACATCGTCGTCGACGGGCAACGGGATGCGCAGCTGAAGGGATTCTCCGGATCCCACTCGCTCTACTCGGTGCGTTCGGCTTCGGCGAGCCGCTGATGGAGCCGGGCGCGGATGTCGTCGGGGGTGTAGGCGTTGCGGCGCCGCTGATCACGCGCGACCAGAACGCCACCCGCCACGACGCCGGCGACACCGGCCAGTCCCACCCACTTCCAGATCCCGCGCATGACCATCAGTCTGCATAAGCTGCGGGGGTGAATCCAAGCACGGTGTCGCTGGAGCGCGCGCTCGATGAAACCCGCACCGGCGACATCTGGTTGTTCCGGGGACGCTCGGGTCCTGACCGGGCCATCCAGTCGATGACCAACAGCCCGGTGAACCACGTCGGGATGACCGTCGCGATCGACGATCTGCCTCCGCTGATCTGGCACGCCGAACTCGGTGACAAGCTGCTCGACCTGTGGACCGGCACTCACCACCGCGGCGTCCAGCTCAACGATCTGCGACAGGCGGTCGAACGCTGGACGCATTCCTACCAGCAGCGCTGCTGGTTGCGTCAGCTCACCCCGCACGCCTCCCGGGAGCAGGAGGACCGCATGCTGCGGGTGATCGCGCGGATGGACGGCACACCGTTCCCGTCGACGGCCAGGTTGACGGGCCGCTGGATGCGTGGCCGGTTACCGGTGGTGAGCGATTTCACCCGCGGTATCCCGTTCGTGCACAAGAAGGTTTGTGAATCGGCGATGCGCCGTAAGGCCGAGCAGTCCACTGTCGGGCTGGAAACCGCCTACTGCGCCGAGACGGTTGCCATCACCTACGAGGAGATGGGCCTGCTGCACACCGAGAAGCACTCGAACTGGTTCGATCCCGGGTCGTTCTGGAGTGGTGATACCTTGCCGTTGGCCGACGGGTACCGGCTCGGCGACGAGATCACCGTCCTCGTCTGACGCGGACTCTGTGCACTGGCCGGCGAAACGCCGAGCGATATCACGCATCTGCCGACCTGGCGGTGATTTGCTGAGGCCCGGCACTATCGGCACGCGACGAGGGAGCACGGCATGCCGACGTCAACCGACCACCCCGCCTCCGAACAGGACGCGCCCCGAAGGGGGCTGTTCAGCGCACGCAGCTCCGCCATCGCGATCGTCGTCGCATCGATCGCCACGCTCGCGGTCGTGTTCGTCATGCTGACCGCCAACAGCGACGCGCCGCTTCGAGTGCACGCCATCCCGGCACAACCGGATACGACCGCTCAGCGGACACCTGCGGCTCCCGGTCCCGGGTCGGCGACGCCGAGCCCCGCAGAGGCCACGCCGCGCCCGTCGGCGGGCGCCGCCGGGCCGACCCCATCCCAGACTCCGGCTCCGGCGATCGATTCACGCGGGTTCGTCGACTCAGCGGCCCGCTGCGAAGCCGGGGAGCGCGCCGCGGCGATCGCGCGCACCGAGCGCGCCGCCGTGGTCATCTGCCGGGACGTCGACGGGTCCTACGAGTACCAGGGCGTCCGGCTGCGTGACGGTGCCGAACTGCGGCTCGCCGACGTGCGGCCACTGGCCGTCGGCTTCGAGGCACGCAACGGTGTCACCACCTACCGCCTGTCCCCTACCGAGCTGGTGGTGATCTCCGGCGAGTCCCTGCAGAGCCGCGACGCGATCCTGGAGTACCGGACCGACGAGGGCTGACTGTCAGCTAACCGAGATATTCGAACGCGTTGCCGCCGGGCCGCCAGCTCTCCGAGCTCCCGTCGAGGAAATCGGACAACATCGCGATCACCGGGCCGCGCAGCTCGGCGACCGTGGGCCGCAGCGTCAGCGTCACCTCGGCGAACCGGATGCGGAGCCCTTCACGGGACGCCTCGACGGTCTCGACAACCGGGGCACCGATCAGCGATCGCAGCGCGTCGGCGTAGCCGGGCAGGCGGTCGGTGACCGAGCCGTCCGGCGTCTCCACCATCGGTAACACCTCGCAGGTCAGCACCGGGGTGTCGGCCGCCTCCGCGGAGTCGAAGCTCAATTGAACGTAGCGGGAGAAGAACTGGACCGACTGCAGCCGGAATCCGACGAGACGGGACAGCAGCTCGTTGTACCCGTGGATTCTCGGTGTCGTGGTCCTCGGATGCAGATACCGAACCTCGCGGTGCTCGTCGACCGACTCTCCGTCGTCGGCACCGCCCACAACCTCTGTCATCCCTGCACCTCGAAAACCGTCCTCTATGCCCCCGGATGTAGCGGTACATTACGTTAGCCCGAGTCCGCCCGGGTTTGCCGGGTTGCGGGCGACCCGCCGCGCCGACCGGTGTGCCGAATGGACGCGCCGCCGTGATCTCGCTGCGACACCACCCGGGCAGGCTCTCACCCATGACCTTGCTGGCGGTGGCGGCCTCGTTGGTGGCGGCATCGTTGTTAGCGACGTTGTGCGTCGGGTACCGGCTCGGTCTGCGCGCCGCTCGGCGGACTCCGACGTGGCGGCAGCGCACCAGCCGGGTGGCGCTGGCCCGGCAGGCGCTCGGGCTGGTCGCGTTGCTCGCAGTCAGCCGCCTGGAGCGCTCGACGCGGCGGCGGTTACCGAGCCGGCGGCCGTCGTGGCTGCCCGGCAGGTGAGCAGTACCGGTGGAAGCCGGCGTTGCCGGGTAGGTTGCGTGCATGCCGCTGCGCTACGTCGATCCGCACCGCCGCCGTGGGCGTGGCTACCACCAGGGTGTCCGGTTCGGACGGTCCAAGGTCGGGCAGTTCATGGCCCGCCATATCGCCCGCCGCACCGATCCCCTGCTGTTCCGCCTCACTGGTGGACGGGTGAACATGGGACCGATCGTGAACGCGCCGTTGCGCACCGTGGGCGCGAAATCGGGTAAGCCGCGCGAGGTTCAGCTCACCTACTTTCACGACGGCTCCGACGTCATTCTGGTCGCGTCGAACTTCGGCGGCAGCAGACATCCGCAGTGGTATCACAACCTGAAGGCGCATCCGGAATGCGAATTCGGCCAGGAGCCGTTCACCGCACACCAGGTCACCGACACCGAGGAGCACCGCCGGCTCTACGGGCTGGCCGAGCAGGTGTATGCCGGTTACGCCGACTATCGGGAGAAGACCGCCGATTCCGGACGGCAGATTCCGATCTTCCGCTTGACCGCCCGCTGACCGGTCAGGTGCTGTCCCGCCGACGCCGGGTGGCAGCGCTCTCCCGCTGGATCTCCGCCTCGTCGCGCCGCATAGCGGCTCTGCGGCGTCCGTCACCCTGGGCTGCACGCTCCAGCCGCTCACGTTCCCTGGCCGCGGCTGTGCCCTCGCGCTCGTCGGCTTTCAGCTCGCGTTCGTCGGCGAGGCGTTCGCGCTCGTCGGCGATCAGATCACGCTCGTCGGCCAGGCGATCGCGCTGATCGGCGATCGGCTCCCGCCGGGCCAGGTCTTCCTCGCGCCGGATGAGTGCCGATTCGCGTTCGTCGCTGTTCTGCGATGTGTCAGGCTCCACGATCCCGCCTTCTCTTCTGGACGGACCCGCTCAGGATACGACCGCTGACCCGCCGCTCCTAGACTGTGCGCGACGACCCAAGCCGCCGTCAGGCAGCGTTACTGGGCGGATCACTGACGTGGTTCTCGCTGATCCGTTGTCCACCACACGAACTCACGGACCTATCTGCCGAGTCCGCAGCAAGCTGCACCCGGGCAGTCACACCGTTGCGCGGGTGGCCCACGCAGTTGCGGTGACGGTGAACGGCCCAGCACCGAGACGTTCGCGAGCCACTGACTCAAGATGTGCGCGACCCTCGTCGTCGAGTTGCTGCACATAATCGCCCGCCGGACCGACACCGAGGGTGTACGGCTCCCACCACTGCTCAAAACTCGGATGGACAACCTCGACGGCGAGGGGACGTTCTTCCACGCCGCGCAAGCCGGCAGCCTCGAACAGTCCAGTCAGGTGCCCCATGCGCGCCCCGGCCAGGAGCGCTTCATCCTGCGCCTGCGGGTCCGTCACATGAACCGCATCCCAGAACGGCGCCAGCGCGCCGGTCGACCCGTCCCATACACATGCGGCGACGACGCCGCCACGCCTGACGACGCGGGCCATCTGCCTGATGCCGGCCATGGGATCCGCCATGAAGTGCACCACCAGCTGCGCCAACGCGGCGTCGAAAGACGCAGTGTCGTAAGGTAGTTCCTCCGCCGTGCCGCGACGCACGTCCAGGTCGGGGAAGCGTGTCCGTAATGCGTCGAGGAACCGCGGGGAGGGGTCGACCGCTGCGACTCGCGCCCCGACCGACAACAACTGCGCCGACAGTGCGCCCGGCCCGCAGCCCACGTCGAGCACCTCATCCCCCGCGCCGACGCCGGCAAATGCCGTGAAGACCGCCGCAAGAGGCTCGGCATAGCGGCCCATGAAACGACCGTATGCCTCGGGCGAGACGGCGAAGCTCACGCGGCAAGGCTACGTCTGCCGAGCGCGAGGTTCTGGGAAACGCTGGTGCAGTACTTCGACGAGCCGGCAGCTACACGTTGAAGCGGAACTCCACCACGTCCCCGTCGGCCATCACGTAATCCTTGCCCTCCATCCGGACCTTGCCCGCGGCCTTGGCCGCCGCCATCGAGCCGGCTTCCATCAGGTCGTCGAACGAGACGACCTCGGCCTTGATGAAGCCCTTCTCGAAATCCGAGTGGATCACCCCGGCCGCCCTGGGTGCGGTGTCACCCTGATGGATCGTCCACGCCCGCGCCTCTTTCGGCCCGGCGGTCAGATAGGTCTGCAACTTGAGCGTGTGAAAACCGGCCCGCGCCAACGCATCCAGCCCGCGCTCGGTCTGTCCGATCGACTCCAGCAGCTCGGCCGCCGACTCCTCGTCGAGTTCCTGCAGCTCGGCTTCGATCTTGGCATCGAGGAACACCGCGTCAGCGGGCGCCACCAGCTCGCGTAGCTCGGCGACCCGCTTCTCGTCGGTGAGCACCGACTCGTCGGCGTTGAACACATACAGGAAAGGCTTGGAGGTCAACAGGTTCAGCTCGCGCAGCAATGACATGTCGACACCCGCGGAGAATAGCGTCTTGCCGGTGTCGAGCACCTCGCCGGCCGCCACGGCCGCCTCGTAGACGGGCCGGCGGTCCTTGTGGGTGCGGGCTTCCTTCTCCAGCCGCGGCAGCGCCCGCTCCAGCGTCTGCATGTCGGCCAGGATCAGCTCGGTCTCGATGACCTCGATGTCGGACTTCGGATCCACCCGGCCGTCGACATGCACGACGTCGTCGTCGGCGAACACCCGCACCACCTGGCAGATCGCGTCACTTTCGCGAATATTGGCCAGGAACTTGTTGCCCAACCCGGCGCCCTCGGACGCACCCTTCACGATCCCGGCGATGTCGACGAACGTGACCGGGGCCGGCACGATCTTCTCCGAGCCGAACATCTTCGCCAGCTCGGCCAACCGCGGATCAGGAAGCGCCACCACGCCCTCGTTGGGTTCGATCGTCGCGAACGGGTAGTTGGCGGCCAGCACGTCGTTGCGTGTCAGCGCGTTGAACAGAGTCGACTTACCCACGTTCGGCAGTCCGACGATTCCCAGATTGAGGCCCACGGGGACCACAGTCTAGGCCGTGTGACCGCCACGCCACCGATCGCTGGCGGCGTGCGATTGCCCGAGCCGGTACGGTCGACGTGTGTCAGATCAGCGCGCGCGGCCGGCGGTGGCCTCCGATCACCGCTCTGCGCATCCCGATATCGTGGGGATTCCGTGGTGGGGAGCCATTCTGACGGCCGTGATCGCATCCCTGATCGGGTTCGCGTTCGACGCCGGATCCGGCAACGGCACACTGACCGCCGTCTTCGCCACGCTGTACGTCCTCGGATGCCTGATCGCGGTGCTCGCCGTGCAGCAGTCCGGCGTTTTCACCGCGGTGATCCAGCCGCCGCTGGTGTTGTTCGTCACGGTGCCCGCCGCCTACTTCCTGATGAACAGCAGCGACATCCACGGCGTCAAGGACGTCCTGATCAACTGCGGCTACCCGCTGATCCAGCGGTTCCCGCTGATGTTCTTCACCTCGGCCGCCGTACTGATGATCGGGCTGGCCCGGTGGTACTTCGCCAAGAACGTCCCGGCCGAGAAGCCGGAGCGCAGCGGCAGCGGCAGCGCCCCGAAACCGGGCGCGCTGGCCGCGAAGCTCACCGCGTTGCTCGGCGGTGTGACGGCCGGCGCCGGTGCTGCACGAACCAAGAAGCGACAGCCGTCGGGCCGGCGCCGCACCGCGCCGAGGACCGCCGCAGACCGCACGGGCCGCGCCGCCCGGCCGGCCAGGAAATCCGCTGCGCGACCTCGCCACTCGCGGGCGCCGGAGACGGAGATCATCGAGCCCGTGGCCGACCGGCCGCGCCGCCGGAGGCCGCGGCCCGAGGATCCCTCGGCGTCGGAGCCGCGTCGCCGTCCCCGCCCGTCCTCCACGAGGGAACCGCGGGAACCCCGGGAACCCCGGTCCCGCCGCGACCCCCTCCCTCCCCGCGAACGCCGGTCGTCCTACGAGCGCGACGACCGCGACGACCGGTATGGAAGGCCGCAGCGGCCCCAACGGGACCGGCCCCAGCGCCGCAGCCGCTTCGACGACTACGAGCCGCTCGACCCGTACACCCCGGCCGGTCCGGGCACCCATCATCCGGTCTCGCGCGTGCGCTACCGCGGAGGTGCTCACCCGGACGATATCGACGATCAGCCCGAGTACCGGCCTCGCCGGCGCAGCCCGCGCGACGTCGACGCCGACCGCTGGGAGTACGACATCTGACGAAATCGCATTCCATGCGGCCTGCCGGCGGTTTCGGGCGCGTGGAATGCGATTTCGGCGCGGTCAGGGAACGTACCTGCTACGAGCGGGCCGGGCGGATCTCCCGAGGCAGCGCGAACACGAGAGTCTCGTTGGCGGTCGTGACGGGTTGCACGGTTCCGTAGCCGTATTCGGCCAACCGGTCCAGCACTCCGCGCACGAGGACCTCGGGCACCGACGCACCGGACGTGACGCCGACGGTGGTCACGCCGTCGAGCCACGCCGGATCGATGTCCTCGGCGTAGTCGACCAGATGGGCCGCGTCCGAACCCGCGCCCAGCGCCACCTCCACCAGTCGGACCGAGTTCGACGAGTTCTTCGAGCCGACGACGATGACCAGCTCGCACTCCGGAGCCATCGCCTTGACCGCGACCTGACGGTTCTGGGTGGCGTAGCAGATGTCGTCGCTGGGCGGATCCTGCAGCGTCGGGAACTTTTCCCGCAGCCGGCGCACCGTCTCCATCGTCTCGTCGACGCTCAGCGTGGTCTGGGACAGCCAGATGACCTTGTTCGGGTCGCGCACGGTGACCTTGTCGACCGCGTCGGGATTGTCGACGACCTGGACGTGGTCGGGGGCCTCTCCGGCGGTGCCGACGACCTCCTCGTGACCCTCGTGGCCGACGAGCAGGATGTCGTAGTCGTCGCGGGCGAAGCGCTTGGCCTCGTTGTGCACCTTGGTCACCAGCGGGCAGGTGGCGTCGATGGTTCTCAGGTTGCGGGCGGCAGCCTCGACGTGCACGGTCGGCGCCACGCCGTGAGCGGAGAAGACGACGATCGCGCCCTCGGGCACCTCGTCGGTCTGCTCGACGAAGACGGCGCCCGCCTTGGCGAGGGTCTCGACGACGTAGCGGTTGTGCACGATCTCGTGGCGGACGTACACCGGAGCGCCGTGCTTCTCCAGCGCGCGCTCGACGGTCTCGACGGCCCGGTCGACCCCGGCGCAGTATCCGCGCGGCTCGGCCAGCAGCACACGTTTGCCTGCGGCGACGCCGACGCCGGAACGCAGCGCGGTCTGGCTGGCACCAGGGATCCCCATGTTCACGGTCGGCGGCATGAGTCCAGGGTACTTACCCGCCCCTGTGAACGCCCAGCCGTAGTCTGGGGACCATGTCAACTGCGCCGTATGGGGTCCGTCTGCTCGTGGGTGCGGCCGTGACCGCCATCGAGGAAACCCGCAAACTGCCCCAGACCATCCTCATGTACCCGATGACCATCGCCAGCCAGATCGCCCATCTGGTCATGAAAGTGCAGCAGGACGTCGCCGTTCTGGTGATCAAGGGCGACGAGACGCTGGAGACGATCTTCCCGCCGAAGGACGAGCAGCCGGAGTGGGCGACCTTCGACGAGGACCTGGCGGGTGAGGACGGCGACGGTGACGTCGTCGAGCTGCCCGTCCGCGACGGCGAGCGCCTCACCGAGGGCCGGTTCGCGCTGTTCAGCGGAGACCCGGACGCCGCCGCGAAGGCTTCGGCCGGCGACGACGCCGCCGAGCAGCCGCCTGCCGACGGGCCTGAGGCCCCGGAGATCGTCGCCGAGATCGAGTACGAGTCGCTGACCCTGGCCCAACTGCGTGCCCGGCTGACGTCGCTGCGCGTCCCGGACCTGGAGGCGCTGCTCGCCTACGAGGAGGCCACGAAGGCCCGCGCCCCGTACCAGACGTTGCTGGCCAACAGGATTACGCGCGCGTCCGCCAAGTGAGCGGCCCCGCCGGTCTGCCCCGCCGGTCTCGCCTGTGCCGCCTGCGCCGCCCAAGGTCACAATGACCGAACCTGAGCAGGGCAAGTCCCCCGAGAACCCGTGGCCGGTGCGGGCGGTCGCCACCCGTGTCGCCAAGTACATCGACCGGCTGGGCTCAGTGTGGATCGAAGGCCAGCTGACCGAGCTGAAGGTGCGGCAGTCAACGGCGTTCATGGTGCTGCGTGACCCGGCCGCCGACATGTCGCTGAGCGTGAGCTGTCCGCGTGACCTGGTGGTCAACGCGCCGGTGCCGCTGTCGGAGGGCACGCAGGTGCTCATGCACGGCAAGCCGCAGTTCTACACCCGCAACGGTTCGTTCAGCCTGCGGATCAGCGAGATCCGCGCGGTCGGGCTCGGGGAGCTGCTGGCCCGCATCGAACGGCTGCGGCGGCTGCTCGACGCCGAGGGCCTGTTCGACCCGCGCCGCAAGCGCCCGATCCCGTTCCTTCCGGGCACGATCGGGCTGATCACCGGCCGCGCCTCGGCCGCCGAGCACGACATCATGGCCGTCGCGTCCGGACGGTGGCCCGCGGTGCGATTCGCGGTCCGCAACACCGTGGTGCAGGGCGCCAATGCGGTCCCCCAGATCGTCGACGCGCTGCGCGCCCTCGACGCCGACCCCGACGTCGACGTCATCGTGCTGGCGCGCGGCGGCGGCAGTGTGGAGGACCTGCTGCCGTTCTCCGACGAGACCCTGTGCCGGGAGATCGCCCGGTGCACCACCCCGGTGGTCAGCGCGATCGGGCACGAGCCGGACAACCCGCTGTGCGACCTGGTCGCCGACCTGCGCGCGGCCACACCGACCGACGCGGCGAAACGGATCGTCCCAGACACCGCCGCCGAGCAGGCGCTGATCGACGATCTGCAGCGGCGCAGCGCCCGCGCGCTGCGCAACTGGGTCAACCGGGAGGCCCACATCGTCGCCCAACTGCGCAGCAGGCCGGTGCTGTCCCGCCCGCTGGCCGCGGTCGACGCGCGCGCCGAGGAGATCCACCGCGCCCGGGCCGCCGCCCGCCGCGACGTCAAGCGCCTGCTGACCGCCGAAAGCGACCGCCTCGGGCATCTGTCGGCGCGACTGAGCACACTGGGGCCGGCCGCGACGCTGGCGCGGGGCTACGCCGTGGTGCAGGCCGTGCCCGAGGGCGCGGCACCGCACGTGCTGCACTCGGTGGCCGATGCGCCGGCCGGCACGCGGCTGCGGATTCGGGTGGCCGACGGGGCCGTCACGGCGATCAGCGGGGGCAGCGAGCACGGTGAGGACTGAGAATGAAGCCTATTAGTGAGCTCGGGTACGAGGAAGCGCGCGACGAACTGATCGAGGTCGTGGAACGTTTGGAGCACGGCGGACTCGACCTAGATGCATCGCTGACGCTTTGGGAACGTGGCGAACAGCTGGCCAAACGCTGCGAACAGCACTTAGCTGGATCCCGGGCACGGGTGGAGAAGGCATTGGCCGCGGGCGACGAGGAGCAATAGCGGTCCGGTCGGTGAATCTGCCGCGGGATCTCGAAATTGGAACACGTTTCAGTTAGTCTGCCGGGCATGGGTGATGTATCGCTGCAGACCGACCTCGGACGCGTCCTGGTCACCGGAGGCTCCGGGTTCGTGGGCGCCAACCTGGTCACCGAGCTCCTGGATCGCGGACTGGACGTGCGCTCGTTCGACCGGGTGCCGTCGCCGCTGGCCACCCATCCGCGCCTGGAGGCGGTCGTCGGCGACATCACCGACGTCGGCGACGTCGCCGCCGCAGTCGACGGGATCGACACCGTCATCCACACCGCGGCGATCATCGACCTGATGGGCGGCGCGTCGGTCACCGAGGAGTACCGGCAGCGCAGTTTCGCGGTGAACGTCACCGGCACGGAGAATCTTGTGCACGCCGCGCAGAAGGCCGGTGCCAAGCGGTTCGTCTACACCGCGTCGAACAGCGTGGTGATGGGCGGTCAGCGCATCGCGGGCGGAGACGAAACGCTGCCCTACACCGAGAGATTCAACGATCTCTACACCGAGACCAAGGTCGTCGCCGAGAAGTTCGTGCTCTCCCAGAACGGCGTCGCCGGCATGCTGACGTGCTCGATCCGGCCCAGCGGCATCTGGGGCCGCGGCGATCAGACGATGTTCCGCAAGGTGTTCGAGAGCGTGCTCGCAGGCCACGTCAAGGTGCTCGTGGGCAATAAGAACGTCAAGCTCGACAACTCCTACGTGCACAACCTGGTGCACGGATTCATCCTCGCCGCGCAGCACCTGGTGGAGGGCGGGACCGCACCCGGCCAGGCGTACTTCATCAACGACGGCGAGCCGATCAACATGTTCGAGTTCTCCCGCCCGGTGGTCGAGGCCTGCGGCCAGCCGTGGCCGACCTTGCGCGTGCCCGGGCGGCTGGTGTGGTTCGTGATGACCGTCTGGCAGTTCCTGCACTTCAAGTTCGGGATGCCCAAACCGTTGCTCGAACCCCTTGCAGTGGAACGGCTTTACCTCGACAACTACTTCTCGATCGCCAAGGCCGAACGCGACTTGGGCTACCGGCCGCTGTTCACCACCGAGCAGGCGTTGGAGCACTGCATGCCCTACTACGTAGACCTGTTCCACCGGATGAAGAACGAAGCCGCCCAGCCGGCGGTGCCGGCCGCACCCAAGGTCTGATGGCGCAGTACCGGTTCGCCGCCAACGGCGAGGTGAAGATCCGCTACCTCGACTCAGGGGGCGACGATCGTGGCGCGCCGGTGGTCTTCGTCCCGGGATTCACCTGCGTCGCCGAGGACTACGCCGAATCGCTACCCCTGCTAGGCCGGCGCTGCGTGGTGGTCGAACTACGTGGACACGGCCAAAGCGATTGTCCGGCAACCGGTTACGATTCCGTGACGCTGAGCCGTGACGTCGGCGCGGTGGTCGACGACATCACCGACGGTCCGGTGCATTTGATGACGTTCTCGCGGGGGACGCCGTACGCGCTGGTCTGGGCGCTCGCCGATTCCGCACGCGTGCGTTCGGTGTCGATCGGCGATTACGTGCCCGAGGAGATCGTGCTCACCGAGGAGATCATGCTCGGTCTGCTCGGCGGTCGCTGGCGTGGGACACCGGTGCACCAGCGCGTCGACCGCGACGCCGGAATCGCCGTGGTGCGCTCGGCGCGCCCTCAGTCGTTCTGGGAACCACTGTCGGTCTGGCAGCCGCCACTGCTCGCGGTACGCGCCATGAACAGCCCCCTGATCGACGACGCGACATGGGCGCGCTACCGGGACCTGTTCCCCACTGCGACGCTGCACAAGTTCGCCGATTCACCGCACGATATCTTCCGCCCCGACCGTGGCCGGTACCCGAGGCTGGTCCGAAAACACATCGACACCGTCGACGCCCGCTGATTCCTCGCCGAAAATCCTGCCCGACCCCCGCGATCAGCCTATGGTCGACGAAGGAGTCGATCGGCGGAGGAGTCGCCATGCCGAACGGAAAACCGAACATTCTCGTCATCTGGGGCGACGACATCGGCATCACCAATCTCAGCTGCTACAGCGACGGTCTGATGGGTTACCGCACCCCGAACATCGACCGCTTCGCCGCCGAGGGCATGCGTTTCACCGACTCCTACGGCGAGCAGAGCTGTACGGCGGGACGGGCGGCGTTCATCAGCGGGCAGAGCGTGTATCGCACGGGAATGAGCAAGGTCGGCGTGCCGGGAGCCGACATCGGCTGGGCGGCCGAGGACCCGACGATCGCAGAACTGCTCAAACCGCTGGGCTACGCGACGGGCCAGTTCGGCAAGAACCATTTCGGCGATCTGAACAAATATCTGCCGACGGTGCACGGCTTCGACGAGTTCTTCGGCAACCTGTATCACCTGAACGCCGAGGAGGAACCCGAAAGCCCGGACTACCCGTCCCAGGATCAGTTTCCGCGGATGTACGAAGCCGCGCGGCCGCGCGGTGTGATCCACAGCTGGGCGACCGCGGAGGTGTCCACCGAGCCCGACGACCCGCGGTGGGGGCCGGTCGGCAAGCAGCGCATCGAGGACACCGGCCCGCTGACGCGGAAGCGGATGGAGACCATCGACGACGAGACCACCGGGGCGTGCGTCGACTTCATCAAACGGCAGGTGGAGGCCGATATCCCGTTCTTCGTGTGGATGAACACGACGCACATGCACGCGTTCACCCACACCAAGCCGGAGAGTATCGGTCAGGCCGGCCGGTGGCAGTCGCCCTACCACGACACGATGATCGACCACGACCGCAACGTGGGACAGCTACTCGACGCCGTGGATGAGCTCGGCATCGCCGAGGACACCATCGTCGTCTACTCCACCGACAACGGTCCGCATGCCAACACCTGGCCGGACGGCGCCACCACCCCGTTCCGCAGCGAGAAGAACACGAATTGGGAGGGCGCCTTCCGGGTGCCGGAGCTGATCCGCTGGCCGGGCAAGATCGCCGCCGGCTCCGTCTCGAACGAGATTGTGCAGCATCATGACTGGTTGCCGACCTTCCTCGCCGCAGCCGGCGACCCCGACATCGTCGAGAAGCTCAAGAAGGGGCACAGGGCCGGCGCCGACGGTGAGACCGAATACAAGGTCCACATCGACGGATACAACCTGCTCCCCTACCTGACCGGGCAGGATAGCGAGAGCCCGCGTAAAGGTTTCGTCTACTTCTCCGACGACTGCGACGTCCTGGGACTGCGCTACGACAATTGGAAGGTGGTGTTCCAGGAGCAACGCTGCCCGGGCACCCTGCAGGTCTGGGCCGAACCGTTCACACCGCTGCGGGTGCCCAAGCTGTTCAACCTGCGCACCGACCCGTTCGAGCGCGCCGACATCACCTCGAACACGTACTACGACTGGATGTTCCGGCGGGCGTTTCTCGTCTTCTACGCGAGCGTGATCGTCACGCAGTACCTCGAGTCGTTCAAGGAGTTCCCACCCAGGCATCCGCCGGCGAGCTTCACCATCGATCAGGCGCTCGAGAAGCTGCAGGAATTCCTGGCGAAGGACTAGATGCTCGAAACCTGGAACGAGGGCCCCGCCAAGGCCGCGATCATCGCGTTCGCCGAAGACGCCGCCCGGCAGGTCGACCCGCAGGAGCGAGTCGCCGTCTTCGACAACGACGGCACCCTGTGGTGTGAGAAACCGGCATACGTCCAACTGGACTTCCTGATCCGCCGGCTGGCCGCCCAGGCCGCTGCGGACCCGTCGCTGACCGCGCGTCAGCCGTACCGCGCAGCGGCCGAGGGTGATCTGGCTTGGTTCGGCGACGCGGTGAGCAGGCACTAACAGGGGGACGACTCCGATCTCAAAACCCTTGCCGCAGCGATTCTCTCGGCCAATGTGTCGATCACCGTCGAGGATCACGCGGCGCGGGTGAACGCGTTCTTCGCCGATACCCGGCATCCGACGCTCGACCGGCCGTACACCGCGTGCGGCTACGCGCCGATGATCGAGTTGCTGCGCTTCCTGGAGTCACACGGCTTCACCAACTACATCGTCTCCGGCGGCGGACGCGATTTCATGCGCGCGGTGACGGGACAGATGTACGGCATCCCGCCCGAACGCGTGATCGGCAGCTCCGTCGGGCTGATCTATCAGAACGGCAGTCTGATCACCACCGCGCAACCGGAGTTCTTCGACGACGGTCCGGTCAAGCCGGTCCGCATCTGGGCCAGGATCGGCCGACGTCCGATCTTCGCGGCGGGAAACTCCAACGGCGACATCGAGATGCTGCAGTTCACCGGCGCGGGCGCCGGCCCGTCGATGTCGGTGCTCGTGCGCCACGACGACGCCGACCGCGAATTCGACTACAGCGCGGGCGCCGAGAAGGCGCTTGACCTGGCGGGTCCGCACGGCTGGGTGGTGGCCAGCATGCGCAGCGATTGGACCAGGATCTTTGCCTGAGCCCGGTGTCGGCATGGTGTGGATCCCGGAACAGACCTGCGTGCTCGGATCCGACGCGCACTACCCCGAGGAAAGGCCCGCGCGGGCCGTCGCCGTCGCCGGGTTCTGGATCCAGCCCAAGCAGGTGACCAATGCCCAGTTCGCCGAATTCGTCGCTGCGACAGGCTATCTCACGGTCGCCGAGCGCCCGCTCAACCCTGACGACTACCCGGGCGCGCCGACGGAGAACCTGCAGCCCGGTTCGATGGTGTTCACCAGAACCGCGGGCCCGGTGAATCTGCGCCATCTCAACCTGTGGTGGACGTGGACACCGGGCGCATGCTGGCGCCACCCGGCGGGCCCGTCGTCGTCGATCGAACGGCGGGCCGACCATCCCGTGGTGCACGTCGCATTCGAGGACGCCGCAGCCTACGCCGCATGGGCAGGGCTGGGGTTGCCCACCGAGGCACAGTGGGAGACCGCGGCCCGCGGCGGGCTGTCCGGTGCGACGTACACATGGGGCGACGATCCCGAACGGCCTGGGCAACGGCTGGCGAACTACTGGCACGGTGAGTTCCCGTGGCGGCCCGACCGCGGCTACGGGCGCACCCGCCCGGTCGGCAGTTTCCCACCGAACGGCTACGGGTTGTTCGACATGGCGGGCAACGTCTGGGAGTGGACAACTGATTGGTACTCTGACCGCCCGGGTACGCGATCCAGTTGTGAGGCAGAAAGTTACGATCCTCATCAGCCACAGTTCAAGGTGCCGCGCAGGGTCGTCAAGGGTGGTTCGTTCCTGTGCGCCGACAGCTATTGCATGCGGTATCGCCCTGCGGCGCGCAGGCCGCAGCCGGTGGACACCGGCATGAGCCACATCGGATTCCGCTGCACGGCGCGGTGACTCGGGCCGATCAGGTGAGCTGGCCGGCCCATCGGACCAGATCCGGCACGGCGGAGGCGTCGATCGGCCTGCCGAAGTAGAAGCCCTGGCCGCCGTCGCATCCGCTGTCACGCAGCCACTCCGCGGTGGCACAATTCTCGATACCCTCGGCCACGACCGTCATCCCCAGCCCGTGGGTGAGCTCGATGACCGCACGCACCACGGTGGCCGCCCGGTGGTCGGTGGTCACCGAAGCGATGAAGTGGCGGTCGAGTTTGATCTCGTCGATCACCAGATCCCGCAGGTACGACAAGGCCGAGTACCCACTACCGAAGTCGTCGATGGCGACCCGAATTCCATGCCCGCGAAGCTGCTGGAGGACGACGGTGACCAGGTCGAGATCCTTGATGACGAGATCCTCGGTGATTTCGACGGTCAACAGCTCGGCGTCCAGGTTCCGGTCGTGCCGCGCCTGAGCCAGCCTCTCCGGCAACCCGGTGTCGCGCAGATAGGGGGCGAACAGGTTCACCGCGACGGGCATCTGAGTGCCGGCCGCCACCCACCGCGCCGCGTCGTCGAGCACCTTGTCGATCACCAGGTCGGTCACCGGGCGCATCAGGCCGTGCTCACGGACCAGCTGCATGAAGGCACCGGGGTGCAACAACCCCAACTCCGGATGCGGCCACCGCAACAGCGCTTCGACGCCGGCGATGCGGGCGGTGCGCAGGTCTACCTTGGGCTGATAGGCGAGGTCCAGTTCGCCGTTGTCGACGGCAGCGCGCAGCTCACCCAGCAGGCGGACCCTGGCCGCGCCGCCGCCCGAGACCCGATCGGTGTCGTCGGCGGGCTGCCAGGTCGCCATGCCGACATGGAAGAAGCGGACGTGCGAGGAACGCGAGTCCTTCGCGGCGCGCACCGCAATGGCGGCGCGTTCCAGCAAGGTGTCGGGGGTGAGATCCCGGTCGTGCGGTGACGCTACGGCCACTCCGACCCGGCATCGGATCGACACTTGCTGCCCGTCGACGGTGAACGGCTCGTCGAAGGTCTCGACAGCCCAACGCAGGATCCGGCGGGAGTCGTCGACGTCGCCCTCCAGCAGCAACACGAATTCGTCGCCGCCGCGGCGGCCGACTGTGTCGCCGGGCCGCAGGCAGGCCGCGATCCGGCGGCCGGCGTGCACCAGCAGCCGGTCTGCCGCCGGATGTCCCAGGTTCTCGTTGACGAACGAGAAATCGTCGAGATCCAGCATGGCCACGACCACCACCCGGTCGTCACGGGACTGCATCGTCAACGCGTGGGTCAGCCGGTCGTGGAACAGCGCCGTGTTGGCCAAACCGGTCAAAGGATCTCGGAAGGCTTGATCGGCCACGGCGCTCAACAATTGCCGGTTCTCCCAGGCTGACACCGCTTGTCTGCAGCACACCGCGACGGCAACCATCGGAACGACGAAGGACTCCATGCCCGACATGATCAGCGGCGGGGCCACCGTCCCGGCCAACAGTAGCGGCACGTACGGCGCCCACAGCGAGGTGTTGGACGGAACCGAGACCGTCTGCGCGCGGGGCGGCGGCGTCTTGCGAGCCAGCGCAGCGGCGGCACAGACCGCCACAAGAGGCAGGGCCCAACCGATGACGAGGTAACCACCTGTCTGGTAGCTGCCCACTGCGACGGCGTAGGCGAACGCGCTGTCGGTGATCGTCATCAGCGCAAAACCCCCGGCGAGCAGTACCAGCACCGCGCGGTGCCGGACGTCGACACGGGCGAGCACCGCGACCGTCACCGCCAGGATCACGATGTCGGCCGCGGGGTAGAAGAAGGCCAGCCCCAGCGCCAATCGGTCTTCGCGGTAGGTGTCGTACACGCTCGTCAGCGCAAAGATCCAGGCCAAGAAGAACGTGCACAGCGCGATCGTGACGCCGTCGAGCGCGATGCGCAGCCTGGCCGCTTGCCGGGACCAGTGGTCCGACGGCGCCATCGCCAGCACGGCCGGGACGGCCAGCACACGCCAGGTAGAAGAAGTCCGCCGGTGACGGGAAGGGCTCGACGTGGAACACAAACTCGGAGGCGAACCAGATCATGTCCGCGAGCGCCCACGCGGCCAGCGCCGCCGCCATCATCAACCACGCGGCACGCATCCGCCCCTGCAGCGATCGAGCCGCGAGGATGGCGCACCCGGTGGTGTAGGTCGACAGCCCCAGGATGACGAGGTCGTCGATCAGCGGCGGCACCGCACCGCCTCCGTCGACCACGATCAGGATTGCCAGCCCGACCGTCATACCGATCGGAGCCGCCATGCCGCCCACGCCGAAGGCCGGACACGGCCCGCCCCCGCAGCGTTCACCCGCCTTACCACTGCTCGTTGCCCCGCTTCGTTCCGGCACGCCTACGCCGGTGTGTCACCAGACGCTAACGCAAAAACTCGTTCCGAACGCAAATTTGCTGGAGATCCGTTCCGGTCCGAGGGCCGACCGGTGCCGCTGACTACGACGGCGCGAGGACGGACCTGCGGCGGTGAGCGCCGTCAGGCATTCTCGGCGGTCTGCTTGATCGCCGCGAGCGTGGCAGGGATCCCGCTGCGGGCCGCCTCGCTGCGCGTGCGGATCTCTGCCTCGGTGGTGTCACCGAAACGTTCGTGGAATCCGCTCACCCCTTTGGGCAAGAGTTCCCACGACTCGGTGAGGAGGGTGCCGCCGTTCTCGTCGGCCATCTCGTAGCCCCAGTACACCCAGCCGTTGTTGACCTCCCAGGCGAACTTGCGGCCGGGGTCGGCGGCGACGACCGCAGACCTCGTCTCCCACGTCCGCTCCGGGGTCTCGTTGCGCCCGGTGAACCATGACCCGACCGACGGTCCGGCCCCCTCGTCCCACCAACAGGCCTTGCAGATCGGAGCCCAGTCACCCATTCGGGTGATGTCGGACACCAGCGCGTAAACCTCATCGGGTGAGGCGGCCACGAAGATCGACTCGGACATCTTCAACTCGGTCACCCGCCAGAGTCTGCCAGTCACACCATGGCTATTGCGCTTTCGGGTTCGGGGTGTGACTTTAGAACGCGTCAATTCCGTCGTCGAAAGGCCAACCGGATGAGCAACGGCAGCGTGCGGACCGCCGGTGGGGACCGCAGGGCGGTCGTCGTCGGCGGCGCGTCCGGTATCGGCTGGGCGACCGCGACGGCGCTTGCAGGCCGGGGATGCCAGGTGACGGTCGCGGACCGCAACCACGAGGCGGCCCGCGAGCGCGCCGCCGAGCTTGGCGATCCGCACGACGCGGCGTACGTCGACGTGACCGACGAGGACTCGGTGGAGCGGCTGTTCGACTGCGTCGGGCCACTCGACATCGCGGTGAACTGCGCGGGGTTCAGCAACGTCGGACTGATCACCGACATGCCCGCGGCGGACTTCCGTGCGGTCATCGACGTCTGCCTCAACGGGGCGTTCATCGTGACCAAACACGCCGGCAGGCATCTGCGCGAAGGTGGCTCGCTGGTGCAGATCAGCTCGCTCAACGGCCGCCAGCCGGCGGCCGGGATGAGCGCCTACTGCGCGGCCAAGGCTGGGCTGTCGATGCTCACCCAGGTCGCCGCCCTGGAGATGGGGCCGCGCGGCATCCGCGTCAACGCGGTCGCGCCCGGTTTCGTGCACACACCGCTGACCGCCGCCGCCGCATCGGTGCCCGGTGTGGTCGAGGACTATGTCGACAACACCGCGCTCGGCCGCGCCGGCACGCCCGAGGACATCGCGAATGCCGTTGTCTACCTGTGTGACCCGGGCTCGGCCTGGTTGACCGGCGAGGTGCTCGACATCAACGGTGGCGCTCACCTGAAGCGCTACCCCGACGTCATGGGCCACGTGATGAAGCTGGTGGAACAGTCCTCGTGAGACAGGCAGTGCGGACGCGAGGAGCAAGACACGCAGTAGTCACGGGCGGCGGGTCCGGGATCGGTGCCGCGCTGTGCCGGGCCCTCGATCGGGCCGGGGACCACGTCGTGTGCACCGACATCGATCTCGCGGCGGCCGAGGCGGTGGTGTCGACACTGAGCCCGCGGGCCCGGGCGGTAGGCCTGGACGTCACCGGCGCCGCCGCGGTGCAGGCCGTCGTCGACGAGGTGGTGGCGCGGGAGGGCCGACTGGACCTGATGTTCAACAACGCCGGCATCGTGTGGGGCGGCGACACCGAGCTGCTGACCCTGGACCAGTGGAACGCGATCATCGACGTGAACCTGCGCGGCGTCGTGCACGGGGTGGCGGGGGCGTACCCGCAGATGCTTCGTCAGGGCCACGGACACATCATCAACACCGCGTCGATGGCCGGCCTGGCCGCTGCCGGCCAGGTGACCAGCTATGTGGCGACCAAACACGCCGTCGTCGGCCTCTCGATGGCGCTGCGATCAGAGGCGGTGCCGCGCGGGGTGGGTGTGCTGGTGGTCTGCCCCGCCGCCGTGGAGACCCCGATCCTGGACAAGGGCGCCGTGGGCGGGTTCGTGGGCCGCGACTACTTCCTGCAGGCCCAGGGAGGCAAAGCCTACGACGCCGACCGGTTGGCGTGCGACACGCTGCGCGCGATCGACCGCAACAAGGCCATCCTCGTCAAACCAGCTGCCGCACAAGCTCAATGGTGGTTCGCCCGGCTGGCCCCAGCCGTGATGAACCGGTTCGCGATGAAATTCGTCAGCCGGCAGCGCTCCCGGCAGGTGGGGAGATACCCGTCCCGTACCACCGACAGCGGATAGGGTTGCGTTCGGCATCCGAACGGGCGGGGTCGGGAGGGCGTGCATGAGAAACGAGTTCACCCTCACCCAGAAGCGCGCGCTGGCGGTGCTGACGGTGGTGGCGGTGGCGTTCGGCGTGTACTTCCTGCGCAGCTATGTGCTGCTCATCGCGGTATCGGCGGTGTTGGCCTACCTGTTCACGCCGCTGTTCAACTGGCTGCGTGGCCGGATGAGACCGGCCGCTGCGGCGACGCTGACTCTGCTGGCCGCGATCGCGACCGTGGCGCTGCCGCTGGCGGGTGTCGCCTTCCTGGCCTTCCTGCAGATCAGCCAGATGGTGACGAGCATCGGGCACTGGGTCGAGCAGACCGACTTCACCGCGCTGGCCCAGCGACTGCTGGATTCGGCCAACGAACTGCTGGCCCGTGTCCCCTTCGTGAACACCAGGCTGACACCGGACTCGGTGCGTGACGCGCTTGCCACTGTCGGTCAGAAGGGCGGCGAGTTCGCACTGGATATCGCCCGCGAGTCGGTCGGCGGGATCGTCGCCACGGTCACCGGGCTGATCATCTTCATCTATGTGTTCCTGGCACTGCTGACCAACGGCACCAAGGTGCTCGATCTGTTCCGCGACCTCAACCCGTTGGGAGAGCAGGTCTCCGACATCTACCTGGACAAGATCGGGGCGATGGTGTCGGCAACGGTCAAGGGGCAGTTCATCATCGCCGTCTGTCAGGGTGTCGCCGGAGCGATCTCGGTGTACGTCGCGGGCCTCCACGACGGCTTCTTCATGTTCGTGATCTTCCTGACCGTGCTGTCGTTCATCCCACTGGGCAGCGGCATCGTGACGATCCCGCTGGGCATCGGCATGGCCATCTTCGGCAATCCGGCGGGCGGCCTGTTCGTCATCATCTTCCACATCGTCGTGACCACGAACATCGACAACGTGCTGCGTCCGTTCCTGGTGCCCAGGAGCGCGCATCTGCATCCGGCGCTGATGCTGCTCTCGGTGTTCGCCGGCCTGCAGATGTTCGGCTTCATCGGCATCGTGCTGGGACCGGTGCTGATGATCGCCATCGTGACGACGATCAGCGTGCACCGGGTGGTGTACAAGGGCGCGCCGATGGAGTCCATCACCGGCACCGACGCAGACCGGTCCGATGACGACGCGGCCCGGCAGACCCCGTGGTGGCGCAGGCTGCTGCCGGGGAAACCGAAATCGGCTCCGGTTAAGTCAGCCGCTCCTTGAGGAATTGGACGACGCGCTTGCGCGCCTCGTAGGCGGGATGACCGTCGCGTTCCACCACCTGATCGGTGAGCACCGAGTGCGCCGCACGGCCGATGCCGTCGGGGTTGCCCCGCTTGGAGCTGATCTCGATGACCTCGAACGCGTCCCCGAGCCGGGACTTGAGAGTGCGCAAGCGCGCCGCCGGCGCCATCGGGTCCTCGCTGAAGCGCAAGCCCAGCGCGCACAATCCCTCGTCGGCGGCGCGACGCTCGATGACCTTGAGTTCGGCCTCCGACACACCGGGGTCGCGGCGCCGGCTCGGGGTCAGCGGCAGCGGTAGCGACGGCTGGCTCATCACCGGCGCGAGCACGGCGTCGTCGACCGCGGCGGCCAGGGCGAATCCGCCCGTGAAGCACTGACCGATCACCCCGACGCCTTTCCCCGGCGTCTGTGCGTTCAGTTCCCGCGCGAGCGCGCGCAGGTAGTGCGCCACCGGACGGTCGGCGTTGGTGGCGAACGCCGCGAACTCCTTGGCGATGCACCCCTTCACCAGCACGGGCAGCGCCCCCGGACTCAGTGCCGGCTTGCCCGGCGTGCCGAACAGCGACGGCGCCCACACCGTGAAGCCGTTGTCCACCAGATGATTCCCTAGGGCGAGCACCCCCGGGTGCAGTCCGGGCATCTCCGGGATGAGCACGACGCCGGGGCCCTCTCCCTTGCGGTACACGTCATAGCTGAGGCCGGCCGCGGTGAACGGCTCGGCGGTCCATCCGCGCAGATCTGCCTCTGGTCCGCTCATGGCTTCTCCTGGGTTACGCGACCGGCAGCGGCGCCTGGGATTGCGTCGCCGCGGCCAGCGTACGGTACTCGTCGGTACCCGCGGCGCCGCTCACGGCGAGTTGCGCGGGCCCGGTCGGTCCGCGGACCTGCGCGGTCCACACCGGCTCGTTGGGTTTGCCGTCGCTCTCCCCGCCCTCGTAGACCACCCACCGGACTCCGTCGACGTCCTGAACGCCGGTCGGCACCAGCTCGGGGCTGAACGACGCGACGAGCTTGTCCTCGTCGGCGTTGCTCTGGGTGACACCGAGGTACATCCCGCTCGGGGTCAGGTAGCCGACGACAGCGCCGACCGCGCGGACGGACTGACCGGTGACCGGGTCGGTGCGGCCGCCCTCGATTCCCTTGCGGCTGCCCGAATTGGCCTGCCAACCGTCGGGCAGCTGCGGCACCCGGATCGGGATGCCGAGCGCGTCGGCGTCGGCCCGCAGGGCGGCGGCCGCGTCGTAGTCGGGCGCCGGCCCCGGGCCGGGACCGGTCGGGGCGAACGAGCACATGCCCAGCAGGCCGGCCAGTACCAGGCAGGCGACCACCAGCGGGGCCATCGACCAGAACATGTCGCGGCCGTCCTGCAGCAGCCGCGACTTGGCGGGCGGCGCCACCGGCGTGACGACATAGTCGACAGGGCGCTGGCCTGCGGTGCCGGGTTCACCGGTGACCTCGTGGCCCGGCTCGGGCGGCATCGTCATGGCTGCCAGTATCCCAGCTCCCAATTGTGAACCCGCTAATGGGACAATCTGCCCATGACTTCACCGGATGCTCATCGCGCAAGCGGCTCATCGACCTCTCGGCGTGAAGCCCCGGACCGAAATCTCGCCCTTGAGCTCGTGCGGGTGACCGAGGCCGGCGCGATGGCGGCGGGCCGCTGGGTCGGCCGCGGCGACAAGGAAGGCGGCGACGGCGCGGCCGTCGACGCGATGCGTCAGTTGGTGAACTCCGTGTCGATGCGCGGCGTGGTCGTCATCGGCGAGGGAGAGAAAGACAACGCGCCGATGCTCTACAACGGCGAGGAAGTCGGCAACGGCGACGGGCCCGACTGCGACTTCGCCGTCGACCCGGTCGACGGCACCACGCTGATGAGCAAGGGGATGCCCAACGCCATCTCGGTCCTCGCGGTCGCTGAACGCGGCGCGATGTTCGACCCGTCGGCGGTGTTCTACATGAACAAGATCGCCGCCGGGCCCGACGTCGCCGACTTCATCGACATCACGTCCCCGATCGCGGCGAACATCCAGCGCATCGCCAAGGTCCGCAAGGCATCGGTCTCCGACATCACCGTGTGCATCCTGGACCGCCCCCGCCACACCAAGCTGATGGCCGAGGTGCGTGAGGCAGGCGCCCGCATTCGGCTGATCTCCGACGGTGATGTCGCCGGCGCCATCTCGGCGTGCCGGCCCGACTCGGGCACCGACCTGCTGGTCGGTATCGGCGGCACCCCCGAGGGCATCATCACCGCCGCGGCCATCCGGTGTATGGGCGGCGAGATCCAGGCCACGCTGGCGCCCACCGACGACGCGGAGCGCCAGAAGGCCGTCGACCGGGGCTACGACCTGGACCGGGTGCTGACGACCACCGACCTGGTGTCCGGTGAGAACGTGTTCTTCTGCGCCACCGGCGTCACCGACGGTGATCTGCTCAAGGGTGTGCGGTTCTTCGGGGGCGGCTGCACCACCCAGTCGATCGTGATGCGGTCGAAGTCGGGCACCGTCCGCATGATCGAGGCCTATCACCGGCTCTCCAAACTCAACGAGTACTCCGCAGTGAACTTCACCGGCGACAAGACCGCCGCCTATCCGTTGCCGTAACCCGTAACCATCCCGCCTATCACAAGACGAACAGGGAGCCGCATGGCCGACAACAGCGCCGTTGACAACCAGGCCGAGTACCGCATCGAGCACGACACCATGGGCGAGGTCCGGGTGCCCAAGAACGCGCTGTGGCGCGCCCAGACCCAGCGTGCGGTGGAGAACTTCCCGATCTCGTTCCGGCCGCTGGAGCGCACCCAGATCCGCGCGCTGGGTCTGCTCAAGGGCGCCTGCGCTCAGGTGAACAAGGACCTCGGCCTGCTGGCCGCGGAGAAGGCCGACGCGATCATCGCCGCCGCGGCCGAGATCGCCGACGGCCGCCACGACGACCAATTCCCGATCGACGTGTTCCAGACCGGGTCGGGCACCAGCTCGAACATGAACACCAACGAGGTGATCGCAAGTATCGCCGCGGGCTTCGATCCTCCTGTCACGGTGCACCCGAACGACGACGTCAACATGTCGCAGAGCTCCAATGACACCTTCCCCACCGCCACTCACATCGCAGCCACCGAAGCCGCTGTGCGCCATCTGATCCCGGCTCTGGAGGTGCTGCACGAGTCGCTGGAGGCCAAGGCCCGGCAGTGGCGCACCACGGTGAAGTCCGGTCGCACCCACCTGATGGACGCGGTGCCGGTGACCCTGGGCCAGGAGTTCGGCGGCTACGCCCGCCAGATCCAGGCCGGCATCGAGAGGGTCAAGGCGACCCTGCCGCGACTCGGCGAGCTGGCGATCGGCGGCACGGCCGTCGGCACCGGGCTGAACGCGCCGGACGACTTCGGGGCCAGGGTGGTCGAGGTGCTCGTCGACCAGACCGGCATCGCCGAATTGCGTCCGGCGGTCGACAATTTCGAGGCCCAGGCCGCGCGCGACGGACTCGTCGAGGCGTCGGGCGCGCTGAAGACAATCGCGGTGTCGCTGACCAAGATCGCCAACGACATCCGGTGGATGGGTTCCGGCCCGCTGACCGGCCTGGGCGAGCTGCAGCTGCCCGATCTGCAGCCGGGCAGCTCGATCATGCCGGGCAAGGTCAACCCCGTCATCCCCGAGGCCGTCACCCAGGTGGCCGCGCAGGTCATCGGCAACGACGCGGCTGTCACCGTCGGCGGGCTGTCGGGCGCCTTCGAGCTCAACGTCTACATCCCGATGATGGCCCGCAATGTGCTGGAGTCGTTCACGCTGCTGTCGAACGTGTCGAAGCTGTTCGCCACCAAGTGCATCGACGGCCTGGTGGCCAACGAGGACCGCCTGCGTGAGCTGGCGGAATCGTCGCCGTCGATCGTGACGCCGCTGAATTCCGCGATCGGCTACGAGGAGGCGGCCAAGGTCGCCAAGCAGGCGCTGGCGGAGAAGAAGACGATCCGGCAGACGGTCATCGACCGCGGCCTGATCGGTGAGAAGCTCTCCGAAGAGGAGCTCGACCGACGGCTGGACGTGCTGGCAATGGCCAAGGTGCGCGACGAGCGCTAGCGCGAGGAGCCAACAGCAGAGGTCGGGCGCCAGTACTGATTCCTGCCCCCGAGATCTGCCAATCGCCTGACGAATCGTCAAGACCGGCACAAGATTAGGGGGCATCGGACTCGCTGCCGGCGCCTGGACGTGGCGGCGGGTCGCTCCCCCAGGCAGGAATCAGGAGGTGCGGTGTCCGCTTATCCCGACCCCGCAATCGCATCGTCCCCAAGCACTCTGGTCACGACGGCCACCAGCCAGCCCGCGCTGCGCACCGGCGCCGTCGTGCTGGGTCTGGCCTCGCTGGTCGACCTGTCGAGGGCCAAACGCAGCCGGGGTGGCGCGGATCGCGTGCTGGCGATGTCGGGGGCGGCCGCGGCGGGCTGGTTCCTGGTCGAGGGGTGCAAGCAGCGCTGACGCGGGCTCAGCGCCCGGGCTCGGTCAGATCGAAGGCCGGCGGACCGTTCGCGCGCCCGCCGTACAGGCTCCCGGGCGCCCGTGGGCCGAGCAGCTGCGAGACCGTCACCAGGTGGTAGCCGTTGGCGGTGAGCACCGGCAGGAACTCGGCCATCAGCTCGACCGTCGACGCGAACGTATCGTGCAGCAGCACCACCGATCCCGGGCGGATGTGGCTCATCAGGAGTCGGCGGGTGGCCCCGGTGTCGGCGGCGTGCTGCCAGTCGTGGGGCACGACGTCCCAGTTGACCGCGGCCAGGCCCTGCCGTCGCGCCTCGGCGAGCACCGTGTCGTCGATCGCGCCGAAACCGGTCCGCGCGAGTGTCGGGGTCTGACCCGTCGCGGCCTGGATCGCCGCGGTGGCCCAGCGCAGCTGCGCGGCGATCTCCTCCGGGGGCAGCGTCGTCATGTCCGGGTGCTGCCACGTGTGATTGCCGATCTCCATTCCGGCTTCGGCGATGCGGCGGGCCGCGGCCGGGTCGGCGGCCACCTTGTCGCCGATCAGGAAGAACGTCGCGCGAGCGTCGTTGTCCCGCAGTATCTGAAGAAGGCGGTCGGTGAAGGGGCCCGGGCCGTCGTCGAACGTCAGTGCCACGCACTTGACGCGTGCGCAGTCCGCCGTGGACGCGGCGGCGGGAGCAGCGACGGGGCCGGCCAGACCACCCGTCACCAGCGCCGCCACCACCGCGACGAAGCGGAACCGGCGCGCGAAGGCACGCTGGGTGCCGCGTTGCGCGCCGGATCCACTCGTCACGGTCGGAACGGTCGGGTCACGGCAGGGCGCCCGGGCTGATCTCCTCCAGCATCTCGGTCACCAGGGCCGCGATCGGCGACCGCTCGCTGCGCAGCAGGGTGATGTGGGCGAACAGCGGATGACCTTTGAGCTTCTCGATCACCGCGGCGACCCCGTCGTGCCGGCCGACGCGCAGGTTGTCCCGTTGCGCCACATCGTGGGTCAGGACGACCCGCGACCCGGCGCCGAGCCGTGAGAGCACGGTCAGCAGCACGTTGCGCTCCAGCGACTGGGCTTCGTCGACGATCACGAAGGAGTCGTGCAGCGAGCGCCCGCGGATGTGGGTCAGCGGCAGTACCTCGAGCATGCCGCGGGACAGCACTTCCTCCAGCACGGCCGGGCTGGCGAGGCCTTCGAGGGTGTCGAAGACGGCCTGGGCCCAGGGACCCATCTTCTCGCTCTCGCTGCCGGGCAGATACCCCAGGTCCTGTCCGCCGACGGCGTAGAGCGGGCGGAACACCACGACCTTGCGCTGGGTGCGCCGCTCCAACACGGCTTCCAGGCCCGCGCACAGCGCCAGGGCCGACTTGCCGGTGCCGGCTTTTCCGCCGAGCGAGACGATGCCGACCGATTCGTCGAGCAGAAGATCGAGGGCGACGCGCTGCTCGGCGGACCTTCCCCGGAGGCCGAACACCTCGCGATCACCTCGTACCAACTGCACCAACTTGTCGGCGTTGACGCGCCCGAGTGCGTGAGAGTTGCTGCCCAGCAGGCGGATTCCGGTGTGGCACGGCAGGTCTCGGGTGACTTCGAGATCGACCTCGCCGTCGGCGAAGAGCGCGTCGATGTCCTCGCCGGCCACCTCCACCTCGGTCATGCCGGTCCACCCGGAGGTCACCACGTCCTGGGCGTGGTATTCGTCGGCGAGCAGGCCGACCGCGCCGGCCTTCACGCGCAGCGGGATGTCCTTGCTGACCAGCGTGACGCGCTTGCCCTCGGCGGCGAGGTTGGCGGCCACGGTGAGGATCCGGGCGTCGTTGCTGTCGTTGCGAAAGCCGGCCGGCAGCACCGTGGGATCGCTGTGGTTCAGCTCGACGTGCAACGTACCGCCTTCTGTCCCAACGGGAATGGGCTCGTCGAGGCGGCCGTGTTCCAGGCGTAGGTCGTCGAACATGCGCAAGGCCTGTCGGGCGAACCAACCCAACTCGTGGTGGTGACGTTTGGCTTCCAGCTCGCTGATGACGACCAGCGGGACCACCACTTCGTGTTCGGCGAACCTTGTGAAGGCCCAGGGATCGGACAGCAACACGGAGGTGTCGAGCACGTAGGTCCGGAGTTCGGATGGCCGGTCCGGACGGGTGAGCGAATCAGTCACGTAGCGCTCCTCGAGGCTGCGCGAGTTCCTGCGGCCCCACACGAACTTCTCGGTGGACACACAAGCGGTCTCAGGACCGGGGCCGGCCCTCTCAATCGGGACCGCCCGGACAGCAGAGCATGTCGCTAGCCATCGGAATCGACGCTACTCCCGCTGCAGCAACCACGCCTTGCAGGCGCGCCGGGACTGCGCGTCGCGTGCGTTAAGAGCTGATGAACTGCGCGAGTTGCGGATCGTCGGCCACGCCCCACGCGGTGATGCGGTCGGAGATGACCTTGCGCAGGTCGTCGCGATCGAAGATGTCCGCCTCGGCGACCGTGGCCACCTTGTCCTGGTAGGCGTCGATGTCGCCGCCGACGACGTCGAGACCGGCGGCGCGGCGCGCGATGGCCGCAACGGTCTCGTCGCGCGTGTAGGTCAGGCAGTGGGCGACGAGGTTGGCGAAGAACTCCTCGTGCCGCTCTTCGTCCTTGGCGATCCGGCCGACGAGCGCCTTGAGCACCGGCTCGTCGATCCGCTGCTCCAGGTTGCGGCAGAACACCGCGTGCGCGCGCTCCCACAGCGCCATGAACGCCAGCGTCTCGACCTGGGTGTAGGTGTCGGCGCGGTAGCCCTTCATCACGTGCTGGACGCGGACGTCCTCGTTGGCGGCCGGGTCGACCTCGCGGGTGACCACCAGGTAGTTGCGCAGCGCGACCGCGTGCAGGTGCTCCTCGGCGGTCCAGCGGCCCATCCAGCGGCCCCATTTGTCCTCGAGGATGAAGTGTTCGACGAGCTCGCGGTGGTAGCCGGCGAGGTTGTCCTTGGTGATCAGCAGAATTTCGAGGGCGTCGGTGACGTGCTTGGGCAAGCTCACGTCCGACGGTTCCCAATCCCGACCGCCGAGGAAGGCGAAGTTCTCCCCCTGGTCGAACGGCACATAGTCGTGGGCGAACCAGACGTCCTCGGTGTCGAGGTGGCGCCGCAACTCCTGCAGCACCACGGGCTCGAGTTCGAGAGTCAGCGCATTAGCGACAGGTTTCTGTGCCATGCGGTTACAGTAACCCAATTCTGTGGGGATCGTAAAATTCTTGACCCCCGACACTCCGCCGAAATCGCATTCCACGCGGCCTGTCGCGCCCGAGGGCCGCGTGGAATGCGATTTCGGCGTGCATCAGAGCGTCAGAGGGTGAGCCCCGGGTAGAGCGGGTTTGCGTCGAGCAACTCGGCCGAGGCGGCGCGCACCCGCTCGGCGGTGCCGTCGGCCAGCGTGTACTTGGCCTTCGACGGACCATTCGGCCCGGCGGCGGGCTGGGTATTGCTCAGCACCTCCACCACGAGTTCGGCAACGCGGTCGAAGTCGTCGGCGCCGAAACCACGGGTGGTCAGCGCGGGTGAGCCGAACCGGATACCGCTGGTGTACCAGGCGCCGTTCGGATCGGCCGGGACCGCGTTGCGGTTGGTGACGATGCCGGCGTCCAACAGCGCCGACTCGGCCTGCCGCCCGGTCAGCCCGAACGACGTCACGTCCAGCAGCACCAGATGGTTGTCGGTGCCGCCGGTCACGAGCCCGGCGTCCCGCTTGAGCAGGCCGTCGGCCAGCGCCTGGGCGTTGTCGGCGACGGCCTGGGCGTACTCGCGGAACTCCGGCCGCCGGGCCTCGGCCAGCGCGACGGCCTTGGCCGCCATCACGTGCGACAGCGGGCCGCCGAGCACCATCGGGCAGCCCTTGTCCACGGCGGGCGCGTACTCCTCGGTGGCCAGCACCAGGCCGCCGCGCGGGCCGCGCAGCGACTTGTGCGTGGTGGTGGTCACGACGTGCGCGTGCGGAACCGGGTCCTCGTCGCCGGTGAACACCTTGCCCGCCACCAGGCCGGCGAAGTGCGCCATGTCCACCAGCAGCGTGGCGCCGACCTCGTCGGCGATCTCGCGCATCTTCGCGAAGTTGATCCGGCGCGGGTACGCCGAGTAGCCCGCGACCAGCACCAGCGGCTTGAACTCGCGGGCAGCAGCGGCGACGGCGCCGTAGTCGATGAAGCCGGTGGTCGGGTCCGTCCCGTACTGGCGCTGATGGAACATCTTGCCGGAGATGTTGGGGCGGAACCCGTGCGTGAGATGCCCGCCGGTGTCCAGCGACATGCCCAGCAGGCGCTGGTTGCCGAGTTTGGCCCGCAGCTTCTCCCAGTCCGCCTCGGACAGGTCGTTGACGTGCTTGGCGCCCAGCTCGGCGAGGCCGGGGGCCTCGACACGGGTGGCCAGGATCGCCCAGTACGCGACCAGGTTGGCGTCGATGCCGGAGTGCGGCTGGGCGTAGGCATACTGCGCGCCGAACAGCTCGCGGGCGTGCTCGGCGGCCAGCGCCTCGACGGTGTCGACGTTCTGGCAGGCCGCATAGAACCGGTGCCCGACGGTGCCTTCGGCGTACTTGTCGGAGAACCACGTGCCCATGGTCAGCAGGACCGCCGGAGACGCGTAGTTCTCGCTGGCGATGAGTTTGAGCGAATCCCGTTGATCGGCAAGCTCTTTACGGGTGGCGTCGGCGATGCGCGGCTCGACGGACTCGATCACCCGCAGCGCGGCGCGGTAGGCCTCGCTGGCGGTGTCGGCGTACTCGGCACCCAGACCTGACGGGGACGAAGAAGTCATGGCAGAAAGCCTAAACCTCGATCCACTGATGAATTGGGGTAGGTGTGCCTCGCTGGGCTGTTGAGGGCTGGTCCTGGTCGCGGGCAGGGGGTATCTGCTGGTCTGTCCAGCTGTTCCTGTGCGCTCCGGTCGGGCCTTTCGGCATATGGTCAGGTGGTGGCGATTTCTGGTGGGCTGTAGCCGATGGTGTTGCGCCACAACGTGAGCCAGTGCTCTGTCCAGGGCCAGTGCGCTGGTAGGTGCAGGATAGGTTGGCGTTGCGGACGGGCCAGGCGGGCCGGGATAGTGATTATCTTGCGGCGCAGTGTCGCCCCGCGGGCGACCGCGTGGGCACCTCCGGCCAGGACGCCGACGGCGCGCAGCAGGTTGTGGGCGATCGCGGCGCACAGGATCCAGGCCGAGTTCGCGCCGAACCGCCCCGAGGGCATGTGCGCCAAAGGTCCGTCGATGAGGTCGGCGAACACGGTTTCGATGATGGCGTGGCGGCGATGAGTGATGTCAGCGGCGTCGACGGGTTCGTCGGAATTGGTGAAGAACGGGTGGTACCGCCACACCGGAAACAGCGCATCGAGGAACCGCGCGTCTTTGACCCGGCGCACGACCAACCGGGCGGTCACCGGAGTCTTGGTGGAACCGAAGGCTGTGTAGGTGGTTTCGGCGACTTCGGCATCGGAGATCCAGGCGCCGGTGTCGGGGTCACGCACAGCACCGGGATAGTTCACCGGGGTCCACGCGGTCTCGGGAATTGCGTCAATGGCGGCGGCAACTGCGGCGGTCTTGGTCAGCACCAGCGAGAACCGGACACCTGCTCGGTGGCAGGCGGTGACCACGGTGCTATTGCCGTAGGCCGAATCGCCACGCACCAGGATCTGCCCGGTGACCCCGGCAGCACGGGCGGTAGCGGCCGCTTGAGCGATCATGCGGGCTGCGCCCTTGCCGGAGTTGGCCTTGCCCGCCCGCAACCTCGCCCCGGCGATCACCGGCGCACCGTGGTCGGTGCTGATCGTGGTGATCAACGGTGAGAGGCCTTTGCGCAGGATCTGCCTGCCGGCGATCTTGGTGTGTCCGTAGCTGGCGCCCTGCTTGGCGTGCCCGTAGACCGGGCGTAGTAGTGAGTCGATGTCGATGAACGCCCGTCCGTCGGCGCCGGGCAACAGATCGACACGCCCGCACAGCGCGGCCAGGTGTTCGCGCAGGACAGATTCGAGCTGGCGGGCATGCCCGAAGGTGAACTCCCGCAATAAGGTTCCGATCGTCGACGGGGCGTACACACCACCGAAGAGGGTCTTCATCCCACCCGAGCGCACAACGTCTAGGTCATCAATGCTGTCCGCGCCGGCGCACATCCCGGCGATCAGCGTGGTCAGCTTCGGTGACGGATGGGCCGCACCCGAACGGATCCGCTCACAGGTGAACCGGATCTTGTCGGCCAATAGCTGCGACAGACCGGTCTGGCCGGCCAGGGTCATCACCGGCACCAGCCCGGCGCACGACACGAGATGTGCATCATCGAAGACCGCCGACGACACGGCGAACCTATGGGACACTTGCACCGGAAGTGCCTTTCTGAACGTGGGCTGATCGAAGTGTGGTAACTCCAATCATCCCAGCTCAAAGGGCACTTTCCTTACATCAACACCCTCCGAACAGGCGATTCATCGGTGGATCGAGGCTAAACGTTCAGGCGGCGCGCAACGACGACGGGATCAGCGGCTCGTCCAGCAGCGTGCGGAACCGCTCGGTCAGACCGACACCGTCGGGCCGCGCGTCGAGCCATTCCCGCAGCAGCCGGTACCCCTCGACGTAGGTGCTGGTGTAGGCCCGCCACAGCGGCGAGGACAGGAACCGCAGCATCTGCCGGGCCCGTTCGTCGTTGACCAGCAGCCACCGCTTCAGGAAGTCGACGACGTCGTCGACGTCGCGGTGTTCGTCGTGCAGCATCAGCGCCGCGTCCTGCCGCACGTCGGCCAGCGCGGCCGTCGCCTCCGAGATCGCCGCCGCGCGCTCGCCGTCGAACCGCATACCCAGGTCGGCATAGATGTCGGACGCCCAGCTTCCCCACTGCGGTCCGACCGCCGCGTACAGCGCCAGGTCGGCCAGCCCCTCTGCCATCAGGCACTGCGGGGTGTTGACCAGGAAGATCGTCTGCTCGGCTTGATTTCGACCGGCCACCAGCCGTTCTTCTTTGCGGCAGTGCTCGGTGTGGTGACCGGGGTAGGACTCGTGGGCCACCAGCCGCGGCAGGTTCGACATCTGCTGCTTGAGGTCGGCGTTGACCGCCACCGTGGACTGGTAGTCGCCTTTGTAGTAGTTGAACCCCGACCACGGTTTGTCGGTCACCACCTCGTAGGTGATGGTCTCGCGCGCCGGCAGCGGAAACGTGGCCCTCACCCGGTCCCGCAGGGCGCTGGAGAACGCATGGATGGCCTCCTCCAGGCGGGCCGGCGGGATCTCCTCGGCCGCCCGGTAGGCCTGGATGCGCTCAGCCAGCGGGCCGCTCCCGCCCAGCGCCTCGTCGAGCGCGGCGTGCGCCTGCCGGTACCTGTCCGGATCGCCCTTGCTGATCCGGACGTCGAAGTACGCCTCCACCTCGTCGACGAACCCGACCTGCTCGCCGGCGAACTTGCGTCCCGCGCAGGCCAGGGCGCGCAGGTGGGAGCCGACGAACGCTGCCCGGTCGTCGTCCAGGCCGGCGGGCAGTTCGGTCAGCAACCGCTCGGCCTGACGGGCCAGGTCAGCAGGGTCGGGCCGCGGCTCGGATTCCACCATCCGCTTCAGTGCGGGGTCGCCGGTGAACGAGTCGACATAGCCTTCCTCGACCCGGTCGAAGCGCAGCCCGAGCAACAGGTATTCGGTGACCAAGGATGCTGAAGCCCCAGAATCGATACCTACGTCCATGGCTCCCCAACCTAACTGCAAGACTGTGGCCATGGCGCGGCTGAGCGAACCCAGCCCTTACGTGGAGTTCGACCGGACCCAGTGGCGGGCGCTGCGTATGTCGACACCGCTGAAGCTGACCGAGGATGAACTGGTCCGGCTGCGGGGTCTCGGCGAGAAGATCGACCTGCTCGAGGTCGAAGAGGTCTATCTGCCCCTGGCGCGATTGATCCACCTGCAGGTGGCGGCCCGGCAAGCGCTCTTCGCGACGACGGCGGAGTTCCTCGGGGAGCCGCAACAGAACCCGGACCGGCCGGTGCCGTTCGTGATCGGCGTGGCCGGCAGCGTGGCGGTCGGCAAATCCACCACCGCCCGTGTGCTGCAGGCACTCCTGGCACGCTGGGAGCACCACCCGCGCGTGGACCTGGTCACCACCGACGGGTTCCTGTACTCCAACGCCGAGCTGAGCAGACGGAACCTGATGCACCGCAAGGGTTTCCCCGAAAGCTACGACCGCAGGGGGCTGATGAGGTTCGTCACCGCGGTCAAGTCGGGTTCCGACGCGGCGTGCGCGCCGGTGTACTCACATCTTCTCTACGACATCGTGCCGGGCGAGAAGCAGATCATCGAACATCCGGACATCCTGATTCTGGAAGGCCTCAACGTCCTGCAGACCGGGCCGGCGCTGATGGTGTCGGACCTGTTCGACTTCTCCGTCTATGTCGACGCGCGCATCGAGGACATCGAGAACTGGTACATCTCCCGGTTCCTGTCGATGCGGGAAGGCGCGTTCGCCGACCCGGCCTCACACTTCCACCACTACTCCACGCTGACCGACGAGCAGGCCGTGTTCGCCGCCCGTGACATCTGGCATTCGATCAACCGTCCCAACCTGATCGAGAACATCCTGCCGACCCGCCCGCGCGCCACCCTGGTGCTACGCAAGGACTCCGATCACTCCATCAACCGGCTGCGGCTTCGGAAGTTGTAGCGCGCGCGGCGGGTCCTAGGCCGTCCAGAGGCCCGCAGCGCACGCCGCACCGCTCCCGCACGGTGTCGAGGACCTCACGCAGGTGGGCCCGTTCGCGTCGGTGGGTCAGCACGAAGCGCAGCGCGCCGGCAGTGCGGCGCGGCCACGGATACCAGCGGTCGAAGTCCAGGCCGCATTCGCCGAAGACCTTCGACGGCATCACATCGGCCATCAGACCCAGGTTGTACTGCGCCAGCGCGAACATCGCATACGGCAGCACCGCCTTGTGCCGGTTCGTCATCTCCTGCAGGTCGAATTCGTAGAGCGGCACGTCGCGCAATTTGCCCAGGAACATCAGGTGGGTCATGAAATAACCCATGAACGACGACAGATGCATTGTGGCCGAACGCGTTTGGATCGACAGCACGGCACCGTCCGCGGACGTGTAAGGCTCGTAGGGGTGGTCCCCGTTGTCCAGATAGCCGGTGCAGTTGACGATCCAGCTGCCGTTGTCGACGGGCCTGGACGCACCGCTGCGCAGGACCAACTCCGCGGCGCCGTTGCGGTCGACGACGTCGTCGAAATGGTCCATCACCACCTCGTGGATGCCGCCGGCGATGGTCTTGTTCTCCGCCTCGGACAGCACCCCGAGCAGAAAGTTGTTCGTGTACGGGGTCATCCACGTGCCATAGGTGGTGCGGAACCAGTCGGCGACCTCTTGCTCGTTGGTGCCGTCGAACCGCCGGCACATGTCCACGGCCATGCTGCTCAGCAGCGTGCTGCCGACCCACCGCCGCCGTCCGGACGGAAAGAACTTGTCCCGGCTGGCGAAAAAGGTGCCGGAGCCGGCCACCAGGTTGATCTCCCGGCCGGGGCAATTCGTGATGAGCGTGTGCGCGGTGTCCATCGCGGTCTTGCCACCGCCGATGATGTACACCGGACTGCTGCTGGAGCCGATGTCACCGGTGCGCACATCGCAGGTGTCCGGCGACACCGACCGCACCCGCCTGCTCGACACGGGCAGCGGGTCGTTGGGCGTCACCCGGATGCCGTAGGCCTTGATCAGCCGCTCGGCCTGGATCACCCGGGTGCCTCCGTCAGGGGTACGGCAGGTGATCCGGACTCCGCCGGCGAACGGTTCGTCGGACCGGTACTCCCAGCCGTAGCGCTCGTCGACCGTCACCCGTTTCCTGATCTCGTCAAGACAGTGGTTCAGGTGAGCGAGGACCTCGTCCTTGGCGGGCAGGTACGACGGCTCCCGGCCCAGCGTCCAGGCGATGTTGCCCGCGGTGAACATCGGATGGGGCTGGTGCAGCCGCACATAGGAGTAGGTGTCGACCCACATGCCACCGGCGCTGGGGCGGCGGTCGATGAGGACGATCTTCTGGTCGCGGCCCAGATAGCGGCTCGCGGCGAACATCGCATTGAGCCCGGCGATCCCGGCGCCGACGACGCAGAGGTCGCACGTGTCCGCCGAGGTGGTGTGATCTGCGGTGACGGACACGGCGACCTCCCTCTGACCGACGTGTTCTCAGTGTGAGCGCGCGGCGCGGCGACGGTGTAGGTGGTCGACTACCTGTCTTTGATCTGGCGTAGTCCGGCGTATTGGACGGCCCCTATCACGGCTGTGTAGGCGGCGCCGCCGAGCAGCATCGCCATGCCCCAGCCGGTCACCGGCCATAGGTCGGCGAACGCCGTCGCGGTGAACCCGACCGTGAAGAGCGCGTTGGCGGTGATCGTCGCGATCGCGCCCGGACGGACGCGCCGCACACCCGCGAGCCGGTAGACGACCACGCCGTAGACGAGGAAGAAGATCCCGAGTGCGTATTCGACGGCCACCGGTATGCCGGTCAGCGCCGACAGCCAGCCGGCGGCCGCGACGAACGGCACACCGGTCACGCCGACGAGTACGGCGTCCAGGCGCATCGCGAAACGGAGCAGCCCGTCCCGGGCGGTGGTGGTGGAGGCGGTCAGTGCGGTCATCGTGCAGTCCTTCCTCTAGGTGCTGCGAGTCGCTGCAGCGGGGACCGGTTCCGGAGCCGACGCCACGACCTCTTGTGACGGCGACTCCGGACCCGGAGTTCGGGTCCGGGTCACGCCAGCCGGCGCAACCCGAGGTATTGCAGAACGGCAAGGCCGACGGTGGCGGCGGTGAACGCGGCCGCCGAGGCCATGCCGAAGGCCGTCAGCGGCAACCAGCCCGCCGCCAGCACCACGACGGTCGCCAGGGTGAACGCAGCGTTGCCGGCGACCACGCCCATCCCGACGCGCCGGATGTCGCGTAGACCGGCCGCGCCGTACAACAGCACGCCGTAACCGACGAGGGCCGCGCCGGCCACCCACTCGGCTGTCGGGGACAGCCCGGACAACCGGGACAGCGCGTCGGCGGCCACCGCGACGAACAGGCCGACGCCGCCGCACAGGGTGGCGTCGGCGCGTAACGCGAAGCGCAGCAGCTGCGCATCGGAACGGTGTGCCGGGCGGTGCCGGGTGGTGATGGCGGTCATGGCTCACAGCGTCCGTGGCGGCCGCTGCCAGGTCGACACCACACGCTGCCAGTTACTGCCAACCGCAGGTCGCAGCCCTGCGCCGACGCTAGTGGGCGGCGACGAGGTTGCTGCGCAGGTCGGTGGCGATGACGCGCGCGGCAGCGTTCTGCCAGTTGTGCAGCGAGCGCTGGGGCACCTCGGTGACGAACCACTGCCAGGCCTGCCGGGCGAGCGGATCGAGCCCGGCGGCCGTCGCGTTCTGCGCGTAGGCACGGACGCCGACCACGTACGGGAAATACAGCGAGTTGTAGTGCCGCCACTGCTCGCTGGTGCCGAAATCCCCGCCGTTGCGCGGCTTGAGCGCGGCGATCCGCTCGGCCAGCAGCGCCCGCAGCTCGTTGGCCCGTTCCAGCGGCTGATCGGGTGCGCCGCGCCGGGCCAACCGCTCGTCGATGACCGGCAGCGCGGTCAGCGGACTGGCGACGAGCTTGGACAGGTCGCCGTAGTGGCCGAGCGCGCGGCGGGTGACCCGCACGAAGGTGTCCTCATCCATGCCGTCGAGCGGGCTGGCCGAGCGCAATGGCAGCGCCGATTCGGTGTTGCGCAACGCCGCGCGGTCGGCGCGCAGATCCGGCGAACGCGAGAACGCGAGCCGGTCCAGTAGTCCGGCCAGCGGATCGGCCAGCACGTTGATCGCGATCGCCACCCCCAGGCTGGTGAACAACAGCACCGTCAGCGTCGTCGACCGGCCGGCCACCGCCAGCGCGATCAGCACCTGACCACCGAAGAGCACCGCGACGGCCGTGGTGCCCACGAAGGAGCGCAGCATGTCCCGGCGCAGCGCGTGGCCCTCGTCGAACGCGTCACCGATCGCGACGGCGATGCCGAGCAGCGCGACGTCGAACCCGGTGGACGCCAATGCCAGCCAGCTCGGCACCAGCCCGAGCGGGATCACCAGGATCGCATTGCCCAACGCGAAGAACAGCGTCGCGACGACGACGAAACCCACGACGGGGCCGGGCTGGGCGCGACGCAGCACTGCGCGCACCATCGCGGCGACCGACGGCACCGACACCGCGGCGAACAACACCCAGTGTCCGAGGCGCAGCGGGCCTTCCACGTCGCCGGCCATCGCCGCCCCCAGGAACGCCACGGCGGCCACACCCGTGACGAGGGCGACCTCGCCGGCGCGGCTGCGCCAGGTGTCGCGGGGCCGGGACAGTTCCAGCAGCACCGCGAACCACGCGATGCCGGGCACCGCGACCAGATAGATCTCGACCCGGCTCAGCGCCGCGGAGTCGCTCACCACCCGGACGGCGTCCAGCGCCACCACCGACGCGAAGCTGGCCAGGCCGACGGCCGCCAGCACGAGCACGGTCTTGCGCGGGTCGCGCGCGAGCAGATACAGCCCCAGCCACCAACTCAGTGCGAACACGAGCGCGGACAGGGCGAGCATGTCAGCGTCCGTATCTGCGGTGGCGTGCCGTGTAGTCGCGCAGCGCGCGCAGGAAATCCACCCGCCGGAACTCCGGCCAGTACGCCTCGGTGAACCACATCTCCGAATAGGCGCTCTGCCACAACAGGAATCCGGACAGCCGCTGCTCCCCCGAGGTGCGGATCACCAGATCGGGGTCGGGCTGTCCCGAGGTGTACAGGTTCTCCGAGATGCCCTCGGCCGTCACCGCCTCGATCAGCTGTTCGCCGGTGGCGCCGTTGGCCAGTTCCTTGCTCAGCAGTGCGCGGACCGCGTCGACGATCTCCTGCCGGCCGCCGTAACCGACGGCGACGTTGACGTGGAAGTCACCGCCGTTCCCGTCGGTCGAGGCCACCGCCTCGCGCAGCCGGCGCGCCGGCTCCTGCCCGATCAACTCCAGATCCCCGACGGTGCGCACGGTCCAGCGGTTGGCCGGGGCGCAGATCTCCTCGACCACCTCGGTGATGATCTCGATCAGCGCCGCCAGTTCGTCGTCGTCGCGCTGCAGGTTCTCGGTCGAGAGCAGGTACACCGTCGCCAGTTCGATGCCGGCCTCCTGGCACCAGCGCAGCATCTCGGCGATCTTGCCCGCCCCCGCGCGATAGCCGAAACTGACGTCGTCGTGGCCCAACTCACGTGCCCAGCGGCGATTTCCGTCACACAGCACGGCGATATGGCGGGGCAGTTCCGAGCGTGATGCCGTGAGCCCCTGGCGCAGGCGCATCTCGTAGAGCCGGTACATCGGTTCTTTGAGGCGCCGCGGAATGAGGTCCACGATCAACCAGACTACTGTGACGCGAGGAAGCTCCTGAGCCACTCAGCGGAGGTGAGATGCCGACATCGCTCGAACCGTGGTACTTCGCCGAATCGCCGCGGGAACCTCGGGAAGCCGAGGACTTTCCCGAAGCCGTCGCCGGCGGCGTCGCGCAGTTCCTGGGCAAGCCCAGGCTGCGGGGCTGGATTCACGTGTACTCGGCGGCGATCGCGGTGATCTGCGGCGCGACACTGGTCGCCGTGTCGTGGTCGCTGCAGTCCACCCGCGCCGGCATCGCGACGCTGATCTACACGCTGACCATCGTCGCGATGTTCACCGTCAGCGGGGTCTATCACCGGGTGAACTGGACGTCGGTGACGGCGCGCAAGTGGATGAAGCGCGCCGACCATTCGATGATTTTCCTGTTCATCGCCGGCAGCTACACGCCGTTCGCGCTACTGGCGCTGCCCGAGAACGACGGTCTGGTGCTGTTGTGGATCGTGTGGAGCGGTGCGCTCGCCGGCGTCGCGCTGAAGATGCTGTGGCCGTCCTCGCCGCGCTGGCTCGGGGTACCGCTGTACATCCTGCTGGGGTGGGTCGCGGTCTGGTTCATCGGTCCGATCATGCACGGCGCCGGGGTGGCGGCGGTGGTGCTGCTGATCGTCGGCGGCGCGCTCTACAGCGTCGGTGGTGTGCTGTACGCGCTCAAGTGGCCCAACCCGTGGCCCACGACGTTCGGGCACCACGAGTTCTTCCACGCGTGCACCGCTGTCGCGGCGATCTGCCACTACATCGCGATGTGGTTCGCCGTCTTCTGATCTCCCTATGGGCGCGTGCGTCTATGGGCGCGACCATGTCACCTGGCGAGCGTGCGTCACCTGGCGCGAGCGTGCGTGTCAGCGGGCGACACGCCGCGGCAACCCTATACTTTGCGCACGCTCACCACTGCGTAGCAGGGGGTCCCGACGAGCGCGGCCGCAGTCGAAGGCAAAGCTCCGCCGTCTGCTGCGCGCAGAGAGGCGACGCCGTGGCGGCACTCCGGGACAGCGGCGACCGGCGAAGGACGGCCGGACCATGGCACTCCCGGACGATCGCACTCCCGGATGTGGCACTCCCGGACGATCGCACTCCCGGACGACGGACGAGCGTGCGCAAAATCCGGTTCTGGCCCGGCGTGTCCACCTCAGACACGCACGCTCGCGCTGAAAAGGCTGGCGCGCTAGGAGTCTGCTGAATTAGTGGGTTGATGGGGCGGGGCGTCTCAAGCGCTCGTCGGCGCGTGTGTGAAGTCACAGGCAGGCCGACAGATTCGGGATTGCCCCGCCGTTTGGGGCGTGGCAATCCGATGTTCGCGCCGCAAGGCCGCCGGGATGTCTGGGCTTAGGCGATGGCCCAGGTGGTGCCGGTGTGGGTCAGGCCCATGCTGATCAGGCGGCGCAGGTTCAATGCGGCGGCGCGGTGGTGCAGCCAGTGGTTGTTCTTGCTGACGCCGCGGTAGCGGACTTTGCGGTTGCCGCGGGTCAACCAGGCGATCGAGCGTTCCACCATGGGGCGGTGTTGGCGGTACTCGGCCTGCCATTCGGGTGTGCGCGCGATGGCCCGGGCGGCACGTAGGTGCGGTTCGTGTTCGCTGATGGTGAGCTTTCGCCCACGCACTGCGGTGGTGCACAGGTGCCTCAAAGCGCATGACCGGCAATGCTTTTCGAATGCGGCTCCACCGCTAGGCCCGATGGGGATGGTGTGCTCGGCCGGACACGTCACGGTACGGGCCGCGAAATCGATGGTGAAGTCATCGCTGGTGAACCCACCCGGGACCGGGGTTCTCAGCGGGAGCGGTTTGATCACGGCGACATGCTTGAGCTCGGCCAGCGTCGCCCGTGCCTGACCGGTGCCGTAGGCCGAATCGCCGAGCACCCGCACCGCCGTCGTCTCGTGTGCCAGCAGCGCCAGTCCGATGACGGCTTCGTGATTGTCTTGTCCGCTTGCCTTGGTCAGCGCGCAGTCGGTGATGATCCCGGTATCAGGTTCGACCGCGATGTGGGCCTTGTATCCGTCCTGGCGGCGATGCACCGTCTTATGGGCATGGCGGGCTTCGGGATCCACGGTAGAGATCACCCGATCACCGGCCACCTTCTGCGCGATGCGCCACTGCCCGTCGGTGCCATCAGAACCCTCGACCGGTTCGACGTCCTGGCCGGCGACCAGCGCCAACAACGACACCGCCTCAGCGGCGCGCGGGCCCAGTTCCTGGTCGGGCAGATGCCCCAGCAGCCGGTGCGCATCGCCGACCAAGGCGTCGACAAGCTGGTCGCGGGCGGTTCTGTCGTTCCAGGCGATCGCCGGTTTACCCGGATCGCTGTAATCGTGGGCGGTGCAGTAAGTGGTGATCACCTCGCCGGCCCCTGGGACTTCGCGCCCGACCCGGCGGATCGCAGCGATCAGCTGGGTTACGGTGTCCTGGGTGGACACCGCATCATCGAGCACGGTGGAGTCCAACGCTCGCCGCGTCTTTTTGGCCAACACACCGGTCTGCGCCACGACGGCCTTGACCGCCTCAAAGATCCGGTCCGGCGCCTGCGAGGCCGCCAGCCGGCGCCGCCAATAGGTCAGCGTGGTCGAGTGAAACGCCGGCGCGGTCACCGCCAACCCGCACGCGGCTTTCCAGCGCAGATCGAAGGTGACCGCGTCCACGGTCTCGCTATCAGAGAGCCCGTGCAGGGCCTGCAAGGTGATCACCGAGGCCATCACCTCGGCCGGCACGCTCGGACGCCCCCGCCGCGACGGGAAAAGATCAGCGAACATCGCCTCGGGAAACAACTCGTGGCGGTGTTCGGCCAGGAATACAAACATGCTGTCGGACTTCAGCAGATGCCCGGCAACCGACTCCGCATCCAACAGCTCACGCTGATCCTCAGAATGCCCCTGCATCCATTAATCATCTCGAGAACCCAGCCACAAACCCCGCCACCACGCCGGATTAATTCAGCAGACTCCTAGAGCTGCGTGACGTCCTGCGGGCCCCAGTAGGCCTTCATCGACGTGATCTGGCCGTCGCCGTTGAACGTCATCACCTCGATGGGCTCGATCCGCATCGCGCCGCCCACGGTGATCGCGAACACGAACGCCGCCTCGTGCCCGCCGGCGCGGAAGTTCAGCAGTTCGGTGGTGATCTGGCCGCCGGCCTCGATGGACTTGTAGAAGCCGGCGATGGCCTGCCGGCCGATGTGCACCTCACCACCGCCCACGGGGTCTTCGAGGGTGGCGTCCTCGGCGTAGAGCGCAGCGACGTCGGTGGCGGTGCCGCCGGCGACGGTGTCGAGATAGCGCTGGACGAAACCCTGTAAGACATCCGGCTCGAAACTCATGAGCGGCAGGCTACACGGACGGCCCGAGCGCGGCGGCGAGATCCTCGACCGTGGTGACGGGCATATCGCAGACCCGGCCGCGGCACACGTACGCGGCGTCCGCGTCGCCGACCCGGGGCCGGGCGCGCAGCAGCTCGGATGAATCCACCTCGCCGCCGATCACGACCGCTCCGCCCGGCGCCAGCCTGCGCGCCGCCGCCAGCAGCGCCGAATCCGCGCCGCCGGCCACCGCGACCTGGATCGGACCGCGCACGGCGGCCTCGGACACCGCCAGCCAGTGCCCCGCCGAACGCGGAGCGCGCTCCAGCAGCACGGTCGCGGCGGCCAGGGTGGCCTCGGCCGCCGCCGAGTACCGCTGCGCGGCGGGTTCGGCCGCCAGATGCCCGGCCAGCTGCAGAGCCTCGGCCATCAGCGATGCGCCTGAGGGCGTGGCACCGTCGAGCGGGTCCGACGGTCGCAGCACCAATTGCTCGGCGTCGTCGGCGACGTCGAACCAGCGGCCGGGGACCTCCGGGTCTGCGAAGTGCTCCAGCGCGAGATCGAGCAGTCGGCACCCGTGATGCAGCCACTCCGGCTCCGCGGTGGCCTGGTGCAGTGTCAGCAGACCGGTGGCCAGCGCGGCGTGATCCTCGAGCACCGCCACACTGTCGCCGACGACGCCGCCGAGGCTGGAGCGCCGCAACCGGCCCTCGACCACATGCAGGGCGAGTAGCCGCCGGGCGCTTTCGGCTGCGGCGTCGAGGTATTCGGGCCGGGCGCCGGCGAACGACGCCTCGGCCAGCGCGGTGATCGCCAACCCGTTCCAGGCCGTCACCACCTTGTCGTCGCGCGCCGGTTGCGGCCTGAGGCGCCGCGCGGCGCGCAGTGCCGTGCGCACCCGCTCGAAGCGATCCGGGTCGTCCGGGTCGGTGTGCAGCTGCAGCACCGAGGTGCCCGCGTCGAAGGTCCCTTCCTCGGTCACCCCGAAAAGCGCTGCCGCCCAACGCCCGTCACCCTCGCCGAGCACTTCCGTGAGTTCGTCCGAGGTCCACACGTAGGTCAGCCCCTCGACCCCGGCGGCGTCGGCGTCCAGTGAGGAGACGAACATCTCACCGTCGCGCAGGTCGTCGAGCAGGAACCGCGCTGTCTCGTGAAGAACCTTGTGCGCCAAAGGATTCGCGGTCCGGCGTGCCCAGTGCGCGTACACCCGCAGCAGCTGGGCGTTGTCGTAGAGCATCTTCTCGAAGTGCGGCACCACCCACGCCGCGTCGACGCTGTACCGGGCGAAGCCCCCGCCCAGCTGGTCATAGATGCCGCCGCGCGCCATCGCCTCACAGGTCCGCACCACCGGGGCCAGGGACGATCCGGTGCGTTCGTGGTGACGCAGCAGCGCTTCCAGCAACGCCGACGGAGGAAACTTCGGGGCGCGCCCGGGACCGTTGGCGAACCCACCGTCGACGGTGTCCTCGTCGCGCAGCACCGCCTCCACCGCGCCGTCGCACACCTGGGCCGCGACAGCCGGGCCGCCGCCCGGCAGGCCGGAGGCCATCGACCGCAGCTCGGCGGCGATCCTGTCCGACGTCTCCTCCACCTCGGCGCGGCGGGTGCGCCAGGTCTCGGTGACCGCGGCCAGCAGTTGCAGGAAGGTGCCCTTCGGGTAGTAGGTGCCGCAGAAGAACGGTCTGCCGTCAGGGGTCAGAAAGCACGTCATCGGCCAGCCGCCCTGACCGGTCAGGGCCACGGTGGCGTTCATGTACACCGCGTCCAGGTCGGGACGCTCCTCGCGGTCGACCTTGATGCAGACGAAGTTCTCGTTGGCGGCCGCTGCGACTTCGGCGTCGGCGAAGGACTCGTGAGCCATCACATGGCACCAGTGGCAGGCCGCGTATCCGATCGACAGCAGGACGGGCACGTCGCGTTCGGCAGCCCATGCCAGCGCGTCCGGCGTCCACTGCTGCCAGTGCACCGGGTTGTCGGCGTGCTGCCTCAGATACGGGCTCGTGGCCCGCGATAGGGAATTTCTCGAGCCGTCAGCTCGAGCCACGTTCCGTCCCGTCGGCCGGATTCTCGGTGGCCAGGTCGGGGTCGGCGCCGATCTCGCCGACCGGGGCGGCACCGCCTTCGACACCGTCGGACTCGGCGGTGTCGAAGGATTTCGGCAGTTTGCGCAGATGCCGGTTCATCGACCACACCAGCCCGAATACCGCGATCAGCAACAGGATCACGATGATCAGCCCGAACGGGCTAGCCTTGCCGAAATCAGGCCCGGTCTGGCGGGGACCGTCTTCCTGGGCCACCGTCAACAGCTCCAGGCCCAGAGTCAGGACGTCGTTCATCAGCGTTCCTCGATCCCGGAGAACAGGTCGGTCTCGGGCAGCACCACCGGCACCCTCGACCTGGCCAGTTCGAATTCCTCCGTCGGCCACAGCCGCTGCTGCCATTCCATCGGCGTGGTGAAGAAGAAGCTGTTGGGGTCGATCTGCGTCGCGTGCGCCAGCAACGCGTCGTCACGCTGAGCGAAGTACTTCGAGCACTCGATCCGCGTGGTCACCCGCTTGGCGAGCAGGTCCTCCTCCGGGTCCCAGCTCTCCAGCCACTTGCTGAACGGACCTTCCTTGCCGTGCTTGGCGAACTCGTCCTGCAGGATCTGCATGCGCTGCCGCAGGAAGCCGTGGTTGTAGTACAGCTTGGACACGCTCCACGGTTCGCCGGCATCCGGGTACAGCAGGTGGTCGGCGGCGGCCTCGTAGGCCGCGACGGAGACCTGGTGGCATTTGATGTGATCGGGGTGCGGGTAGCCGCCGTTCTCGTCGTACGTCGTCATCACGTGCGGCTTGAACTCCCGGATCACCTTCACCAACTCCCGGGTCGGTATCTCCAGCGGCTCCAGCGCGAAACAACCCTCGGGCAACGGCGGCAGCGGGTCGCCCTCCGGCAGCCCCGAGTCGACGAACCCGAGCCAGTGATGCTCGACCCCGAGGATCTGCGCGGCCCTGGCCATCTCGTCGCGGCGGATCTCCGGCATCCGGCCGTGGACCTCGGGTAGGTCCATCGCCGGATTCAGGATGTCGCCGCGCTCCCCGCCGGTCAGCGTCACGACCATCACGCGAACGCCCTCATCGACGTAACGCGCCATCGTCGCGGCACCCTTGCTGGACTCGTCGTCCGGGTGCGCGTGCACGGCCATCAACCGCAGTTCGCTCAACCTCGTCCTTATCAGCTGTTTTTCTGCTTGCCCACTCACGCTTCAGTTCAACCACGGGAGTGGCCCTATAGTTCCAGGTCTAGTAGACCCATCCGACCGACGGGCATGCAAAACGAGATGATCGACCGCCCTACCGAGCGCTACGGACAACAGCGGCTCAGCCGGCGCGCGCGCCGCCGGATCGCCATCGGACTGACCGTCCTGGTGGTGTTGACCGGCATCGTCATCGCCATGGTGGCGTTCAGCCGCTTCGGTTCCAGCGAGGTCAAGGGCGAACTCGCCGGCTACCGGGTGGTAGACCCGCACACCGTCGACGTCACCGTCAGCGTCACCCGCGACGACCCGTCGCGCCCGGTGGTGTGCATCGTGCGCGCCCGATCCTACGACGGCGACGAGACGGGGCGGCGCGAGGTGCTCGTGCCGCCGTCCGCGGACGTGACGGTGCAGGTCACCACCACGGTGAAGGCGAGCAGGCCGGCCGTCATCGGCGACGTCTACGGGTGTGGAATCGACGTCCCCGGGTATCTGGTCGGTGGCTGAGAACCGTCTGCACGCCCAACGGTCGTCGACAAAATTCTGAAGTTCGCCCGATCCGACGGTGCTATGCTGGGCCGATACACGGTTCCTGCTGGGGCCGTGTATTGCTGCATTTGGGAGCTCAGATCCGACGCTGCCGATGCCGGCGATACACGCACGAGTCACCCGGCGCCGTGCCAGACATCGAACGCGACAAGCGCGGAAGCAACAACGACAGGAGCAGGACATGACCGACACTCAGGTCACCTGGCTGACCGAAGAGTCCTACGACCGCCTCAAGGCGGAGCTGGACCAGCTGATCGCCAACCGTCCCGTCATCGCCGCCGAGATCAACGACCGCCGCGAAGAAGGAGACCTCCGGGAGAACGGTGGCTACCACGCCGCCCGGGAGCAGCAGGGCCAGGAAGAGGCCCGCATCCGCCAGCTGCAGGAGCTGCTCAACAACGCCAAGGTCGGCGAGGCCCCGAAGCAGTCCGGCATCGCACTGCCCGGCTCGGTGGTCAAGGTGTACTACGACGACGACGAGAACGACACCGAGACGTTCCTGATCGGTACCCGGGAGCAGGGCGTCAGCGACGGCAAGCTCGAGGTGTACTCCCCCAACTCCCCGCTCGGCGGCGCGCTGATCGACGCCAAGGTCGGCGAGTCGCGCACCTACACCGTGCCCAGCGGCAACACCGTCAAGGTGACGCTGGTCAGCGCCGAGCCGTATCACGGCTGACCGGAGCGGGGCGGCCTGCGGCTGATCCGCGGCCTCGCCGCGCCGCGTTAGTCTCCGACGCATGGCGCAGATCGCAGAGGACCTGTTCCTGCTGCTTGTCGACAACGCGTCCGCGCAACCGGCTCTGGACAGCCCGCGCCGTGAGCGTGCGCTCGCGGCCGCGATGCTGCTCGACCTGGCACACGCATGCCGGGCGCGTCCGGCGGTGGCCGGCGAACCGGTTCCGGCGGGCCGACTGGTGGCGCTCGACGCCGCCGGTCCGCTGGACCCGCTGACGGCCGCGGCGTTCGAGCTGCTGCGCGCCAAACCCCTGACGCCGGGCCAGGCCGTCAAGAAGCTGAGCAGAGACAGCGAGAACCTCGTCGCCGGGCAGCTGGAACGCGGCGGGCAGATCCGTCGAATCCCTCACTCGGGCAAGCTGTTCGGTCGTACCTACGCGTACCCGCTGACCCATCGCGGCCGCGCGGACGCAGCCCGCGCGGCGCTGATGGCCGCGCTGTTCGAACGGCGGCCGCCGGCACCGGCGACGGCCGCGGTCATCACCGTGCTGCACACCGTCGACGGGCTCGGCGCGCTGCTGAGCCTCAACGACCGCGGTTGGCGCTGGGTGCATGCCCGCGCCGGGGAGATCGCGCTTGGCAGCTGGGTCGACGAGTCACCGACCGGGCTGCCCGAGGTGAACCTCGCCGTCACGGCGTCCGCGGTCCGCCAAGCGCTGACCCAACTCGTCTAGTCGTACGACGTCCAGCTGTAGCGGAAGCTAACCGAGGGAGCCGAGCGCCTGCTCGACGTCACCGAGCAGGTCGGCGGTGTCTTCAATTCCGACGGACAGGCGCACCAGGTCGTCGGGCACCTCCAGCTGAGAACCGGCGGTCGACGCGTGGGTCATCGCGCCCGGATACTCGATCAGCGACTCCACCCCGCCGAGCGACTCGGCGAGGATGAAGATCTCGGTGCGGGCGCAGAAGTCACGGGCGGCCTGGGGGCCGCCGCGCAGCCGCACCGACACCATCCCGCCGAATCCGCTCATCTGGCGGGCGGCGACATCGTGATTGTGGTGGCTGGGCAGGCCCGGGTAGAGCACCGTCGTGATGGCGGGGTGCCCGTCGAGGAATTCGGCGATCGCGGCGGCGTTCGCGCTGTGCTTCTGCATCCGCAGCGGGAGTGTCTTGAGCCCGCGGATGGTCAGGTAGGCATCGAACGGTCCGGGCACCGCACCCGCGCCGTTCTGCAGGAACGCGAACGCGTCGTCGAGTGCCTCGTCGTTGGTCAGCAGCGCTCCCCCGACGACGTCGGAGTGCCCGCCGATGTACTTGGTCGTCGAGTGCAGCACGATGTCGGCGCCGAGCGACAGCGGCTGCTGCAGCGCCGGCGACGCGAACGTGTTGTCGACCAGCACCTTCGCCCCCGTCGCCGCGCCCACCTCGGCGATGCCGGCGATGTCGGCGATCGACAGCAGCGGGTTGGTCGGCGTCTCGACCCAGATCAGCTTGGTGCGGTCGGTGACGGCCGCGCGCACCCGGTCGAGATCCGACAAAGCCACCGCGGTGTAGCTGATGCCCCACAGGCTGAACACCTTGTCGATCAGCCGGAAGGTGCCGCCGTAGGCGTCGTCGGGGATCACCAGGTGGTCGCCGGGACGCAGCACCGCGCGCAGTACGCAGTCGGTGGCGGCCATGCCAGAGCTGAACGCGCGTCCGTAGGACGCGCCCTCCATCGCCGCGAGCGCCCCTTCCAGCACCGAGCGGGTCGGGTTGCCGGTGCGGGCGTATTCGAAGCCGCCGCGCAGCCCGCCGACCCCATCCTGGGCGAAGGTCGAGCTGGCGTAGATCGGCGGGTTGACCACGCCGGTGGCCGGGTCGGGCCGGTAACCGGCGTGAATGGCCTTGGTGGCCGGCCCGTAAGCCCGGTAATGATCGGCCGCGCTGCGCTGCTCACTCATGACTGCCAAGGCTAGCTGTGTACAACGTGGGCATGTCTGCCCACCAGTCATCGCCGACGACCGCCACGCCGGATTTCGGCTCCAATCCCGGGGGTATGCTTCGCCCGGCGCAGTCGGCGCGGCACGGCACTGTCTGCAGACGACACTGGACTACGTCGGCACCCGCGCGGTATTCGACGGGCCGCACTCGAGTGATCAACCGAGCCAGGCAAAGATCGCCCGCGAATGCCGAACCCTTTTGGGGGCCAACGGGAGCCCCTCACCGGCGTCAGCGCCTTCCGGTGGCCACGCATACGGTCCCGACGAGTTTGTCGGCCAGGGTCTGCCTCCTGGCATCCCACAGCGGGAACAGAAAGCCGAGAAAGCAGGCGGCCGCGTCGACCACATGCACCAGCTGCCGTAACAGCGAGGCGCTGAATCCGATTGGCTGCCAAGTCTTCTCGTCGACCACGCGGAAGCGCAGCACCGACTTGCCCAGGCTGGTGCCGGTGGAGCCCTGGCGGACACCGTAGTTCCACAGCAGGTAGGCCGCCGACAGCACGAACATCAGCGCTGCCAGTACGCCGGTCGCCGTCGTGGTGACCGACGCGCACGCGACGCCACCGTTGTCGAAGGTGACACAGTCCATCGCGGTGCTGCTGATTGCGACGGCCTCCCAGATTCCCCACCCGAGGCAGAGCGGGATCACGTCGATGACCGTGGCCGCCACCCGCGCCGTCCACGTCGCGTAGGCCCGGCGCCCAAGGCCCGGCGCAGTTCGGTTCACGACCCCATCATCCCCGGGCCGCACTGCGGCACAACGAGATGTCGGCGTGTCCGCGTCAGGCGGACACGCCGACATCGGCCAGGTCAGGAGTTACGGGATGGCGGGCGCGACGTAGCCACCGTTGAGGGTGCGGTAGGTGTACACCAGCAGCAGGGCGGCCAGCGGTGCCGCCACGAGCAGGCCCACACCGCACAGCAGCGCGCCGACCAGGACCACCGCGATGCTGGTGAGCCAGATCAAGAACACCGGACCGACGTTGTTCTTGGCGGTCTCGAAGCTCGACTTGATCGCGTCCATCGGTGACAGGTTGCGGTCGAGCACCGCGATGGTGGTGAACATCAGCAGGAAGCTGGCGATCACGCCCGGCACGATGCACAGGAAGAACCCGATGGTGGTGATGACGCCGACGATCAGTCCGGCGATGATCACGTTGCCGATATTGCGCGGCCGGAAGAACGACCCCACCGTGACCTGCTGACCGTTGGCGATGTCGAAGATACCGCCCAGGAACGCCGATTGGATGGCGGCTCCGACGATCAACGACAGGAACCAACCGACGATCGACACCAGGATGCCGGCGACACCGGTGGTGGCATACGAGAACGACAGGCCGCTGTCGTCGGCGACATAGCTGGTGTCTCCGGGCGACACCAGCATCTGCACGATGCTGATGATGCTCTGCAGCGCGATGATCACGACGGCGAAGACCAGCGTCGCGACGATCAGCGGGATGGCGTTCTTGCTGAACTTGTTCCACGCCCAGTTGAACGCCTCACCGACGGTGAGTGACGGCCGAGCCGCCGGCGGGAATCCGCCCTCCGGTCCGAAGCCGCCGCTGGGCATCCCCGGTGGCGGAGGGGGTGGGTAGCTGCCCTGGGCGTGCGTCGGGGGCGGGAAACCGCCGCCGGGCGGCGGCCCGAAACCGCTGCCGGGCGGCGGCGGAGGTGGCGACTGGTAGCCCCCGGGCGGCGGCGGTGGCGGGTAACCGCCCGGTGGCGGTGGCGGATAGCCGCCGGGCGGCGGATTCTCTGTCATCGATTTCTCCTGATCTCGGTTGCGAACGAAGCGCGAACCGTCCCCTTCATCTTGTGTGCCACGACATCACTGTCGAAGTTCGAATCGCGATGAGCCTGAGGCCTTCTCGCCGACTCCGGCTGGAAGGTAGCCGACGGGGCAGGCGTGATCAACAGCTTTCCTGCTCCGGGGGCGTCCCCCAGGCGGACCGGCGGCGGACCCGGTGAACACGTGGCGAACGATGGTCGGTCGATCATGGACGCCCTTCCGCTCGCACGTGGCTGGACAAGCGTGCTCACATTACCTGAGCAGGGCGGCCGAACAGCGGTTTCTCGCGCGACCGTGCGTCAGCCGCGTGCGCTGCCCTCCGACAGGTAACCGAGGAGGTCGTGACGGGTGAGCACGCCGACGGGCTTGCCCTCTTCCACCACCATCACCGCGTCGCACTCGCGCAGGTTCTTCGCCGCGGTGCTGACCAGTTCGCCGGCGCCGATCAGCGGCAGCGGCGGGCTCATGTGCTCGGCGACCGCGTCGGCGAGTTTGGCGCGGCCCTCGAACACCGCGGAAAGCAACTCGCGTTCGGACACGCTGCCGGCGACCTCGCCGGCCATCACCGGAGGTTCCGCGCCCACCACCGGCATCTGGGACACCCCATACTCGCGCAGGATGCCGATGGCGTCGCGCACCGTCTCGGACGGGTGGGTGTGCACCAGATCGGGCAGGTTCCCGGACTTGCCGCGCAGGACATCGCCGACAGTGGACTCCTCGACGGACCCGTCGAGCCGACTGCGCAGGAATCCGTAGGAGGACATCCAGTTGTCGTCGAAGATCTTGGACAGGTAGCCGCGGCCGCCGTCGGGCAACAGGACCACCACGAGCGAGTCAGGGCCCTCGCGTTCGGCGACCTTGACCGCGGCCACCGCCGCCATTCCGCACGACCCGCCGACGAGCAGCGCCTCTTCGCGGGCCAGCCGCCTGGTCATGTCGAACGAGTCGGCATCGGAGACGGCGATGATCTCGTCGGGAACCGTCGGGTCGTAGGCCGACGGCCAGAAATCCTCGCCGACACCCTCGACCAGATACGGCCGCCCGGTGCCGCCGGAGTACACCGACCCCTCGGGGTCCACGCCGACGACCTTGACCCGTCCGCCGGAAACCTCCTTGAGGTAGCGGCCGGCTCCGGTGATGGTGCCTCCGGTGCCGACCCCGGCGACGAAGTGGGTGATCTTGCCCTCGGTGTCGGCCCAGATCTCCGGGCCCGTCGTCTCGTAGTGGCTCTCCGGCCCCATCGGGTTGGAGTACTGGTCGGGCTTCCACGCACCGTCGATCTCCCGGACCAGCCGGTCCGAGACGCTGTAGTAGCTGGCCGGGTCGTCGGGTGCGACGGCGGTCGGGCACACCACGACCTCCGCCCCGTAGGCGCGCAACACGTTGCGCTTGTCCTCGCTGACCTTGTCGGGGCATACGAAGACGCACTTGTACCCCCGCTGCTGGGCGACCAGGGCCAGCCCCACCCCGGTGTTGCCGGAGGTCGGTTCGACGATGGTGCCGCCCGGTTTGAGCTCACCGCTGGCCTCGGCGGCGTCGATCATCTTGACCGCGATGCGGTCCTTGGAGCTGCCGCCCGGGTTCAGGTACTCGACCTTGGCCGCGACCATGCCCGCGCCAGGCGGCACGACCGAGGTTAGCTCTACCAGAGGAGTGTTACCGACGAGGTCACTGATGTGCCGGGCGATGCGCATGCGTCCATCGTCCCAGGCCCGTCACCGCGCAGCCAGGCGGCCTCCGGCCGGTGCTACCAGGTGGCCTCGCGAATGTACTCACCGATTTGCCGAAGCGAGCGTTTGGCCTCGGGCACCGTGGGCGCGCCCAGCTGGAACACGTGCATCTGCCCCGGCCAGACGCGTACCTCGACGGGCACTCCGGAGGCGGCGAGCAGCCGGGCGGCCTTGCGCGCGTCGCTGAGCAGGACCTCGGACCCCGACACGTGGATCAAGGTGCGCGGCAGGCCGGGTTCGATGTGGTCGAGCGGCTCGTACACCTCTTCCGGCCGGCCGTCGACGATCCGGCGTTCGGCGGCCGCTTCGATGAGCTCGACCAGCGCGTGGAACGCCTTCGGCGGGAACATCGCGTCCGTGCGGGCGTTCGGGTGGTCGGCGCGGGCCTCGTTGTCGATCTCGAACAGCGGGGACATCGTCACGACGGCCGCCGGCGTCTCGCCGACGAAGCCGTTGGTGCCCTCGGCCTGCAGCCGCTCGGCCAGCGACAGCGCGAGATAACCCCCGGCCGAGTCCCCGGCCAGCACGATCTGGTCGGGCTCGTAGCCGAGGTCGCGCAGCCAGCGGTAACCGTCGTAGCAGTCGTCGAGCGCCGTGCCGACCGAGTGCTTCGGGATCATCCGGTAGTTGACCACCAGAACGGGCGCATCGGCGTACCTCGACAGCGCGGTCACCAGGCGCCCGTGGGTGTTCACCCCGCAGGTCAGGAACGCTCCGCCGTGCAGGTAGAGAATCACCGAGCGATTACCGTCGGCGGGCAGCACCCCGGCGGCGCGGACCAGCTGGGCGTTGCAGTGCGGCAGGCCGATGGTGGCGCGCACGGTGCCCGGCGCCGGCTTGAGTACGCGAGCGGCGAAATCGACCAGGCCCCAGGGCCACGGCAGCTTGGGCGCGTAACTGCCCACCGTCAGGAACGGCCTGATGGTGGCCATGGCGGCCAGCCCCATGAGCCGTCCGGCGATGCTCGGACCGTCTTCGACCACCTCGACGGGAGCTCCGTCAGAGACCGGGAAGCGGCGCGGCTTCTGCCCTCGTGCTGCCCTGATGCCCAGCGGGGATGAGCTGGGAATCTTGCTCGGTGCCGTCATCGCCACCACTTCCTACGACGTTGTAGTCCGGGATAAGCCAAGTTATTCAGACGAGCTCGTAACTTAGCTTGACACCTGTAACCACTATCACAATGGGTTAAACGCAGATGGTGTCGGAGTCGATACCGCACTGTGATGGCTCTTCCGCTTAACGAGCCGGGTAGCCGCGCATTTCCGCTCTAAACTTGCGGAGTGGGCATCCTCCGTCGTGCTCCGCGCGGTCGTACACCGCGTCGTTCCACGGTCGCGCTGGCGGCCGCAGCAACGCTGGCGTCCACCGGCACCGCCTACGTCGGGGCCCGCAACCTCCTTAGCGGACAGGCCGATCAGGCGCGCCGCGTCATCCCGAAGGCGTGGGACATCCCGCCCCGCGCCGACGGCGTGTACTCCCCCGGCGGCGGCCCGGTCGAACCTTGGCACCGTGGTGTCCCGTTCGACCTGCACCTGATGATCTTCGGCGACTCGACGGCCACCGGGTACGGCTGCCAGGCCGCCGACGAGGTGCCGGGCGTATTGCTGGCGCGGGGGCTGGCCGCCGAGTCGGGCAAGCGCATCCGGCTGAGCACCAAGGCCATCGTCGGCGCGACGTCGAAAGGGCTGTCGGGGCAAATCGACGCGATGTACGTCGCCGGGCCGCCACCCGATGCGGCCGTGATCATGATCGGCGCCAACGACATCACCAAACCCAACGGCATCGGCCCGTCGGCGCGCCGCCTGGGCCGGGCTGTGCAGCGGCTGCGCGCCAGCGACGCGGTCGTCGTCGTGGGCACCTGCCCGGACTTCGGTGTCATCACCGCGATCCCGCAGCCGTTGCGGTTCGTCGCCCGCAACCAGGGGTTGCGTCTGGCGCGCGCCCAGGCGGCCGCGGTACGTGCCTGCGGCGGGGTGCCGGTGCCGTTCAGCGATCTGCTGGCCCCGGACTTCTACCGGACTCCGGAGCTGCTGTTCTCGCCGGACATGTTCCATCCGTCCGCGGCGGGATACGAGCTGGCCGCGATGCAACTGCTGCCCGCGCTGTGCAACGCGTTGGGAGAGTTCGTCACCGGCATGCCCGCCGCGCCGGCGCTGGAATCGCGCGCGGGCGACGACGGCTCGCTGCTCGCGCGCCTCGGCGGGCTCAGCCGGCTGTGGCGACGCTCGACCGGGGTGCCCGCGCCGATCGTCGCGCCCGCGGGCTAGGTTTCTTGCAACACGTTCCACCCGGTTCGAACCTGAGGAGCCCGTCATGCCCGAAGCCGTCATCGTCGCCACCGCCCGTTCCCCGATCGGCCGGGCCAACAAGGGTTCGCTGGTCTCGATGCGGCCCGACGACCTCGCCGCGCAGATGGTCAAGGCCGTGCTCGACAAGGTGCCCGCGCTGGACCCGCGCGACATCGACGACCTGATGATGGGCTGCGCGCAGCCCGCCGGTGAGGCCGGCTACAACATCGCCCGCGCGGTGGCGGTCGAACTCGGCTACGACTTCCTGCCCGGCACCACCGTCAACCGCTACTGCTCGTCGTCGCTGCAGACCACGCGCATGGCGTTCCACGCGATCAAGGCCGGCGAGGGGCACGCGTTCATCTCGGCCGGGGTGGAGACGGTGTCGCGGTTCGGCAAGGGCGCCGCCGACGGTGCGCCGGATTCGAAGAACCCGGTCTTCGCCGATGCGCAGGCCCGCTCCGAGCAGGCGGCCGCCGGCGCGACGGAGTGGCGCGACCCGCGCGAGGACGGCCTGCTGCCCGACGTCTACATCGCGATGGGTCAGACCGCCGAGAACGTCGCGGCGTTCACCGGCATCAGCCGCGAGGATCAGGACCACTGGGGCGTGCGTTCGCAGAACCGCGCCGAGGAGGCCATCAACAGCGGCTTCTTCGAGCGCGAGATCGTGCCTGTCACGCTGCCCGACGGCACCGTGGTGTCGAAGGACGACGGCCCCCGCGCCGGCACCACCTACGACAAGATCAGCCAGCTCAAGCCGGTGTTCCGGCCCAACGGCACGATCACCGCGGGCAACGCGTGTCCGTTGAACGACGGCGCCGCGGCGGTGGTGATCATGAGCGACACCAAGGCCAAGGAGCTGGGCCTGACCCCGCTGGCGCGGATCGTGTCGACGGGCGTGTCGGGGCTGTCGCCGGAGATCATGGGCCTGGGTCCGATCGAGGCCGTCAAGAAGGCGCTGGCCAACGCGAAGATGAGCATCTCCGACATCGACCTGTACGAGATCAACGAGGCGTTCGCGGTGCAGGTGCTGGGGTCGGCGCGTGAACTGGGCATGGACGAGGACAAGCTCAATGTGTCCGGCGGTGCGATCGCGCTGGGCCACCCGTTCGGCATGACCGGCGCCCGCATCACCGCCACGCTGCTGAACAACCTGGCCACCCACGACAAGACGTTCGGCATCGAGACGATGTGCGTCGGCGGCGGCCAGGGCATGGCGATGGTCGTGGAGCGGCTCAGCTAGCTCGCCATAGAATGCCGTTCCGATGACCACCATCGGAACGCCGCTGTCACCGCGCGCCACCAGAGTCATGTTGTTGGGTTCGGGGGAGCTGGGCCGCGAGGTCCTGATCGCGTTGCAGCGGCTCGGCGTCGAGACCATCGCCGTCGACCGCTACCCGAACGCGCCCGGCCACCAGGTCGCTCACCATGCCCGCACCATCACCATGACCGACCCTGGTCAGTTGCGTGCGCTGATCGAGGACGAGCGCCCCGACCTGGTGGTGCCGGAGATCGAGGCGATTGCCACGCCGGTGCTCGAAGAGCTTGAGGTCGAGGGCGTGGTGACGGTGATCCCGACGGCGCGCGCGGCCCGGCTGACCATGGACCGCGAGGGAATCCGGCGGCTGGCCGCCGAAACCCTCGGCGTGCCGACCAGCCCGTATCGGTTCTGCGATTCGCTGGAGGAACTGCACGCCGCCATCGAGGGTCATATCGGGTATCCATGTGTGGTCAAGCCGGTGATGAGCAGTTCCGGCAAGGGGCAGAGCAAGATTGACGGACCCGAGGGCGTCGCGGCGGCCTGGGAGTACGCGATGTCCGGCAGCCGCGTCAGCAACACCCGGATCATCGTCGAGGGCTTCATCGATTTCGACTACGAGATCACGCTGTTGACGGTGCGCGCCCGCGGTGCTGACGGCGAGATCGAGACCCGGTTCTGCGAGCCGATCGGACACCGGCAGGTCAGCGGTGACTACGTCGAGAGCTGGCAGCCGCACCCGATGTCGGCGACCGCGCTGGAACGCGCGCAGCAGATCGCCGGGGCGGTGACCGGGGATCTGGGCGGACAGGGCATCTTCGGCGTGGAGTTGTTCGTCAAGGGTGACCAGGTGTGGTTCAGCGAGGTCAGCCCGCGCCCGCACGACACCGGAATGGTGACGATGGTGACGCAGTGGCAGAACGAGTTCGAGCTGCACGCCCGGGCCATCCTGGGCCTGCCGGTGGACACCGCGCTGAGGACGGCGGGCGCCAGCGCGGTCATTTACGGCGGAGTGGACGCCGAGGGCGTCGTCTTCGACGGCGTGGACGCGGCGCTGCAGGTGCCGCACACCGAGCTTCGACTGTTCGGCAAGCCGGAGAGCTTCGCCAACCGGCGGATGGGTGTCGCCTTGGCGTACGCCGACGACGTCGACACCGCGCGGCGCAACGCCGCCGAAGCGGCGGACCGCGTCAAGCCACGGGTCCCGTAGACCGCCAGTTCTGCCCCGACTCCCGCACCCACGTCGGCCCCGACAGTGCGCTCAGATCGCAATCTCGTGAAAGTTCTCGCGCTGCGCGCACTCTCGCGTCGTAGGCGCGCCGGACCCGGCGAAGAACGTCGTCTGCGTGGGCGGCTTTGACCACCCGGACCCGCGTCCACTCGAGTTCGTCGAGGTCCTCGGCGCGCAGGATGTCGTGGGCGAACTGCATCGGGTCGACGCGGTGTTGGTCTCCGTCGTACTCGACAGCCAACTTCAGGTTCTCCCAACCCATGTCGAGGTAGTAGCGCCGTCTGCCGTCGGCGCTGATCACCGGAATCTGCGTGGTCGGGCGTGGGAATCCGCCGCGGATCAGCAGAAGACGTAACCAGGTCTCCCGGGGAGACTGCGCCCCAGGATCGTGGAGGTCGAGCGCGGCCGCCAGTTGTCGCATGCCTCGCTTGCCGGCATGGCGTTCCCTGGCCCACCGCAACAGTTCACCGGCGTCGAACGGGGTTGCATTGCCCAATGCGTCGAGCCTCGCCACCGCAGTATCGAGCGGTCCCCGGCGGCCCAGGTCGAATGCCGTCCGCTGCACCGTCGTCACCGGCAGTCCCCCACGGCGGGTGCTCTCGTCAGGGTGCAGGTCGTGCTTGTGGGTCCTGATGCCGCGCGGCGCCCGCCCGTTCGACCAGACCAGCTCGATGGGCTGCCCGTCCTCGAGGTAGCGCGCCCCGTGTAATGCCGCGGCGGTGAGACCCGCGAGAACGCCACCGCGATGCGACCACAGCCACGCAGCCTTCGCCCGGTGGTGGACGCTCAACTCGATACCGGGCCGGGTGTACACGTCGGGATACAGCGCGACGTATCGGCTGCGCAGCACATGCTTTCCGACCAGCCCGGCGGCCACCGCTTCGCTACCGATGAACGGCACCTGCATGCGTCGAGCCTCGCGTACCGGCGATGCGTCGCACACCCCCAATCTGCGTCCTGTGGAAAGGCGGCCTCCTGCGGGCAGCGAGAGAGCGCTCAGACCGCGAAATATGGTGATTCGACGCGCTGAGCGCACTCTGGCGGCGGGTAGCCGTGCCGCGGGGCCCGGGCACGAAAAAGGGCGCCCGCACGCGGCGGACGCCCTTCTCGTGTCGGACTGCTAGTCCTGATTGAAGTAGCTGAGCAGACGCAGGATCTCCAGGTACAGCCAGACCAGGGTGACGGTCAGGCCGAGGGCGATGCCCCACGCCGCCTTCTCCGGCGCGCCGGCACGAACCATCTGGTCGGCGGAGTCGAAGTCGATCAGGAAGCTGAACGCGGCCAGGCCGATGCACAGCAGCGAGAAGCCGATGGCCAGGGCGCCGCCGTCGCGCAGGCCGAGGCCCGCGCCACCACCGACGCCGAACACGGCCAGCACCAGGTTGAGCAGCATCAGCGCGACGACGCCGAACAGACCCGCCACGATCATCCGGGTGAACTTCGGGGTGACGCGGATGGCGCCGGTCTTGTAGACGACAAGCATGCCGAAGAACACGCCGAGGGTGCCGACGATCGCCTGCGCGATCATTCCGGCGCCACCGACAGAGGCGATGTTGGCGATGACGAAGGACACCGCACCGAGGAACAGGCCCTCCAGCGCCGCGTAGCTCAGCACGATGGCCGGGTTGTCCTGCTTGCGGCCGAAGGTCGCGACCAGCACGAGGGCGAGGCCACCGAGCGCACCCACCAGGGTGAACGGCATGGCCAGGCCGACGTTGCCGCTGACGAGGAAGTACGACACGACCGCGACGGCCGTCAGCACACCCAGCGTCATGCCGGTCTTCATGACGACGTCATCGATGGTCAGCGCCCGCGAGACACCCGCCTGCTGCTGCTCCGGGTACTGCGTGACGTACGGATCGGCGTGTACCGCCTGCGCACCGTAGCCGGCGGCTCCGGTACCGAATTGCGCATAGCCGCCCTGCTGCCCCTTGGGCAGTGTGCGGAACACCGGGTTGCTGCTTTCGCGCACCGTCGTGTCCTTCCTGTCTCGATGTCGTGTATCAGACCTGTGACGATCACTGGTTCAACGTGTGAGGTTCCCGGGCAGTTCCCGCCGCGGTGGCGGATTTTTCCCAGGGCCTTCACAGGAACCTTACCCGGGCAGAGCGTGACCAGGGCGACGATCTAGATTGCATTCCGTGGACGAAAACGAGGATGTCCTAGTAACTGCCGACCGCGGGGTCGGCCGAATCACGCTCAACCGGCCCAAGGCGATCAACTCGCTGACCCATCCGATGGTCGGCGCCATCGCACGGGCGTTGAAGAGCTGGGAGACCGACGACGCGATCGACGCCGTCGTGGTGACCGGCGCCGGCGACCGCGGCCTGTGCGCCGGCGGTGACGTCGTGGCGATCTATCACGACGCCAGATCCGGCGGCCGTGCGTCGCGCGAGTTCTGGCAGGACGAATACCTGCTCAACGCCTACATCGGGCGCTACCCGAAGCCCTATGTCGCGATCATGAACGGCATCACGATGGGCGGCGGAGTCGGCATCAGCGCGCACGGCAGCGTCCGGGTCGTCACCGAGACCACCAAGATGGCGATGCCCGAGGTGGGCATCGGGTTCATCCCTGACGTCGGCGGCACCCACATCCTGTCCCGCACCCCGGGTCTGCTCGGCGTCCATGCGGCGCTCACCGGGGCGTCGTTCTCCGGCGCCGACGCGATCGCAATGGGTTTCGCCGACCACTTCGTGCCGCAGGACCGGCTCGCCGCGTTCGTCGACGCGATCGCGTCCGGCGGTGTCGACGAGGCGGTCGCCGCATTCGCCCAGGAGCCACCCGCGAGCGAGCTGCTCACCCAGCGCGAGTGGATCGACCGGTGCTATGCCGCTGAGACGGTCGCCGACATCGTCGCCGCGCTGCGCGAGCACGGCGGTGCCGCGGCCGATGCCGCCGACCTGATCGCCTCCCGCTCCCCGATCGCCGCGTCGGTCGCGCTGGAAGCGGTCCGTCGGGCCGCGAAGCTGGACACTCTCGAAGATGTGCTGCGCCAGGAGTTCCGGACCTCGGTGGCGTCCTTGCGATCGCATGACCTCGTCGAGGGCATCCGCGCGCAGCTGATCGACAAGGACCGCAACCCGAAGTGGTCGCCGGCCTCCCTGTCCGAGGTGACGGCAGCCGACATCGAGGCATACTTCGCATCTGCCGATCCCGACATCAACTTCGAGGAGCAGTCATGACCTTTGAGACCATCCTGGTCGACCGTGACGACCGGGTAGCGACGATCACGCTCAACCGGCCCAAGGCACTCAATGCCCTCAACACCCAGGTGATGTACGAGGTCACCACCGCCGCAGCCGAACTCGACGCGGAGCCGGGTGTCGGCGCCATCATCCTCACCGGCAACGAGAAGGCCTTCGCCGCCGGCGCGGACATCAAGGAGATGGCCGGCCTGTCCTTCGCCGACGTCTTCTCGTCCGACTTCTTCGCCGGCTGGGACAGGTTCGCCGCGACGCGCACCCCGACCATCGCCGCGGTGGCCGGATACGCGCTCGGCGGCGGCTGCGAGCTGGCGATGATGTGCGACATCCTGATCGCCGCCGACACCGCGAAATTCGGGCAGCCCGAGATCAAGCTCGGCGTGCTGCCCGGCATGGGCGGGTCACAGCGACTGACCCGGGCGATCGGCAAGGCCAAGGCGATGGACCTGATCCTGACCGGCCGCAACATGGGCGCCGAAGAAGCCGAGCGCGCCGGGCTGGTGTCGCGGGTGGTTCCGGCCGACACGCTGCTCGAGGAGGCCAAGGCGGTGGCCCAGACCATCGCGGGCATGTCGCTGTCGGCGTCGCGGATGGCCAAGGAGGCGGTCAACCGCGCGTTCGAGACCACGCTGAGCGAGGGCCTGCTCTATGAGCGCAGGCTGTTCCATTCGGCGTTCGCCACCGAGGATCAGACCGAGGGCATGAACGCGTTCACCGAGAAGCGGCCGCCGAACTTCACTCATCGGTAAAGTCCATGCGTGACCGATACCGGTGAAGCCGCCGCCGCGGTGATCGACGAGACGCCGGCGCGCGAACATCCGTCGACCACACGGCGCGGGTGGTGGGTCCGCCGCTACACCTGGACCGGTACCGCAGTCGGTTTCGTCTTCCTCTGGTTGTCGCTGACACCGTCGCTGTTGCCGCGCGGTCCGCTGTTCCAGGGACTGGTCAGCGGCGGCGCGGGCGCGATCGGCTACGGGCTCGGGGTGTTCGCGGTGTGGCTGGTGCGGTTCATGGGCTCCAAGGACTCCAGCCCGCCGGCGCCCCGGCGGGCGTGGCCGGTGCTCGTCGTCATCGGCGTGATCGGCTTGGTCGTCATGGTCATCCAGTTCCACGACTGGCAGGACGACGTCCGTGACCTGATGGGTGTCCCGCGCCTGACGTTCTGGGATTACCCTCTGGCCGCGGTGATCTCGGTCGTGACGCTGTTCGTACTCGTCGAGATCGGGCAGCTGATCGGCCGTTTCGTGCGCTTTCTGTACCGTCAGCTCACGCGCGTCGCCCCGCCGCGGGTGGCGGCCGTCGTCGCGGTCGCGCTGCTGCTGGCATTGACGGTCGCGCTGCTCAACGGGGTGGTGGTCCGGTTCGCGATGAGCACGATCAACAAAACCTTCGCCGCGGTCAACGACGAGACCGACCCCGACTTCGCGGCGCCCACCTCGGATCTGCGGTCCGGCGGACCGCAGTCGCTGGTGAGTTGGGAGTCGCTGGGACATCAGGGCCGGATCTTCATCTCCGGCGGACCGTCGGTCGAGGAGCTGACCGAGTTCAACGGCAGCCCGGCGACCGAACCGATCCGCGCCTACGCGGGACTGAACTCCGCCGACGGCATCAAGGAGACCGCGGCGCTGGCGGCCCGCGAACTGCAGCGCACCGGCGGCCTGGACCGCGCGGTGGTCGCGGTGGCCACCACGACCGGCACCGGCTGGATCAACGAGGCCGAAGCCTCCGCGCTGGAGTACATGTACAACGGTGACACTGCGATCGTGTCGATGCAGTACTCGTTTCTGCCCAGTTGGTTGTCGTTCCTGGTGGACAAGGAGAACGCCCGCCAGGCCGGTCAGGCTCTGTTCGAGGCGGTCGACGCGCTGATCCGCGAGATGCCCGAGGCACAGCGCCCGAAGCTGGTGGTGTTCGGCGAGAGCCTGGGCTCGTTCGGCGGTGAAGCGCCGTTCCTGGCGTTGAACAACCTGATCGCCCGCACCGACGGGGCGCTGTTCAGCGGGCCGACCTTCAACAACACCATCTGGACCGACCTGACCCACAATCGCGATCCCGGCTCACCCCAGTGGCTTCCCGTGTACGACAAGGGCGCCAACGTGCGGTTCGTCGCCGAGGCCCGGGACCTGCAGCGACCGCACGACCCGTGGGAGCAGCCGAGAGTGGTCTATCTGCAGCATGCGTCCGATCCGATCGCGTGGTGGAATCCCGACCTGCTGTTCGCCCGGCCGGACTGGTTGCACGAGCGGCGCGGCTACGACGTCTCCCCCGAGATGGAGTGGATCCCGGTCGTGACGTTCCTCCAGGTCAGCGCCGACATGGCGGTCGCGGTGAACGTCCCGGACGGGCACGGTCACGTCTACGTCCGCAATGTCGCGGACGCGTGGGCGTCGATCATGCTGCCGCCGGGATGGACCCAGGCCAAGACCGAGAAACTGCGCGGACTCCTCAGGAGCGACGAGAATTCTTAGCGCAGAACGTTTTTGAGTGCGTGGTAGCCGCCGATGACGTCGGTGGCGCGATGCAGTCCCAATTCCTGCAACGACGCTGCTGCCAGGCTGGAGGTGTAGCCCTCCGAGCACAGCACCACCCACTCGACGTCGTCGTCGACGGCTTGGGTAATCCGCGCGTCACTGGTCGGGTCACACCGCCACTCCAGCACGTTGCGTTCGATCACCAGCGCCTGCGGCACCTCACCCTCGGCGGCACGCTGGGCCGCCGGCCGGATGTCGACCAGGACCGCGCCCCGGGCCAGAGCGGTGGGCACCTCACCGGCCGGCATGCGGGTGAGTCTGGCCCTGGCGTCGGCGAGGACGGCATCGATTCGGCTGGCCATCAGTCGCCCTCCGGCTGGTCGGTGAGCTCGGTCCGGTTGCGGCGCAACGTGTTCTGTTCAGTGACCTCGTAGTAGGACATCGCGGTCAACGGCGGCGAGTACGCGTGCACGCTCAACGTCGGGCCGGCCGGCGCGGCACCGCCGGCGGGCGCGGTCTCGCGAGCCCACACCACGTCATGCACCCAGCCCAGCGGGAACGCCGCCTGATCACCGGCCCGCAACCGTCGCTGACGCAAAGTCACACCGTCCCAACGGGTTTCGCTCAGCACGCCGGACACGACGGTCAGCGCGCCGAGCGAGCCGCCGTGGTCGTGCAGTTCGGTGGAGCGGTTCGGCACCCAGCTGATCAGCCACACGTCGAGTTCGTCGGTGCCGTGCAACCGGGTGAACCAGCGCTCCCCGGCGGGCAGACCGGCTTCGGGCAGCAGGCGATCGTAGTCGCCGCTGAGAACGTCGTCGGCGAAGCGGTCGGTGACGTGCAGCAGGTCGGCAGGACGCAGACGGGTAGGGGCCAGGATCATGGGGGGACTCCAGGAGGAACGACGGACGGATGCGAGGGGTCGGCGACTAGGCCTGACAACACTCCTGAATCCGCGTCACGTCGATCACGGCGGCCAGTCTGGCACAGCTCACTCACCGGCCGCCAGCGCCAGGGTTTAACTTCACCGTGAATCTAGGAAGCGGCAGGTCACCGCCCCGACTGAAACCGCTGTCCCGGCGCGGCTTCCGGCCGGCTTTCGGCCCTTTGCTGTCACCGGGCGCCACGTTGCATAGATTTGGCGGGATGAGCAGGAACCGTCTGTGGCGCACAGGCGCCGTCGCGGCGGCCGTGATCCTGTCCGGCTGCTCGTCTGAACCCGGACCCCCACCGGATACCACCGCGCTGTCCTCGGCCCCGCCCTCGTCGACCCGCGCGGAGGGGCCTCCCGCCTCCCCTGTGCCGTCGGCCGGCGGAGTCGGTGTGTCCCCCGGCGGGGTGACGACCGCTGTCGCCGCCCCGGCGGAATCCACCGAGGACGACTACTTCCAGGCGTGCCGGGCCGCCCGGACGTGGATGGATCGGCAGGGCGGTGACCCCCACACGCAGATCGAGCCCTACCTGAAGACCGTGCAGGATGCGGAGTCCGTGGGTCCCGGGACGTTCGACCGGAAGTGGTCGGAACTGACACCCGGCCAGCAGTCGGCGGTGATCGTCGCGGTCGAAGCGGCTGCCGACGCGCTCTGCGGCTGACGCCCGGCGCGATCCGGGTCGGCGATGTCACCGAGTCCCCGCGACACGGCCGGACCCGATCCGGCGCAGAATTGTCGGATGCGGGTCGCACTGGCTCTGGGTAGCGGCGGTGCACGCGGCTACGCCCACATCGGCGTCATCAACGAGTTGCACGAACGCGGTCACGAGGTGGTCGGCATCGCCGGCTCGTCGATGGGCGCCCTGGTCGGTGGTCTGCAGGCGGCGGGCAAGCTCGACGAGTTCACGACGTGGGCGAGCTCGCTGACCCAGCGCGCGGTGCTGCGCCTGCTCGATCCGTCGATCACGTCGGCGGGCGTCCTGCGGGCGGAGAAGATCCTCGACGCCGTCCGCGAGATCCTCGGCGACGTCACGATCGAGGAGCTGCCGATCCCGTTCACGTCCGTGGCCACCGATCTGATCACCGGGAAATCGGTGTGGATGCAGCGCGGTTCGGTCGAGGACGCCATCCGCGCGTCGATCGCCATCCCCGGCCTGATCACCCCGCACGTGCTCGACGGCCGGCTGCTGGCCGACGGCGGCATCCTCGACCCACTCCCGATGGCGCCGGTGGCCGCCATCGCCGCGGACATCACCCTCGCGGTCAGCATCTCCGGCGAGGATCCCGAGGCCAGTCGCCGCGACCGCGACGCCCGGTCACCGTCGGGTGACTGGTTGAACCGGATGTGGCGCAGCTCGTCGTCGCTGCTGGACACCAGGGCGGCGCGGTCGCTGCTGGAGACCCCGACCGGGCGCGCGGTGCTCGGCCGGTTCGTGGCCGGGGACGACGAACCGGTGGACGGGGAGAAGGACCTCGGCGAACCGATCGCACCGGTGATCCCGAAGCTGGGCAGCTTCGAGGTGATGAACCGGGTGATCGACATCGCGCAGGCCGCCCTGGCCCGCCACACACTGGCCGCCTACCCGCCCGACCTGTTGATCGAGGTGCCCCGCACGGTGTGCCGCAGCCTGGATTTCCACCGCGCCACCGAGGTCATCGAGATCGGGCAGGAGCTGGCGGCCACGGCGCTCGACACGATCGAACAGCGTTCCTCAGGCTCAGGCACCTAGGAATTCGGCAACCCGGCCGGCTTCCCGCCGCCCCTGCGCGCGACCGGCCCGCGCCGCGGGCGCACGGCAGGCCGGGTCAAGCGGGTTGGCCCCGAACGCGGCCAGTGACTGCTCGTCGGCGAACACCGCCAGTGTCGCGCCGGGAAACGCGTCGATCTCGGCGACGGTGCCGGTACCCCACGGCGACGGACTGTCGGCGCGGGAGGGCACCAACACCACCGCGGCCCCGCAGTCCTGTGCGGCGGACATGTTGACCGTGCTTCCGACCCCGCCGTCCATGTAGCGACGGTCCCCGATCGTCACCGGTGGCCAGACGCCCGGCACCGCGCAACTGGCCGCGACGGCGTCGACCAGGCCGACGCCGGAGTCTGCGTCGAACACCACCAACTCGCCGGTGGCGATGTCGATCGCGGTGACCCGCATCGCGCGTGCCGGCCATCGCCGGGTCGGCAGCCGGTGTTCGATCACGGCGCGGCGCACCGCTTCTGCGACGGTGTCGGTGTCCGCGGCCACGGCGCCGATCCTGCGCAGTTTCTGTTCTCTGGTGGCACCCGGGGTCGTCATCGCGGTCAGGAACAGGTCGGTGATCGTGTCGATCGAGACGCCGGGGTGGATCTCGCGGGCACCGTGCTCGTCGGAGAGCTGACGGTCGAACAGATCCTGCAGCGGCAGGCCGCTCCCGAGCTGGGCGACGACCGTCGAGCCTGCCGAGGTGCCGACCAGGACGTCGGCGTCGAGCAGCTTCTTGCCCGCGGCGGGTGCCTCCTCGCAGATTCCGAGCAGCACGCCGGTTTCCCAGGCGATGCCGGCCAATCCGCCGCCGGCGAGTACCAGCGCACGTGTGGAGTCGGCCGCCGAGTCACTCATCATCGCAGGTTTCTCGCCGCCTTCCCGCTGACCAGCGGCAGATCCAGGTACGTCGCGATCCCGGGCGGCGCCGCGCACACCGCCGGCACCGAGTTGACGCAGTGCGCGGCCGTGCCGACCACGCCGTATTCCGGCCCCTCACCGCCGATCTCGGACTGAAAGCCCTTGACAGACACCGTGAAATCCGGGTTCCCCCGCACCTCGATCTCGTAGCGCTGCCCTTCGGGGCCGAAAAACCATGCCGGATCCAGGTTCTCCTCACCCATCAGCCAGTTGACCGTCACACGCACCACGGGTTCGCCGTCGACGACTGCCTCCCAGTGAAATCGGCGGCCTGCCACCTGGCCGGGCTCGATCGCACCCATCGGCGAGTCAATCGGCGCGGTGGCGACCGCGATCTCTTGCGTCGCACGGATTCTGGGATCGGCGGCGAAACCCAGTTGGTCCACGCACATCCGCACCGCCTGGATGAACCCGGTGTCGAGCATCTTCTGCATCGGGCCGGTCAGCGCCTTGTCCGGGGTCTCGCCGAAGCCCATCACGTGGCGCAGCACATCCGGGGCCTCGTAGCTGCGCAGATCCGAGAACTCCTCCGCGCGTACGAAACTCACCCCGGTGGACATGGCCGAGAGCATCAACGGGAACTTCTCGCTGATGCCGCCGGGCGCGATCCCGGTGCCGTGCAGCGTCGCGTTACCCGCCAGCGCGGCCTCCCGTATCGCCGCGCCGCTGCGCGCGCTCGGATACAGCCAGCCCACCGGGGTGACGACGTTCTTGCCGGACCGCAGCAGCGCGGCGACCTCGTCGGGGTCGGCCATCAGCGGCGAGTAGATGACCGCGTCGGCCTCCGCCGCCAGGATGTCTTCGGCACTGTCGGTCGCGAGTACCCCGATCGGGTCGACGCCGGCGATCTCGCCGGCGTCGCGACCCGCCTTCGCCGGTGAGTGCACCCAGCACCCGACCAGCTCCAACTCGGGATGTTCCAGCACGCCTCTGATTGCCGCGACGCCGACACCGCCGGTGGCCCACTGCACGACCCGCAGCGCCATCTCGTCTCCTCTCCGGAGCCTCGGAAAAACTAGAACGCGTTCTATTCACCACTACACCAGATCGCCGACGGAGGTGGCTGGAAATCGGCAACCCGCCCCGTTGGCACTGTGCAGCGGGACCGGCCGCACTAATCTGTGTTCGCCGGTCGAACAACCTCGAAGGAGCCGTGATGACCGATCCGCAGCAGGGTTCCCGCGTCGGCTCCCAGGTTGGCCCCTACCGGTTGCGGCGGCTGCTGGGCAGGGGCGGCATGGGCGAGGTCTACGAGGCCGAGGACACGGTCAGAGACCGCGTCGTTGCGCTGAAGCTGTTACCGGAGGCGGTCTCTCACGATCCGGTGTTCCGGGCCCGGCTGCAGCGCGAGGCGCACGCCGCGGGCCGGTTGCAGGAACCGCACGTGGTGCCGATCCACGATTACGGCGAGATCGACGGACTGCTGTTCGTTGACATGAGGCTGATCGATGGCACCGATCTGCGCAAGATCCTCAAAGAGCAGGGGCCGATGGCGCCCGCGCGGGCCACGGCGATCGTGCGCCAGATCGCGTCGGCGCTCGATGCGGCGCACCAGAACGGCATCCTGCACCGCGACGTCAAGCCGGAGAACATCCTGCTCAACCGCGACGATTTCGCCTACCTGGTCGATTTCGGCATCGCCAACGCCGCCACCGACGAAGCGCTCACCCAGCTGGGTACCGCGGTGGGCACGTACGCCTACATGGCTCCCGAGCGATTCACCAACGGCGCCGTCGACCACCGCGCCGACGTGTACGCGCTGACCTGCGTGCTGCACGAATGCCTGACGGGGGCACAGCCGTTCCAGGGGGACAGCGTCAGCGTGGTGATCGCCGCGCACCTCAACGAACCGGTGCCGCGGCCGAGTGCGCTGCGGCCCGGGGTTCCGGCCGGCCTGGACCACGTCATCGCCCGCGGCATGGCCAAGCGGCCCGAGGACCGTTACGCCTCGGCCGGCGAGATGGCCAGGGCCGCGGCCGACGCGGCGGCCGGTGTGCCGGAGGACCAGGCGGCGACGATGATGGCGCCGCTGCCGTACCCCGGGGCGCCGACGCCTCCCCCGCCACCGCTCCCGCAGCCACCGGCCGGGGTGTCCGGCTTCGCGACTGCGCCGCCGCCTGCCGGTCCGCCGCCCGGTTGGGCACAGCAGTCGCCGCCGTCGTCGCCCGGTGGCGGTTCGAAGGGGCCGATGGTCGCGTTTGTGGCCGCGGGAGTGGTGATCCTGCTGACACTGGCCGCACTCGGCATCTGGCTGGCGGTGCGGCCCAACGATTCGACGAACTCGGTGGCGTCGCAGACCAGTTCGTCGGCCGCACCGACGATGTCGTCGCGGGAACCGACCCGGCGGACCAGGACGAGCACCACCCCGCCCCCGGCGTCGGCCTCCTACGACCAGCAGTTGATGGGCCTGCTCTCCGGCGGCCACGACAGCTCCAACTGTCAACCGGTGACTCCGCCCGCCGCGGGCACGGTGGCGACGGTGGACTGCACGCAGGCGATCACTCCCGGCGGTCCGGCGTTCACCCGCTATTCGCTGTTCGGCGACAAGAACACCCTCGACGCCGCGTTCCGGGAGGCGGTCAACGTGAACTCCGAGCTGCTGCAGTGCCCGGGCAGCGGCGTCGAGTCCCCCACCACGTGGCACTACACCGACACCCCGGATCAGGTGGTGGGCCAGATCGCCTGCGGCACCTACAACGACAACGCCGACATCGTGTGGACCAAGGACGAGGATCTGCTGCTGGCCGATGCGCAGGGACCGGATCTGGAGGATTTGCACGACTGGTGGCTGGAGTTCGGATAACCCGGGCTAACGTGCTGCAGGAGACCACAACCGCAGCGAAGGGATCGATATGAGCCGGGTTTTTGTCGTCGGCGTGGGAATGACGAAGTTCGAGAAACCCGGGCGACGCGAGGGTTGGGACTATCCCGACATGGCGCGGGAGTCCGGAACCAAGGCGCTACAGGACGCCGGCATCGAGTACAGCGAAGTCCAGCAGGGCTATGTGGGCTACTGCTCCGGTGATTCCACGTCGGGCCAGCGGGCGCTCTACGAGCTGGGGATGACCGGCATCCCGATCGTCAACGTCAACAACAACTGCTCCACCGGATCGAGCGCGCTCTACCTGGCGGCCGCCGCGATCCGCGGCGGGCTGGCCGACTGCGTGCTGGCGCTCGGATTCGAGAAGATGCAGCCGGGCTCGCTGGGCGGCGGTGCCGAGGACCGGGAATCCCCGATGAAGCGACACATCCTGGCGCTCAACGAGATCGACGCCATGCAGTTCCCCGTCGCACCGTGGATGTTCGGTGCGGCGGGGCGTGAGCACATGAAGAAGTACGGCACCACCGCAGAGCATTTCGCCAAGATCGGTTACAAGAACCACAAGCATTCGGTGAACAACCCGTACGCACAGTTCCAGGATGAGTACACCCTCGACGACATCCTGGCCGCGAAGATGATCTCCGATCCGCTGACCAAGCTGCAGTGCTCACCGACCTCGGACGGGTCCGCGGCGGTGGTGCTTGCCGGCGAGGACTATGTCGCCGAGCACGATCTGGCCGGGCAGGCCGTCGAGATCGTCGGTCAGGCGATGACCACCGATTTCGCGTCGACGTTCGACGGCAGCGCGGCCAACATCATCGGATACGACATGAATGTCAAAGCCGCGCAACAGGTTTATCAGCAGTCCGGACTGGGGCCGGAGGACTTCCAGGTGATCGAGTTGCACGACTGCTTCTCGGCCAACGAACTGCTGCTGTACGAGGCGCTGGGCCTGTGCGGGCCCGGTGAGGCGCCGAAGCTGATCGACGACGAGGACACCACCTACGGGGGCCGCTGGGTGGTCAACCCGTCGGGCGGGTTGATCTCCAAGGGCCACCCGCTCGGGGCGACGGGCCTGGCCCAGTGCAGCGAGCTGACCTGGCAGTTGCGCGGCACCGCCGACAAGCGTCAGGTCGACGGCGTCACCGCCGCGCTGCAGCACAACATCGGGCTGGGCGGCGCAGCGGTCGTCACGGCCTACCAGCGGGCCGAGCGGTAGGGCCGGCCCCTTCCGCGAGCGGGGCCCCACGGCGAGAAGACACAAACTCGCATCTTCCGGGCAGCGTCCATGCGAGTATGCGTCTGGTCGCGGTCAGGGGTGAACCATTCGGGTGCGCGCTTCGTGTCACCATCGGGAGGCCATGCAGGGCGCCTCCGATGGAGGTCCGGCCATGCGCTGGTGGTGGATCGTGGCGGCAATGCCCGCGATGCTGGGTGCGCCGGTGGCGCCGGCGGCCGCGCAGCAACAGAACGCGTTCGACGTGATCGAGCAGTGGGAGTCGGCGGGCTACCAGGTCAACATCGACCGGATCGGCAGTGCGCCGATCGGCGACTGCGTGGTGATCGGGGTGCGTAATCCTCAGCAGGTCACCCAACCGGTGCTCGTCATCGGCGGCCGCGACGACGATGACGGCCTCGATGTGGTCGACGTCGTGGTGCACCGGTCGATCTCGGTGTCCCTGGACTGCACGGGCTGAGGCCAGTCGGCGAGCAGACGCAAACTCGCACGATTTCCGGTGATTTCGTGTGAGTTTGTGTCTGCTCGCGGGTCCGGGTGCACGGAAAAGCCCGGCCGGCAACAGGACCGACCGGGCTTTCCTACCCGTGACCTACACCGTCGCAGGGACTCTCTCCTGCGGCGGCTCCGCGACACGGGAGCCGTGATCGGAATCCAGCATCGTCAGCTCGTCGAACGGATCCTCGCCTGCCAATACCGAATTCACCTTGCCCTTGTCGATCGTGTGCGTCCACGAACCGACCAGCAGGGTGGCGACCGCGTTGCCGGAGAAGTTGGTCAGCGCCCGCGCCTCGGACATGAACCGGTCGATGCCGACGATGAGCCCGACACCGTCGAGCAGGTCCGGCCGGTGCGCCTGCAGGCCACCGGCCAGCGTGGCCAGCCCGGCGCCGGTCACCCCGGCCGCCCCCTTGGACGCGACGATCATGAAGACCAGCAGCCCGATCTGCTCCGGCAGAGACAGCGGGTCGCCCAGCGCCCCGGCGATGAACAGCGACGCCATCGTCAGGTAGATCGCGGTGCCATCCAAGTTGAACGAATAGCCGGTCGGCACAACCACACCCACGGTCGAGCGGTCCACACCGAGGTGTTCCATCTTGGCGATCAGGCGCGGCAGCGCGGACTCCGACGACGACGTCGACACGATCAGCAGGTACTCGCGGGCCAGGTAGCGGACCAGCTTGAAGATCGACACCCCGGACACCACCCGCAGCAGTGCCCCGAGCACACCGAACACGAAGATCGCGCAGGTCAGATAGAAGCCGAGCATCAACGCCATCAACTGCCCGACGGCCGCCCAGCCGGTCTGACCGACCACGTTCGCGATGGCGCCGAACGCGCCGATCGGCGCCAGCCACAGGATCATCACCAGCACCTTGAATACGAGCTTCTGCAGGTGCTCGATGCCGCGCAGGATCGGCTCACCGGCCGACCCCAGGCCCTGCAGCGCGAAGCCCACCAGCAGCGCGACGAACAACGCCTGCAGCACGCTGCCCTCGGTCAGCGACGAGAACATCGACGTCGGGATGATGCCCTGAACGAAGTCCATCAGCCCACCGGCCTCATGGGCCTTGTCGGCCAGCTCGGCGCCCTTGCCCACGGTGGTGTCGGTGACATGCAATCCGCTGCCGGGGTGCAGCAGGTTGCCGACCACCAGGCCGATCGCCAGTGCGAACGTCGACATCGCCAGGAAGTAGACGAACGCCAGGCCGCCGACCTTGCCGACGGTGGCCGCCTTGCGGACCGACCCGATTCCCAGCACGATCGTGCAGAAGATGACCGGCGCGATCATCATCTTGATCAGCGCCACGAACATGGTGCCCAGGACGCCGACGCTCTTGCCGACGTCGGGGGCCAGGATGCCGACCCCGACACCGGCGAGGACCGCGACGATCACGGCGATGTAGAGCCAGTGCGTGCGGTCTCGTCTGGGTCGGGGGGTGTCGGGTGGGGTCGGCCGGTCCATCGTGGTCGTCATCGCACTGTCCTCCGGGGTCGCTGTGTGCAAAAGGTCTGCAAGGATGCTCTGCGAGGACGTGAGCCAGGTCACGTTTTAGTTCATTACGTTCACGGGAGGCAGGCGATGGGACGGATCCGGCCGCCATCCCGACCCCCGTGGCCGCGGTCGTTGGCGGGCCAGGCCATCGCGTTGCAGATCCTGGTCATCGCGGTGATCGTGCTGGCCGGCAGCGCACTGGCCGCGCTGGACGCCCGCCGCGACGGCGACGCCGCGGCGCAGGAGCAGGTGGTCGGGATCGCGACCGCACTGGCCGACTCACCGTCGACGGCCGAGGCCATCGAGTCCGGGCGGGCCACCGAGATGCTGCAACCGGTCACCGAGCTGGTGCGCAGACAGACCGACATCGCGTTCATCACGATCATGGCGCCCGATCGCACCCGCTTCACCCACACCGATCCGTCCCAGATCGGCGGCGCCTATCTGGGCACCATCGAACCCGCACTGCAGGGCGAGACGTTCACCGAGGTGTACACCGGCACGCTGGGTTCGTCCATCCGTGCGGTGGCCCCGGTCTACGACGGCGACGGCCGCGTCATCGGCCTGGTCGCCGCAGGCATCCTGCAGCAGAGCCTCGCCGAGCGCTGGCAGTCGCAGCTGCCCGTCATCGCGGCCGTCAGCCTTGCCGCGCTTGCGGTTTCACTGCTGGGCGTGTGGGGCATCCGCCGGCGGCTGCTGCGCCAGACGCACGGACTGCGCCCCGACGAACTGCGCGTCATGTACGACCACCACGACGCGATCCTGCACTCGGTGTCCGAGGGACTGATCGTGCTCGACCGCTCCGGCGTGGCGGTGGTCAACGACGAGGCGCGCCGACTGCTGTCGTTGCCGGCCGGGGAGGTCGCCGCCGACGACCTGCCCGAGTTCCTGCGCACCTACAACCCCGGCGCCCGCGATGAGGTTCACGTGACCGACGACCGCGTGCTGGTGGTCAATCGGTCGCGGGTGCGGTCCGATGCCGGTTCGTCGGAAGTGGTCACCATCCGTGACCGCACCGAGTTGCAGGGCGCGCTGGGCGAACTCAACTCGCTGAAGGTGCTGACCGACTCGCTGCGGTCTCAGGCCCACGAGGCGGCCAACAAACTGCACACCGTCGTCACCATGGTGGAGATGGAACGCACCGAGGAAGCCGTCCGGTTCGCCACCGCCGAACTCGAGCTGTCCCAGCAACTCGTCGACAGGCTCTCGGATGCGGTCGGCGAGCCGGCCCTGGTGGCGCTGTTGCTGGGCAAGACAGCCCAGGCCGACGAACGCGGTATCGAGTTGACCGTGACCGAGGATTCCGAATTGCCTTCGGACACCGAAGATCTGCTCTTGACAGGCCAGGAGATGGTGACCGTGGCGGGCAACCTCATCGACAACGCGATGGATGCCTGCGATCCGGACGACCCTTGGGTGGAGGTCACCGTGCAGCAGAACGACGAACGGCTGCTGATCCGGGTGGCCGACAGCGGGGAGGGCATGGACGCCGGCACCTTCGAGAAGGCGATGCAGAGGGGTTACTCGACGAAGTCCGGTGACGACGACGGCAGGCACGGGCTGGGGCTGGCGTTGGTGGCCCAGGTGGTCAAACGCCACGGCGGGCAGCTCACCGCGGATGTGACCTACGGTTCGGTGGTGACGGTGACGGTGAATCGCCCGTGATCACGGTGTTGATCGTCGAGGACGAACCGTTGATCGCCGAGGCGCACCGGACTTATCTGCTGCGGCTGCAGGGGTTTTCGGTGGCGGCAGTGGCGCACACGGCGCGCGATGCGATGCGGGCGGCCTCCGAGGCGGCAGCGTCGGACGCCCCGATCGACCTGGTGCTGCTCGACATCGGGCTGCCGGACGCCAACGGGATCGCGCTCGCGTCGGCGCTGGCCGGCCTGCGGCCGGCGCCGGACATCATCACGATTACCTCAGAGCGCGATCTGGAGATGGTGCGCGCCGCGGTCGGTCACGGCGCGCTGGCGTACCTGTTGAAGCCGTTCACCTTCGCCGCGTTCCGCGAACGACTCGAGAGGTACCGGCGCTACCGCGAAGCGCTGCCTGCCGGTACCGATGCCGCCAGCCAGGCCGAGGTCGACCGGGCGCTGGCCGAGCTACGGGTCAACCCGGACCGGTCGGTGGCACCGAAAGGGGCGGCAGCGGGCACGAACGACGAGATCGCCCGTGCCGTACGCGATTCCACCCACGGTGTGACCGCCGATGAGGTGGCCAGGCAGGTGGGGGTGTCGCGGGTGACGGCCTGGCGTTACCTCGAGCGGCTCACCGACGAGGGAACGGTCAGCCGCCACACCGACTATGGAAAGGCCGGGCGACCGAAAACCCGCTATCAGTGGCGGTGAACTCGAGTGACGCCGTCAGGCGGGGGCTGCCTGCAGCCGGCGCGGGGCGCCCACCGCGATCTGATCGGTCGCCAGGAACTGCGAGTACAGCGTCTCGATCGAGGACTCGACCGAGTACACGCTCACCGCGCCGGAGTAGTCGGCGACGTAGAGGCGCGAACTGTCGGCGCCCTGAGCGACGCACGACGGCCTGGCGTCGACCGTCAGCGCGTCGACGACGTCGAGGCTGAGCGTGCACAGCACCGCGACACGGTCGTAATCCACGATGTATGCGCGGGTCTGGTCGGCGCTCATCGACAACTGCGTGGGGGCACCACCCACGGTCACCCGATCGGTGATCCGCATCGCGCCCAGATCGAGGATGTGGACGGCGCCGCCGACCACTCGGTCCGAGGTGAGCACGTAGACCGCTCCCCCGGCGTAGGCGATGTCGCGGATCGGTGCGCCGACAGGCACCACCCGATGCACCTGCGAGGTTTCGGTGTCGACGACGATCACGCGGCTGCCGACCGCGTCGGTGACGGCGACGTACAGCCGCTTGCCGTTCGGGTCGGCGCAGAGCGCGTCCACGTTGGCGGCCGGACCGGATCCGATGCCGATGGTGCCGACCCGCTCAGCGGTGACGTCGATGACCGCGACGTCGATGCGGTCCTGCGCACCGCGACCGGCATAAACCCGCTTACCGCCGGAACCGGCCGTCAGCGCGGTGACCCCGAAGGCCACCGGGTAGGTAGCGACGACGGCGCGGCTGTCCAGGTCGATCACCTTGACCGCGTCGAAGCTGCCGGAGGTGACGCCGACGAAGGCCCGGTCGTCGGACACGGCCACCGCGGTCGGCTCACCGTCGACCGCGACGGTGGCGACCACGTTGAGGGTGGTGTTGTCGATCAGCGACACGCTGGCGTCGGCGGCATTGGCCACGACGACAATGCCCTGAGCCGCGGCGATGTCGCCGATGGGGCCCAGGTTCGGCGTGAGGCGGTGCTCCAGCACCACATCGCCTTTCGCTGTCCCGTCGGTCCCGCGTGTCCCTGCCGCCGCCGACGGCGCATCTGTCACATTCGACTCGGTTTTACCCTTGGACATCAAGCGCCTCATCAGCACCGAAAAGTTTGCCATGTGTTGTGGTACCTCCGCCGGCACGACGTCTGCCAAGCTCTAGATTCCGTGTCAAGGCGCCCGAACGGGCGCCGCCTGAGTCGAGTGTAGCGACGGAAATTCGGTATCGACCCCGACGAATTCGCGCTTCGTCACAGGGAGCGCCGAAGCTCTCAGGGCTCGCTTAAGAAACGTTGCGTTATGAATTCGTTACTTCGAAACAGCAAAGCCGAAACCGCAGCTGAACAGTGCCTGAACGGAGGCAGCAAGCCCACCGGGAAAATCGGCACAAAACATGTTCGTAACAATTTCTTAGCTTTGCCCCGGAAAGTGAGCGCGAGATCACAGCGGCACATCGCAGCAAAACCACAATGTGGATAACGGCTGTGGAGAACTCCGCACCTGGGCGGCAGCACGCGTCTGCGAAGGCTGCGCCGTCGTGTTCGCTGGAAAAGCGTCAGGCAGGTTTGGCGGCGCGCACCGACGGGATCGTTGTTGCCGGGATCAGACCCTCGGGATCACAGAGTTCGAGCACGCGTGCCACTGCCGGCCCGGCGACGACGCACCAGGTCACTTCTTCGCGAGCCAGATGGGCGCTGATGGCGTACAGCGCCGAGGCGCCGTCGAAGGCCATGAAATTCACGTCGGTGAGATCGAGCACCACGGCAGCGCTGCCGGCGCTGACTTCGCGCACGGTGTGGGCGAAGTGTTTGGCGTTGGCCGCGTCCACTTCGCCGCACACCGCTACCGTGGCCTTTCTGTCGGCCCCCACGCCCTCCTCACGCCAGGTGAAGGTCAGCGACGTCGACGCGATTGCGAAGCTCCGACTGTCGGCTGACCTGCTGCGGATGGAGGTAGCGGTCATCGCAGGACAATCTACCTGCGTGACGGTTACGACTGTTCGGCTTTTTGCCGCTCCTCGTTGGCCTTGGCGGCCGCGCGGGCACTCTCGGCCTCGGCTTCCTTCTGTGCGGCCTCGCGCTGTGCGTCGGCCTTGTCCTGCTGGGCCTGGCCCTCGCGTTGCAGGTCATCCCGGCCCGTGACGACGCCGACGACCTCTTTGGCCTTGCCCTTGACGCCTTCGACGACGCCCTTGACGGCTTCTTCCGGACCAGAATTGTGATCGCTCACCAGACACTCCTTTTTTTCTGCGGGGCTACCGCTGGGCGAAGCGTCTGTTCCCCAGGCGCCAAAATGTCAAACCTGCCGGTCAGCACGACAGACAGGCGACCTAGCTTTGACGTGCGCCACGGCGACGTCGAGCGTCGAGAAGAGATCGACGTAGTCGGCCACCCCGGTGATCTGGAGCGGGCGACTGGTGGCCGGTCCGTCGGCGACGACGGCGAACTCGACCGAACCGTCGACCTGCTTGCGCGTGACCATCAGGACCTGCATGCCCGCCGACCCCAGAAAGTCCACGTCGGTCAGGTCGACGATCAGGCCCGACGGCCTGCGCGCCAGCGCCGCGGCGATCACCGCCTGCAGTTGCGGCGCGGTGAGCATGTCGACAGCGCCGACCGCGGCGACCACCGCGATATCGTCGACCTGCTGTTCGCTGAATTGCTGCACGTCCTCAAGCCTCGTCTCATAAATGCGGCCGAAGAGCGGTCGCAGATGATCTCGGGAGGCTGCAGTCTGAACCCGGAGCGGTGTCTTACGTATGACAACCTCACACAGGTTAGCGAAGTCATCCGCAGAACGAACAATTGCGGCGATCAGCGCCTACCGTCCGTCGGCGCCCGCGCCATCACCGGCTGAACTTCCCGATCCCCCGCGGGACGCACTGGCCGCCGTTAGCGTGACCCTGCACAGGGACCTACGCGGGGAGCCAGCATGCGCGCCACACCGTCACGTCACACCGAAGGCGATCGAGCCACCTCCGGCCGATGTCGGCTCGCCACACTCGTACTGACCGCGCTGGCAACCCTTCTCGGGGTGGGCCTGCTGACCCCGGGGACGGCGGCGGCGCAGGACCCCAACTACGTCATCGCCACCGACACCACCTTCGCGCCCGTCGAATTCCAGGACGCCGGTGGCCAACTCGTGGGCATCGACAGGGATCTGACCCGCGAGCATCCACGGCTGCGGGACTTCCTGTCCAAGGTGCTCTAGGCAGCGGTACGCCGAAACTGCCCGGGATCTCCATGGAATCTCCATCCGGACTCCAAGCGTTGCACGGCACGCGTCGCGACGATGGTGTCACTCGATGTCCTGGCCACGCCGGTGACGCCCTCACACAAGGAGTTGCACGATGACGAAGTTACTTGCCGCGGCCCTGCTGCCGCTCGGTGCCGCGTTGACCCTGGCCGCGCCGGCCCAGGCCGACACCGCGACCTCGACGATCAACCAGCTGCGGTCCCAGGGCTATGACGTGCGGGTCAGCCGCGTCGGCAGCGCCCCGCTCGACCAGTGCACGGTGATCAGCGTGCGCAGCCTGCCGATCGCCAACCAGCAGTTCCCGGTCGACGACGACGACGTCAACGTGTTCACGGTTACGCCCAAGCAGAAGGTGAATGTGACGCTGGACTGCGCCGGCTGATCCGAGCCCGGCGGGCGCTACACACGGTGCCCGTCTAGGTTTGGATCCCGTGTCTTCGGCGCCCCCGTCCCGATCGTCGTTCCCCCGCGGCATGGCGCTGCTCGTGGCCGGTGCCATGTTCATGGAGATCCTGGACGCGACGATCATCGCGACCGCCATCCCGGCCATCGCGGCGAGCTTCGACGTGGCCCCCGTCGATGTCAACATCGCCGTTTCGGCCTACCTGCTGACCGTCGCGGTCCTGATCCCGGCCACCGGGTGGGCGGCCGACCGATTCGGCATCCGGGCCGTGTTCCTCTGCGCGATCGTCATTTTCACGCTGGCCTCGGCGGGATGCGCGCTGAGCGTCTCGCTGCCGATGCTCGTGGCGATGCGGGTCCTGCAGGGGTCGGCGGCGCGATGATGGTCCCTGTCGGCCGGCTGGCGGTGTTGCGTTACAGCGAAAAGACCGATCTGGTGCGCGCGATCGCACTGCTGACCTGGCCGGCGCTGACCGCGCCGGTGGTCGCACCCGCACTCGGCGGGGCGATCGCGACCTACGGGTCCTGGCGTTGGATCTTCCTGATCAACATCCCGATCGGGATCGTCGGATTCTTGTTGGCGCTCAAGCTGATCCGCGGCGGCCCGACAGCAGAGGTACGGCCGTTCGACTGGCGGGGGCTGCTGTTTCTCGGCACGGGCATCGCGGCGGCGCTGCTGGCCCTGGAGCATGTCCGGGTCAGCGGCACCGACTGGGTGCTGGTCGGAGTCGGCGGCACGGTCGCGGTCGTTCTGCTGGCCGCCGCGCTCTGGCACCTGCGCCGCTCGCCGGCGCCGCTGATGCGGCTGTCCGTGCTGCGGGTGCGGACGTTGCGCATCACGGTATCGGGCGGCTCGCTGTATCGCCTGGTGATCACCGCGGTGCCGTTCCTGCTGCCGCTGCTGTTCCAGCTGGAGTTCGGCTGGTCGGCGTTCACCGCGGGATTGATGGTGGCCGCGCTGTTCGTCGGCAACCTGACGATCAAGCCGATCACCACGCCGTTGATGCGCCGGTTCGGCATCAAGCGTGTGCTGCTGGTCAACGGTCTGGTCTCGGTGGCGTGGTTCGCGGTGCTGGCGGCGTTGCGACCGGACACCCCCGTCGTGGTGATCGCGGTCGCCCTGTATGTCAGCGGCGCGCTGCGGTCGATCGGGTTCACCGCATACAACAGCCTGGCGTTCGCCGATGTCGACGGCGACGAGCTCACTCACGCGAACACGCTCAACGCCACGGTGCAGGAAGTGGCGGCCGGCCTCGGCATCGCGGTGGCCGCGCTGCTCCTGACGGTGCTGGCGTCGTTCTCGTGGGCTTTCGTCGCGCTTGGCGCGCTACTTGCGCTCACCCTCGTCGAGACGCTGCGGTTGCCGGCCGATGCGGGCGCCCATGTCAGCGGCACGCGTTGAGACGCCGCCAACGGAGACGGCTCAGCGCAGTTCTTCGCGCGCGCCTCCCGCAAAAGTCTCGACCATCACTTTAGCCTTGGGGGCCGTGACCACACTGCTCGAGCCGTCGCTGGCGGAACTGGATTTCGACCCCGAGATCCTGTGCACCTGCCGCAAGTTCTGCGGCCCGCTCGCCCACCCGGCGCAATGGTGGGTCACGCTGTCGTGCGGATGCCCCTACCCGATGTGCCGTCGCGCGCTGCGGATCGCCAACATCCGGCTCAAGGTGCGCCCGCTGACCTGCCGACACTGCGAGACCGACCAGATCGCAATCCGGTCAGTCGTGCCGATCTGAGGTTGCCGAACCCGCGCCGACATCGGACTCCTCCCCGGCCTCGGCCGGGGAGGGCAACCGCGCCGGCGACGTCCTTAACACCGCAGGCCGGAGCCGCTCGGGCAATGCCCACAGGGTCGCACCGAAGGCCGCCACGAGCGCCACGGCGAGGGCCGCGATGGCGACCGTCGACAGCGACGGCCACAGATTCTCCAGCAGCATGGAGAAGCCGAACACCAGGAACAGCGCCGCCGCGGTGACCTGGATGAACCGCTCAGGAAGGTGCTTGCCGGCCACCGCGCCGACCGCGATGGCCAGGCCGTCGGCGGCGACCATGCCCAGGGTCGACCCGATCCACACGCCGAGCCAGTCACGGTCGGCCGCCAGCGTCACGGTCGCCAGCATCGTCTTGTCACCGAGTTCGGCGAGTACGAAGGCCGAGGTGACCACGAAGAACGCAGGTGCGGTGGCCTTGTCCGCGCGTGAGGTCTCGTCGTCGGACAGGCTGTCGCCGCGCAGCGTCCACAAGCCGAAGAACACGAACATCGCGCCGGCGATGAGTCCCAGCAGGTGCGTCGGCAGCGCGGCGCCCAGGTAGTGGCCGATCGCGACCGAGAGCACGTGCACGACGGCGGTGGCGACGGTGATGGCGGACAACACCACCCACCACCGGTACCGCAAGGCGAACATCATCGCCACCAGTTGGGTCTTGTCCCCCAACTCGGCGACGAAGATGACGGCGAAGCTCAACAGCGCAGCGGCGAGCACCACAACTCCTCGGAGTTCGAGGTCTGCCGCTCGGAGAAAAAACGCCTCCGGCCGGCAGACCGAACGGTCTGTACGGCCGAAGGTCTCGCCCACCGGCCGTACAGACCGGTCCGGACAACCGGGCCGCGCAGCACGTCGCGCAGCCAGTATGTCGATTGCCGATTTGGGGGCTACTCCCCTTCGCTTCTGCCACCGTACACAGCCCACCACATACCTCGCAACCCGTGGCAGTCGAAACATGCTCTCGCACAATAAGTTTGGGTTACCCAGCGCGAAAGTTTGGGCACCCTCACTTCAATGGAGAGGGTTCCCGATTCACCAGCCGGCTCAGGCCTGCGTGAAGTGAGACTTGTAGACCTGTCCGTGCACTCCGACGGTCCGATCGACCACCTGTGATACCGAAAAGTCAGCTGCGGCAGAGAGGTACGCGTAAGCCGTGGCACGGTCCATGCCCTGGTCGGTCTGCAGGAAGTCGAGGGCGTTGACCACCGCCCGCCGCATCGCGACGTCGAGGTCACTGCCCTGGCCGCCCACCGAACCGTCCGGATCCGACAGACCGATGGGAACCCACGCGTCAGCGGTCTCGCCGAACGGGTACCGGTAGGCCACCGACGGGGCGTCACCGGAGCCGGGCTTGCACACCGACAGCCGGTAGGTGCCGCGCAGCGAACCCTCCATCGCCGTCAACGCGACCTCCCCGTCCCCCATCGCCATGTGCGGGTCCCCGACGTAGAACAACGCCCCTTCGGCGAACACCGGCAGGTAGAACGTGGCGCCTTCCCCGAGCAGACGGATATCGATGTTGCCGCCGCCGACCGTCGGCGGAATGGAATTGGCCGACGCCGCGGTCGGGTCGGTGTCCTGCGAGTACGCCACTCCCATCATTCCCATGAAGGGACGCAACGGGAAACGCACCCGGGACGCGCCGTAGCTCATGACCCCGTGTCCGTCTTCGACAGCGGTGAACGTGGAGACGTTGCCGTAGCGCTGCGGATCCGGGCTCGGCCTGCCGTCGGTGTCCACCGGCGGCATCACCTCGGCGAGGGTGATACCGGCCGGCGCACCCTGGTCGGCGGTGCGTGCGAGTGCTCCCTTGCCGTGACGGCTCGACACCACGCCGTAGGGAACGCGCGGAACAGCTTCCAATATCTCGATTTTCAGCACGTCGCCGGGCTCTGCGCCCTCGACGAACACCGGACCGGTGACCACGTGCGGCCCGTCCTTGTCGAAGTTGCGCGGGGTGCGGCTGTAGTCGGCGGCGATCGCGATCGCGTCCTGCAGCACCTCCGAATCGGCGACACCCCGGGCACCGAAGTACTCCACGGGATCGCGGCCCTGGTCTTCGAGGATGCCCTCGTGGCTGACCGCGTCGATGGTGACCGTCTGCCCCGAGGTCATCTGCAGCACCGGCGAGGCGTGCACGGTCGGTACGTACCCCCACAGCACCTGGTCCGGGACCGATGGCAGATAGTGGTCGCCGGTCGGCTCCCCCTGCCCAGGCTGCAGAACGGTGAAGCTCTCATCGGTCGACGAGGTGGCCGACGAGCCCGTCGAACAGGCCGCCACCCCGGCGACACCCGCCCCGGCTCCGACGGCGGCGACGGCGCGCAGAAAGTCCCGCCTTCCGAGCCCGTCCCACAGAATTTCGGCGGCGTAGCGTGCGATCTCAGTCATGTCAGGAACGTTCCCGCGGGGTATTTCCGGCCCGCAACGGCCGTGATACATCCTTTTTGCCAGCTTCGCGCGCTTTACTGGAGTGCCCATGGCCCGACGTCCCGGAGGACAGACATGCCGCCAGCCGACCGCCGTCCGTCGTCACCGTGGCTGCGCGCGGCGCGTGTTTTCGCCGTGCTCACCCTCGGCGTGGTCGTCATGATGTTCGTGACCGCCGGTGAAATCGTCCAGTATCACCGGTTCGAGGACTTGCACGGCGCCGGGGCCATCGCGCTGCACGTCACCTCGGGTGGGCTGCTGGTGGGCCTGACGGGTCTGGCCCTCGACCGCAAGACGGGATGGTGGGCCGCCGTCCTGGCCGGGGCGTTGTTCGTGTTCACGTTCGTGCAGGCTGCGATCGGCGAGGCAACGACGCTGGCCCTGCACGTGCCGGGCGCGCTGGCGGTCACCGCGGCCACGGTCTGGCTCACAGCATGGGTCTTCTACGCTGCCGACGCGACCGGCACCGCGCGCGGCTAGCTGGCTGCCCGCATCCCAGCGCCGCGGACGCACCGGGTTTGCGCCCGGGCCGATCGGGACAACCCGTGCATCATGGAACCCGACAGCGCCGCCAACCCGAAGGACGCCACCGAGGTCACCGAAGAGCAGCGTGACCTGCAGGACAAGCTGAACCACCAGGATGACGATCCGGACGCGCCCGCGCGCGGCCAGACCTACCGTCAGATTCCGGACGAGAACTGACCCGGTTTCATCCGCTCACGCAGGTCGTCATAGATCGGACGGGACCCCACCATCTTCGCGACGGTCACCGCCGCGGCGGTCGCGACCATCATGGGCACCGCCGCCGACGTCGTCGCCGTCATCTCCATCACGATCACCAGCCCGGTCAGCGGCGCACGTACGGTCGCACCGAAGAACGCCGCCATTCCGGAGAGCACCAGCGGGACCGCGAGATGCGTTGTGTCCTCGGGCCATACCGCGTCGAAGCAACCGAAAAACAGCGTTCCCCACAGCGCGCCCACCGCGAGCAGCGGCGCGAACAGCCCGCCGGGCACCGCTGCCGAGTAGCACACCGGGCCGGTCAGGAACCGGGCCAGAAGCAGCCCGGCGACCGCGAGCAGGACGAGGTCATGCCCGTCGAGCAGCATCTGGGTCAGCGTGTCGCCGTCGCCCACGGTCAACGGCGCCGACCACAGCAGCAGCCCGACCGCGGCGCCGATAGCCGCGGCCGTCGCCGGGGCCGGCATCCGACGGACGGCGCCGAGATGGTCCAGCGCCCACAGCACCGCCCGGTTGTACACCGCTGCGAGCAGTCCCGTCCCGACGCCGAACACGAGAAAGACCGGAAGCCAAGCGATGTCGGGCGCATCGAGCGGTTCGACCTGGAAGTCGGGGCCGTCCCCCAACACCGTCTGGGACGCCCCGACCGCCGCGGCCGCCGCGAGGACCGAGGCCAGCACGATCTGCGGCCGCCACGATTTGGTCACCTCTTCGAGGGCGAACAGCACACCGGCGATCGGCGCGGTGAACGCGACCGCCAGGCCGGCGCCGCTCAACGCCACCTGCATCGTGCGGGCCTCGTCGTCGGGCAGCCGGGTCCGCCGCGCCGCCTCGGCGCCGATCGCCGCCCCCATGTGGACGGTGGGGCCCTCGCGGCCGAGGACGAGTCCCGAACCGATGGCCAGCACACCGCCGACGAAGCGCGCGAGGACGACCTGCAGGCGCGGCGCGGGCGCCCGACCGAGGAAAACCGCCTCGACGTGCGGGATCCCGCTGCCGATCGCCATCGGTTCCCAGCGCACGATCAGCGCGGCCAGGGCGGCGCAGGCGGCCACCGCGGACACCGGTACGAGCCAGCCCGGTCCGGGAAGCTGCTGCGCCCACTCGAGAAGATCCGACCGGACGGCTTCGGCGGTCTGCAGGCACCAGCGGAACGCCCCGCCGACGAGCCCGACGATCAGACCGCCGATGACCGCTACGGCGCCCAGAATGGCGATGCGGGTGGGCGACGCGTCTGGATGCACCGGTCGAGACCCCTTTCTCCGAGCTGGCCCGGTCCTCCATCCTCGCGCGCAGAATCGGGTGGAGCACGCATTTCCCCGACCGAGGAGGCGACAAGGTTCTCGATCGACCGCACCGACCGGCCCCAAACCATGTTCGGGTAGCTGGTCACCCGCGATCGGTCAGGGCGGCGTACTCCGGGTGCCGGTCGATGTATTCGGCCACCATCCAGCAGGTCGGCACGATGCGCAGCCCCTCGGACTTGGTGACCCGCAGCGCCTCCGCGACGAGAATCGTTGCCAGACCCCGGCCTTGGAACTGCGGCAGCACCTCGGTGTGCGGGAAGACCCGTCGGCCGTCACGGTCGTGGTAGTCGGCGAGCCCCACTGTGCGACCCTCCACCTCGATCACGAAGCGTCCTGGTTCGCGGGTGACGGTGGTCGGGGCCCCGGTACGGTCGGGCGGCGTTTCGACACTCATCACCCCACGATAGGTCCGGTGCCGATCTCCCCTGTGCGGCAGGGGACCTCAGTCGCCTCCCGTAGAGCACAAAGACCCCGATCCGCGCTACACCGCTGTGGCGGGGCCGCATTGCGTTCTACCGTGATCAACGGGAGCACATCATGAGCGAATTCATGCGAAGCAGCGACGCATTCACCTGGTCGATGGAGAGCGATCCGCGACTGAGGTCGACGGTGGTGACCGTGCTGATGCTGGACCGGGTGCCGGACTGGGCGGAGGTCCGCGACCGCGTCGAACGGCTCAGCCACGACCTGCCGATGCTGCGGCAGACCGTCGTCGAGTCGCCGCCCCCGGCGCCGCCGCGATGGCAGGACTGCGCCGACTTCGATCTGGATTTCCATATGCGCAGAGTGGCCGCGCCGGCCGACGGATCGTTCGCTGACGTGCTGGAACTCGCCCGCCTGGCGCAGATGGAGGACTTCGACCGGGCCCGTCCGCTGTGGAAGATCACCCTGATCGAAGGACTGCCCGACGGCGAGGCCGCCGTGCTGTGCGTTTTCCATCACGCACTGTCCGACGGCGTGGGCGGGGTGCAGATCGCGATGGCCCTGTTCGGCCTCTCCCCCGAACCCTCGTCGGCGGACGCCGAGTCGCCGCCTCCTCCGCGCCGATCCCCGCTCGACGACTACCGGGATGCCGCACGGTACGGCCTCGGGGTCGTCGGAAGCGCGGTGATCGGTGTGCTGGCCGCGGCGCCGAGGCTGATCGTCGACGGTGTGCGCAGCCCGCTGCGGACGGTGGCCTCGGCAGCGGGGCTGGCGACGTCGGTGTACCGGACCGTACGGCCGGTCAACGCCACCGGATCACCGCTGATGACACGGCGCAGCCTGATCCGCAGGCTCGACGTGCTCGAGGTGCCGAAAGCCGCGCTGCGCGACGCCGCGCACCGGGGCGGAGGCGCGCTCAACGACGCGTTCGTCGCCGGGGTGGCCGGCGGGTTACGGCGCTACCACGAGAAGCACGACGTCGGTGTGGGGTCGCTGCACCTGACGATGCCGATCAGCCTCCGCACCGAGCGTGACGCCCCTGGCGGGAACCGGATCACGTTGATGCGGTTCGACATTCCGGCTGATGTGGCCGACCCGGCGGAACGGATCCGGCAGATCCACGAGCGCACCGAGCGGGTCCGTCACGAGAAGTCGCTGCCACACACGCAACTGATCGCCGGTTTCCTGAACCGGGTGCCGCGGTGGTACATCGGCACCATCCTGCGGCACGTCGACTTCCTGGCCAGCGACGTGCCCGGGATACCGGTGCCCGTCCAACTCGGTGGGGCGAACGTGCGGGTGCAGTACGCGTTCGGGCCCACGATCGGCTCGGCGGTCAACGTCACCCTGCTGACCTACGTCGACACCTGCGCGATCGGCATCGATGTCGACAGCGGGGCGATCCCCGACATCGCGCTGTTCACCGAGTGCCTGCGAGCGGGTTTCGACGAGGTGCTGGCGCTGGCCGCCGACTGATATCGGATCATGCAGCGTCTCGGTGACCCGCCCGATGAGATCCTGAATCCCCTTTGCCCGCATGCCCTTTGGCATCGCTACCGCCTTTGGCGTCTCCACCGCCGTCATCGCCGGCGTGGTCTTGGGTCTCGGCGTCGTCTTGCGTGCCGGCGTGGTCTTGCTGGGTATCAGCTGAGCCTTCCGTATCGGCGCGGTCTTCGGCGCCGCCACCGCTCTCGGCGCCCAGGCCTCTGCCGCCGTCGACGTGACCCCTCTGCACGTCGTCGGCGCGCGGAGCCGGCACATTCACGTCGCCGTCACCTGGGATGGACTCCTCGGGACTCGACACCGCTTCCAGTCCCTGTGCCGACCTCCACGGCTGCGCATGGCGCGGCCACGGAGAATCGACCCCCGCACCGTCCCCCCTCTCCCCCGTGTAGATCTCGTCGGTGTCCGACGACCAGCCCTCGTCGGTCGCCGTCCCACGCGCGACCGTCGGCTCGGTCGTCGCATCCTCTGTGCCGGGCATACCGGTGCCGGGCCTACCCGGAATCAGCGTGCCGGGATTGGTCGATCCCGGGCGGGTTTCGTCCGCAGGGATCGGCACGAACAGTGCGCACAAACCGCACTGGGTCCCGCGCACGAAAGGATTGAACGCGGTGTTCAGCCCCCGGATGAAGTTGACGATCGTGTTCACGATCATCGTCACGGTGGGGAATCTGATCTGGCTGAAATCTGGTGTCTGGGTGAGCGAGTCGTAGAAGTTCTCGAACGGCGTGAAGATGTTGAGTTCCTGGGTCTGCCGCGACCACGGCTCGGTCACGCCGTTCGGATCCTTGATGTCGCACAACCCGTCCGCGCTGCAGGTGATCGGATTCTTCACCTGCGGGAAGGTGTAGCCGCCCGGCGAGACGAGTGCGACGATGTGGCGCAGGTCGAACATCGTCGACAGGATCTGATCGATACGCTCACAGGCCCCGAGGTTGGTGCCGGTGCACCCGACGTTCATCGGGAGTTGCGAAGCGGCCACCGCCGTAAGGATGTTGCCGAGCCCCACCGACAACGCGGGAAACGGCAGCAGTACGTTGACCAGCGATTGATAACGCGCGACGTCCGCCGCATCGCTGCCGAGCACATTGAAGGGGTGGTATACCCACCAGCTGCCGCCGTACTCGAGGTCGGCCGTCAGACCGACCACGCCGGTTTGGTTGAGGTCGATGCCGTTACGAGAATTGACGAAGCTGAACCCGCTGTTCGGCAGGTCTCCAAGATTCACGTCGCCCTGACCCAGGGCATTGAAGAAGTTGTAGGGGACGTTGGCCAGCGCGATGAACAGATTCGCCGGGATGTTGAAGATGCTCGTGGTCGCTTGGGCAGCGGCGCCGAGCATGGGGCCCTGCGCGGAGCCGGACGGATCGCAGAGCGCCACGGCGGTTTCGCCGCAGGAGTCTGTCGTGGTCGCGGCGGTGAGACGCACCTGCTCACCAGCAGCCCTCATTTGCGCTGTCGTCGGAGTGACCGGCGTGACTGTGATGACTCCGGCCCCCACCAGCGCCACGCTTGCGGTGACCAACGGGGCAAGAAAGGTCATGGCGCCCCCCTTCTGTGATCGACGATGACAGCCCAGAACATAACGAGCAATTTCCAAGATCACATCAATCCTGTTGAAATAGCGTGAAATTCCTCTCCAAGATCGGTGAAAGGTCCAGCTGAACATGTGTCTTTTTGTTTCTTATTTCAATGAATGCATTGCGTGGCAAGCGATCCAGGCGGCTCCCGGCCATCACTGCCACCGGTCAGTGGTATCGCAGCTGAAGTGAACTGTGGGAGTTCATCATCGACCGATGGCGCTTGGACCCGTAAAAACCACATGTGTGGCGCAGTTGTGCCCTGTGAGGTCGAAGTGCAGTGCGTGATGCCGCCTGCAGAATTGGGGCAGTCCGGCGGACCCGTGGCCTTCCCGCCAACAGGGGTGTCAGAAAGGCGATTGGAGGATGAACTCACCTCGCTCGGTATCGTTGCGCTCCGGCGAGAAGATCGTCGCCCTCGGTCAGGGCACCTGGCATTTTGCCGAAAGTCCGGGGTACCGGGCCGAGGAGATCACCGCGATCCGGCTTGGAATCGACTTGGGAATGACGGTGATCGACACCGCCGAGATGTACGGCAACGGCGCGGCGGAAGTCTTGGTCGGCGAGGCGATCGCGGGACGGCGCAATGAAGTATTTCTTGTCGACAAGGTACTACCGCACCACGCAACCCGATTGGGCACCGTGCGCGCGTGCGCTGCGCAAAGCCTCGGGGCAGGCTCGGCGTTGACTACATTGATCTTTACCTGCTGCACTGGCGCGGTAGCATCCCGCTGATCGAAACTATTGAAGGCTTCGCCGACTTGAAGCTCCACGGGATGATCCGCCACTGGGGCGTGAGCAATCTCGATATCGACGACATGATCGAATTGTCGGGCGTCCCAGGTGGTAATGAGGTCGAGACGAATCAGATTCTCTATAACCTGACCCGCCGCGGCCCGGAGTACGCGCTGATACCGTGGCTGTCCCAACATCGGATATTGACGATGGCCTATTCGCCAATCGAGCAAGGCCGGCTGCTCGCCAACCCGGCGCTGCGACCGATTGCGCAGCGGCACAACGCCACTCCGGCACAGATCGTGCTGGCGTGGGTGTTGCAGCACGACGGGGTCGCCGCTATCCCACGCGCCCGAACTCCCTCCCACGTCAGGCAAAACGCCGCCGCCCGAGACATCGAGCTGACCCGCAACGACCTGCGAGACCTCGACCGAGCGTTCCTCCACCTACCCGGCCGACCCCGCTTGAAGTTCTGTAAGACGGCCCGCGTGTGATGCACGCCTCCACTTGGGAAGTACAGGCGCGTGCAGCTCAGATCCACGGCGTCTTTCGGCTCTGGTGGGGCACTCCAATGCGCGCCAAGGCCCGTTAATCGGGATACCGGATGTCGACCAGCTCGACCTGCAGTGGTCCCTGCGGCGTCTCGTATGTCACGACGTCCCCTGGCTGATGGCCTGCCAGGGCGAGCCCCATCGGGCTGTCCGGCGTTAACGCGTGCTCGTCCACGACCGGCACCTCTCGGACGACGGCGACCACCCGCAGGCGGTCGAGCTCCCCATTCGATAGCGCACCGTCACCTCGGTCCCGTCCGGCAGCGCGCCGGGCACCTCAGACTCGGGTGGCCCACCGTGCAGATGCCAGTTGATTTCGGCTATCCGGTCGTCGATTGCGGCCAGCTGGTCGGCGAGAGCGATCTGGTTGGCCGCATCGGCGTCGATGAGGTCGCCGACCGTATCGCGGATGCTGTCGAGGTCGGCCGCCACGCGCTCGCGGCGCCGCTTCAGTTCTTCGAGCTCAGCCTCGAGAAGGGCGATCTCGTCCGGCGTCAGCGTCGCCGCTCGGCTGTGCTTACTCACGATCCCGCGCCGGCGTTCAACCCAGGGTGGCGGATGGTGTCGCGCCGCAGCTGACGATTGCTCTTGGGGTCACGCTCGGTCTTGTGCCGATCGATCTGAGTGATCAGGTCCCTCTTGGCTTCGGCGAGGGCCCGCATGAGACCCCGGTCCTGGCCAACAGCCACCAGCGGCGGGAAGCCCGGCAGAAACGCGCGCAGCGTTACGCTCTGCTCTTTACCGCCGCGCTCGCGCACTGACACCTCGACTTGGACTTCGCTCGGATCCCACCTGGCCAGGTGCGGACCCAGCGCGGACAGTTCGTCGAGCACCAGCTCACGTTCATCTTCCTTGAACCCGGCGCCCAGAAGAAGGGAGCGCTCATCGAGGCGGTCCCGCCGCGCGTTGTCGGTGCTACTCATGCCTATGAGCATTGGGCACAAAGGACGTGAACCGCTTCCCTCCTCAGGCCCGATCTCAGGGTGGATTGTGGGCCTGCGAGGACATGGCGCGAGGTCAGGACTTGGCCGGGCGCTTCTGCTTGACACGAGCGCCCACTCCCTGCGCGGCCGGGTCGACACGTCGACTGTCGACGGCGGTCGCCCGCTTCTCCATCGTCGACATCGTGTCTCCTGGGAACCCCGGTGCTCCAGCAGTTTTCGAGTACCGATGCAACGACAACAGGTGGGTCCAGTAGAGCTGATGACTGGAACCGAACCCGCGTATTCGCGCCATGTGGCCGTTGCCGTACGCACGTTCACCGGCACCTTGGCGCGGTCGCGGCGAGCATTGAACGCGGACACGATCTCGAACAGGCCGAGGGCAACGAGGAACGCGCCCGTCACCATGGCGAGAAGGACGATCGACGAGAACGGCAGCAGCAGCACGACGATGCCGGCCAGCACGGACACGATTCCGAACAAGATATCCCAGGCACGTCCAGACGTTTCGGTGCCGCTGATCGCCGCGACCGTCGTCGCGACCCCTCTGATGATGAAGCTGATACCGATGTAGATGCTGAACAGCAGAATCGAGAACGGTTCGCCGAAGTACCGAAAGGTCAGAACCGCGAGAATTACCGATACGGCGCCGCTGACGAACAGGAGTGCGCGACCACCACCCGATAGGTCCGCCGCCATCGCAATGAACAGCTGTCCAAGGCCGACGACAAGCAGTGACACACCGAACAGCGCCGCGGCGACGAGGACGGTCTTTCCCGGCCACACCAGCATCAGCACGCCGAGGATGATCGCCAGCACCCCAGACGCCAAAAACACTTTCCACACCTGTGCGGCACGAGTTTCGGGAAGGGTCGACGATCGGCGTTTTCCGGCTGGCCTACCGCAGAAGTCACAAGAAATCTCCCCTAGATCCGGGTCATTGAGTTCCAACAGGAGTCTGCTCGGCTGACGCGCGTCGACCGCGTGCGCCCGTCAGGACCAAAATCGCACGTGTCGCTGGTCCTCGCAGGATGACCGGGCATAAGGGTTCTGCGGCGCCCACGAAACGCCGGCCGGCGCAGCGTTGCGCCACGCCGTCACCTTCGATGGGGTACATACGGCGACGGGAATCGAACCCGCGTATTCAACTAGGGAAATACTCTCTACGCCCGAACGGTCAGCGATAGACGCCGGCAACGCCTGCGGGTCGCGTCCTGCACGGTGCGACGGAGGTCGCCATGCTCAGCGGTGGCGTCGAGCAGGCCGCAGAAGATCTCGCCATCAGCCAGTGGGTGCGGCAAATTCAGGAGCGCCATCGCCGCCGGCTGGAGACGGTCCCAGCGTTCGGGCGTCACCACCGTCGACGCCGAGGTGGTGATCGGAGCATAGAGGGCGCCACCTGCGCACGGCGAAGAAGGGATCGAATTCGGGTTTCCCCTGCGGGCGGCCAGAAGTGTTTTCAGCCAGGGGAATTCGGATGCATTCATTTCGGGCGCCGCCCATGGCCGGCGGATACACGCAGCTGAGCAACCCCATACCGCTTGCAGGACAGGGCGATAGCTCGTCGCCGGCACGGGTCCCCGAACGCGTGGAAGAGGGGTGGACGCATGCGGGACGCGTCACCGGAGCAAACGCCCAGTGGGTCGAGTGCTGCGCCAGCGGTTCAATTCAGTGCCGTCCGAACTCGCCAATAAGGTGGCGATTACCGGTCCAGTATCTATCCTGAATTGGCGGGCACAGCACGCCACCTTCGAAGGCTCTCACGGGGTGGGAGCGGATGATGACTACATTTGCAGAGCGATTGAACCGGACTGTTCGACACGGTTTATCCGCCAGGCCGGGGACCGCACACCTCAGCCGAAGTGGTGGCAGCGCTGAAGGCAGAGGGCTTCGACGATGTCAGCCCCCTTACCTGTCGCAGCTGAGATCGGGAAACCGGATCGAATCCGTCCCGGCGCGACAATGGCTGCGTTGGCAAACTTCTTTCGGATCAAACCCGAATTTTTTCACCGATGACGCCTACTACGCGAGGGCGCTCGATCTACAGGAGTTGACCCCAAGCTGGCCGGCCTGCGTGACGACGGGGTACGCCGTGTGGCGGCCGGCACGGGCGATTGGACTGTCGCCCCAGGCTGCAGCGCGATCTTGTGGAACAAGTCGACGAATTACGCGGCGCAGGGAGCACCTCGCCGACAGTCCATCGGCCTGATCGGCCCCTCCCAGAGCCACGCAGAAGGTCTGGACACAGCGGTGGGGCCGGGGGCCGGGGGTTCAGGCAACGAACGTTGCCGAATTGGCGGCATGTGGGCCGCGGGTGGGCTCGATGTCTCCGATCCCCTCATCGTCTTGGGTGGCGGAGGAGCCATCGCCAATGCCGACCCCGGAGGCAGCACGTCGGAAGTAGCCGGCTCTGGCAGCCGAAACAGCTCCTCCATTTCCGACCGTTTCCAGAGGCACGTCGCCCCCTGGATCGATGGCGACGTTCCGCAACCATTCTCGGAAGGAGCCAACACCCACCGAAGAAGGTGCGTCTATTCCAGCAAAAACGGAGTTTGAACCGTCCCGGGTTTCATGTACTCCTCAGGTTTCTGTGATCCGGCCGGTCTACCGGTCACGAGTTGGGAATAGTAGCGGGCTTCGGCTTCGGCCGGCGGAATGCGTCCGAGGCGGTGCATCAGGCGCTGCTGGTTGTACTCCAGGCGACGTAGTCGGCGGAGGATGGCCTCGACGTCGCCCACGGTGTTCTGTGCGGGCCGCGGCGAAACGGGGAATCCGCCCGGACACATTCGTTCTTGTACAGGCCGATGGTCGTCTCAGCCAGCGCGTTGTCGAAGGCTTGACCGGCTAACAGCGGGCTCAGGGAGCTGTGTTGGCGTGGCGGAGAGGTTCATTGTCGGGGTGGTGTGGTGAGCTTGCGGAGTTGTTCGTCGTGGCGTTTGACGCGTGCGGCGAGTGTTTCTTCGACGGCGGTGCGTAGGTGGGCGACGTCGGTGGCCAGGCCGGTGAGGGTGCGGGCGTCGGTTTGTCGGGTGCGGCGTTCGTCGACGATGGCGCGGAGCTGGCGGTCGCGGTAGAGGTGGTGGCGCGGCTGATCTGGGCGTGCTCGGCGACGGCGGTGAAGGTGATGGGCCGGCCGGCGCGGTGGCGAGGTTGGCGCAGACCCGTTCGACGCGCAGCAGGGCGTGTCTGTTCATGCGGATGCCGCTGCGGTGATGAGCGCGCCGAGTCGGGAGACGAGCTTGCGGTGGCGGTCGGCTTCGTTGATCCATCCCCGTGTTGCTGCGTCTACGGCCAGATCGTGGGCGTCGATGCGTTGGGCGGCAAGGAGAGCGAGGGGGGTGGCGTCGGGGTGAAAGCGGGGACAGGGTGCGAAGATGTGGTCATTCGGGCAGGAACCTTGCGCGGGTGCGCGTAGGCAGTAACCGCCGGCCAGGCGGGATTTGATGGCCGGGGTGTTCTTCTAGCCGGCGCCGGTGATATCGGTCAGCGGCAACCCGACTGCGGTGGTGGTGTAAGGTGCTGCTCCGATATGACCTTTGGCCAGGTCCAAGGCGCGTTCGTATTCGGTGCGTACGGTGTGGTCGAAGAGGGTGGGCATATCGCAGACTCATCTGGGAGGAGACGTGGCCCAGCAGTGCCATGAGGGCCTGCAGCGATACTCCAGCGTTGATCAGTGCAGTGGCATAGGTGTGTCGCAGTTGATGCGGTGTGATGTGTCCCCAGGCCAGCAGCTTGGGCCGCCCGGTTCAGTTCTTCGCGTATTGCGTTCTGGGACAGTCTTTTCCCGTGGTGAGTGAACAGGAAGTCGGCGGGGGCGCCGGTGCGGGGATGGATCATCGGT